>NZ_JBPPGJ010000004.1:0-377595 GCF_051594765.1 Oryzibacillus soli
TCCATCCTTTGTTCTCCTTCGATACTTTTTAGCGGTTGGCAGACCGGCTAAAATTTTATCATCGAGTTCAAAGGATTGACTACTCATAGCTATAAGCTTCCTGAACCCCCAGTCGAACTGGGGGTTTTCTTATACAAAAAAGCCGGTCCAACCGGACCGGCTTCAAACCGTTTCAACCCATTCCGAACACTTCCGCCAACAGGCGGATGGACCGCAGCCTTGCTTCAAAGTCATGCACCGGCACCACCACCATTAATTCGTCGGCATCATAGCGGGCGCTGAGCGCCTCCAGCTTCGCCTTTACCTCTTCCGGCGTCCCGACGTTGCGGTGTCTCCGCTTCTCCTCCAGCTCGGACTGTTCGAAAGGGGTATAGGGATACGAGAGCGCCGTCTCGACCGACGGGATCCAAGGCAGCTCCTGACCCCGGGTCAGCCGGAGAAAGAACAGCTCCTGGGAGGAGGCGAGGTGCTCCGCTTCTTCCCGGGTATCGGCGCAGATGGCCAGAACGGCAATCATCGACCGGGGCTCCTGCTGTATGGCGGAAGGGCGGAACCGCTCCTTGTAATGACGAATGGCCGCCTCCCCTCCTGGAGATCCGAAAAACTCGGCGAACGCGAAGGAGACCCCCAGCTCCGCGGCAAGCCTAGCACTCTCCCCGCTGGAGCCCAGTAGCCACATCTCCGGCACGGTCGGGACGATCGGAGCCGCCGTCAGTCCTGAGAAACGGTGTCCCTCGGGCAAGCTGTCCCGAAGATATCCGATCAAGTCCGCCACTTGCCTAGGATATTCGTGTACGGAGGAGGCTTTGCCTTCCTGCAGAGCCCGGCTGGCAAGAGGCATGCCTCCCGGAGCCCGCCCCAGTCCCATGTCGATACGTCCGGGATGGAGGGCCTCCAGCAGGCGGAAGTTTTCCGCAGCCTTGTATGCACTGTAATGAGGCAGCATCACCCCGCCGGTACCGACGCGGATCGTCGATGTGCCTGCCGCAATGTGGGCCGCCAGCACCTCCGGGCTGGAGGATGCCAGAGCCTTGGAGCCGTGGTGCTCGGACATCCAGAACCGGCGGTAGCCCAGCCGTTCGGCTTCCTGCGCCAGCTGCAGCGATTCGGAGAGCGCATCCGCCACGGAGCGCCCCTCGCTGATCTGGGTATGATCCAAGATACTGAGCTTCATCCGGTATTCCTCCTGACACAAGTAGATCTTATCCTTTGATGCGTCCTCCGGTCAGATTCAGGAACGCCTTCAGCATGGCGGCACGCCACACCAGAATCATCCCGAACGCCAGGAGGTAAAAGACGGCACCGGTCTGCACGACGGTGATATGCTGCTCCACCCAATCGTGCAGGGCGATCCGGATCGCCAGCATGCCGATGATGATCCAGAGGAACGCTTTGGAGCGCTGGAGGTAAACGATGCCGTCCGTCAGCTCTAATCGCGTGCTGCGGATCAGCGGGTAGGAGAAAAGCACCGCTCCCGCCAGGAAGGCCGTGAGGCCCCAGGTCCAAGGTATTCGGGTCTGCGGCGCTACGAACATCATGAAGCCCGTCGACATGCCGATGGGAGGAATGATGATCTTCCGAAGGTTCGTGGGCTTGCCGGATGCCCTCATTCTCAAAAAAATAACCATAATGCCCGCAAATAAAGGAATGAGCATGGTGCCTAGCTGCTGCGCCGTCGTCATGGCTGAACTCTCCTGTTCATAATCGGAGATAAGCAGGATATTTTTATACGTTCGATAGGGAAAGCATCTATTCCGTTATACCACAATCGGAACGCCATGTTAAATGGATCGGCCCCGGAACGCCAAAACGGCATCCCGGAACTTACCCGGCCTGCCGTTTGGATATAAAAGAATAGTAGGACGAAGAGCGCATCACCCCGGTGTGCCGTAGACGCCAAGCGCCGCTTGGACACCCTCTCCGGCCGGGAGCTTCAGGCCCTGATGGAGCAGCACGGCTTCGAAAGCGCCGAGGAAGCGGAGGACATTGGACTTCCGGGCGCTGAAGCCCATGGTGCCGATCCGCCAGATCCGGCCCTTCAACGGTCCGAAGGAGCCGGCGATCTCCATATCGAAGTGCTCCAGCAGCATGCCCCGGACCGGCTCGTCGGGGATTCCGTCCGGGATCTCCACGCACGTGACCACCGGCAGCTTGCAGGACGGATCGCCGTACAGCGGCAGCCCCATAGCCTGTAGCCCCGCCATAAGCGCCCGCTCCTGGAGACGGTGCCGGGCGAACCGTTCCGTCAGCCCCTCCTCCAGCACGATCCGGAGCCCCTCCCGGAGCGCGTAGAGCATGGAGGTGGCCTCCGTATGATGGTTCAAGCGCGCGGGACTCCAATAGTCCTGCAGCATGCCGAGATCGAAGTAGTTGCTTCGCACCGGAATCCCTGCCGGCTCCCATACGGTTCCCGGAGGAGCGATGCCCCGCTCGATCTTCTTGCGGCGGAGGACCTTCTCCTCCACGCGGCTGTTGTAGGTGACGGGGGCCAGGCCCGAAGGAACGGAGAGGCATTTTTGCGTGCCGCCGATGACGGCGTCCAGCATCCAGTCCTCCGTCCGGACCGGCACGCCGCCGATGGTGGCCACCGCATCCACGATGAGGAGCACATCCAGCTCCCGGCATGCCCGTCCGATCTCCTCCAAGGGCTGCATCCGGCCCGTAGACGTCTCTCCGTGGACGATGGCCACGATCCGGGGGCGCTCCTTCCGGATGGCCCGGATGACCTCCTCCGGATCGAAGACCGTCCCCCACTCCTTCTCCAGCACGACGGTATCCGCACCGCATCGCTCTGCGATTTCTTGGAGAAGGTAGCCGAACCGGCCGAAGATCGGCACCAGAACCTTATCTCCGGGCTCGATGGTGCTGCAGAGCACCGCCTCAATGCCCGACCGTGAGGTCCCGTCGATGGGGAAGGCCCACCGGTTACCGGTCTCGAACAGCTCCCGGAGCAGCTCCATCGTTTCATTCATCAAGCCGGTGAACGCGGGATCGAACTGCCCCAGGATCGGATAGGATAAGGCCCGCAGGACTCGCGGGTCCACCTCCACCGGTCCCGGGGTCATGATGGTGCGCAAGGGCGGCGACCAGTCGGGAATCCGTCTCATGTGGTCCTCACCTCGTACGCCAGCTTGTACAGAAGATCGGTCAGGACCAGCACGCCCTCTGCGAGATGCTCGGGTGCCGTGTATTCCTCGGGCGAATGGCTGATGCCGCCCCGGCTCGGTACGAACACCAGAGCCGACGGGCATACGGCCTGGATCATCTGGGCATCGTGGCCGGCTCCGCTGGGCATGCGGCGGTACTTCATGCCGCAGGCCAGGGCCGACCGCTCCACCTTGGCCGCCAGCACGGCGTCCAAGGGCACCGGCGCGGTATTCACCCACAGCGACGACTCCAGGGACAGTCCCCGGGCTTCCGCAATGCGGCGAAACCGCTCCTCCATCCGGTCGCAGAAGGCCTCCAAGGCTTCTCCGTCCGAATGCCGGACGTCGGCGGTGAACCGGACCTCGCCCGGCACCACGTTGGGCGTATTGGGGTAGACCTCCATCCGTCCGACCGTTGCGACCAAGGGCTCGCCGTTCAAGAGCGCCATGTCCTCCAGCGCCACGGCCATGGCCGCCGCTCCCGCCAAGGCGTCGGAGCGCTGTCCCATCGGGGTCGTACCCGCATGGTTGGCGCTGCCTCGGACGGTGAAGGCGAACCGCTTCTGTCCGACGATGACTTCGGCGATGCCGATGGACAAGCCTTCGGCCTCCAGCACCGGCCCCTGTTCGATATGGACCTCCAGATAATGGGTCCAATCCGTCCCGCAGGGCTCGGGCTGATCCTCCCGGCCGAAGCCGGCGGCGGCCATCGCTTCCGGGAAGCGGATGCCTTCCGGGTCCTTCAGCGCGGCGATATCCGCATGCGTCCGCGCTCCGGTCAGAGAGCCGGAGCCCCAGTACGCCAACGGGAAGCGGCTTCCCTCCTCTTCGCAGAAGGCGGCCACTTCGATGCTGCGTACGGGCGGGCCGTACAATCGGCGGAGCAGATCCGCCGCCATCAGGCCGGCCACGATGCCGTAAGCTCCATCATACCGGCCGCCGCTGCGGACCGTATCGAAGTGGGAGCCAACCCCGATGGCGCCCGGGTTCCCGCTTGTGCCTTCCAGCCTGCCGAAGGTATTGCCGGTCCGGTCGGCCCGGACCGAGAAGCCCATCTCCCCCATCCGGTCGGCCAAGGCCGCACGGGCGCTCTGCCAAGCCTTATCGTACAGGAGACGAGTCACCCCGCCTCCTTCTTCTCCCCCGTATTGTGCCAGCCACGCAATCCACGCTTCTGCGTCCTTGGCCAATTCCTCGCGGTTCCATCTGCGGTGCGCGGTGCCGGCCAGTACATACCGGTCCCGTACGGGCGCTGCACCCCGCCGGATCTCCTTCGGATTCATCCTGCATCCACCCTTCCTGTCGTATGTGCGGGGCCACCGTGGCGGAGCCACGTCCCCTTTCCCGGAGCCAAGATCCCCCGGTCCAACTCGTAAACCATAACCCCCCGGCACAGGGTAGCCGTCACCCGGGCGCCGAAGGTATAGCCGATATAAGGGCTGTGCCGGTGGCGGTACAAGAGATGCTCCGGCTGCAGCGTATAGCTGCGGTTCGGGTCCAGCAGCACCAGATCCGCGTCTGCGCCTACGGCAATCGCCCCCTTGCGGGGATAGAGGCCGAACCGCCGGGCCGGCGCATAGGATAGCATCCTGCTGATTCGGGACAGCGGGATGCCCCGCTTCAGGGTCCCCTCCGTCACCATCAGCTCCAGCGTGCTCTGCGCCCCGGAGATGCCTCCCCAAGCGCCGAAGAACCCGCCTTCGCCCACTGTCTTCAGCTCCGTCGGACAGGGGGAGTGATCCGATGCGATGAGATCGATCCGGCCTTTGCGGACCGCGTCCCACAGCTTCTCCTGCTCCCGCTCCGAACGCAGAGGAGGCGCACACTTGGCGACGGGTCCCAGCTCCTCCATATCCTCCTCTTTCAAGGCCAGATAGTGGGGGCACGTCTCCACCGATACGTTCAGTCCGTGCTCGCGGGCCTTGTGGATCCGTTCCACCGCGGAGGCCGAGCTGATGTGGACGAAGTGGACGGCACATCCGGTCATCTCGGCGAAGAGCAGGGCTCTGCCCACGGCCTCCACCTCGGCCAGCACCGGACGGGAGGCGGCGAAATCGCGGGCGGACAGCCGGCCTTCCGCCACCGCCCGGGAGCCCAATCTGGAGGTGATGGACTCGCTCTCCGCGTGGAGCGCCAGCACCCCGCCCAGCTTGGCGATCCGGGCCATGCCTTCGAAGAGCGTCACGTCGTCCACCTCGCGGAAGGCCTCCTCGCCCTCTCCGCCGGGCGCAGACAGGAAAGCCTTAAACCCGGCCACCCCCGCCCGGTGGAGCTCCTCCAGCCGGTCCAGATTGCCGGGCACCAAGCCGCCCCACAGGGCATAGTCGACGGCCGAACCCGCTTCCGACGCCGCCTTCAGCTTCAGCTCCAGCGCCCGGAGATCCACGGTGGGCGGCAGTCCGTTCAGCGGCATATCGATGTACGTCGTCACCCCGCCCGCTGCCAGAGCTGACGAGCCGGCGGCGAAGCCCTCCCAATGTCCCATTCCGGGCTCATTCAAGTGGACGTGGGCGTCCACCACCCCGGGTAGCACCCAGCAGCCGCCCGCGTCAACCGGCCTCTCCTTCGCCTCCGACGCCGGAATCGAGGGCGCCAGACGGGCAATCCGCCCATCCTTGATGCCGATGTCCCACTCCATCATGTCATCCGCTATCAACACTCTTCCGTTCTTCACGATCCGATCCAAGCTCCATCCCATGCTTCCACCCCTATCCTGAAATAGCGATGTCCTCCCATGGACAGCGTCATGGCAGCCTTGAAAGGGCCGAAGCCCGCTCCAAGGGTCTTCCTTCCGTTCAGCTTCCCCTATAAGTGCTGTAGCCTCCCGGCGATACCAGGAGAGGAATATGATAATGGCTCTCCGGATCGGTCACCGTAAATCGGACGGGCACCGTTCCCAGAAAGCCGCTTGCTTCCGAGCCGAAATAATCGCCTGCGCCGAAGCGCAGCTCATACACCCCTGCCGCAAGCCCGGAGGCCAGCGGGGCTTCCGCCCTGCCGTCCCGGTTCAGGGTAACGGTTGCCAGCCGTTGCCACAGGGTGCCGTCCGCCTCTCCCCCCGGGCCAGCGAACCAAAGCTCCGCCTTTAAGCCGGCGGCCGGCTTACCCTTGGATAAGTCCAACGCGTGTGTGGTGATGCAGCCTCCCATCCGACTTCCTCCATTCCTCCCCGGCAGGCCGCTCTTCCGGCATAGGCCTCGGCTGCCTCCGTTAATCTGGCGACACCGCATCCTCCAGCCGGAACCGGGTGATACGGCCTACCTCCTGAAGCGCCCGCGCCAGCTCGGCTTCCCGTCCGCTGCGGCAGCGCTCCCTCATGGAGGCGATGATGTCCTCCTTGCTCTTCCCTTTCACCGCGATGATGAAGGGGAAGCCGAACTTGGCCTTGTACAGCCGGTTCAAAGCTAACAGATACCTGTACTCACGGCGATCCAGCCGGTCCAGCCCTGCGCCGGACTGCTCCTTTCGGGAGTCGTCCGTCATGGCAATCCGGGCGCCCAGATCCGGATGGGCCCGAAGCAGTGTCAGCTGCGCCTCCCCGCCGGCTTCGTCCACCACCTGAAGCATGGCGCCGTGAAGCTCCTCCGCACTGGAGAAGGGGCGGCTCAGCCAGGCCTCCTCGGCCACCCAGGGGGAGTGCTCGAAGAGGCCTCCCAGTCGGGCCGCGAATTCCTCCCGGTCCCAGCCGTTCAGCTCACGCAGCGTCCATCGGCCCATTCCGCTTCCTCCTCTACGAAGAGCGGCACCTTGCGGATGCCCTCCGGCGAAATCTTGACCAGTCCCTGATCCGACAGCCGGAGCTCGGGAATGACGACCAGCGCCAGCAGCGAGATGGTCATCAGCGCCGCATTCAGCTTACAGCCCGCCTCTGCAAGAGCATCACCCACCGCCTTGTAACCGGCGGCCACCTCCTCCGGAGGCGAATCGGACATCAGCCCCGCCACAGGCAGCGGAAGAAGCGTCAGCGAGCCGTCCGCCAGCGACACCGCGATGCCGCCTTGGGCGCGGACCACCGCGTTGGCCGCTTCGGCCATCCGGCCGTCGTCGCTGCCGATGACCAGCAGATTGTGGCTGTCATGGGCTACGGTCATGGCGATGGCCGCCGGCTGACGGAAGCCGAGGCCGGTGACGAAGCCCACCGAGCGGGCTCCGCTTCCATGATGCCGTTCGACCACGGCCATCTTGCACAAGCCCGAGGCCGGAGCGATCTTGGCCGAACCGTTCTCAACGGGGATCCTGACGAAGGCTTCCCGGGTCTCCGCATGGTTCTCCAGCACCTGGATGGCACGGGCTGTAGCCATGCCGGAAGAGATGGGGGCCGCAACGGCGAAGTCCTTCTCCGAGAAGTCCGGCGCCAGCTTCACCGTGGCTTTGGCCGCGGCCGGGAATACGTAAGGCTCCCACTCCGCCGTCATCCGCCCGTTCTCGGCCGCCACCCGCCCCGCCGCGATGGTCACAGCCGGCTTCACGTCCGCGAGCGGTCCGTCCAGGATCAGCAGATCCGCATAGCGGCCGGGGGTGACGGAGCCCACATCCTGCGACACTCCGAAGCGCTCCGCCGTATTGAGCGTCGCCATCTGGAATGCCGTCACCGGGTTGAGCCCTTGACGGATCGCTACCCGGAGAACATGATCCATGTGCCCCTCCTCCAGGATAGAGACGGAGCTTCGGTCGTCCGTCACCAGGAGGATCCGCCGGGCGGCGATGCCGAGCTCCGTGTGGGCCCGGATCGTCCGGGCCACATCCTGCCAGGCGGAGGCCTCCCGCAGCTTCGCGTACATGCCGAGCCGCACGCGCTCCACTACATCCTCCGGGGTCACGCACTCGTGATCGCCGGTGATGCCGGCGGCCGCATAGACTGGCAGCCGCCAATCGGAGGCCGGCCAGGTGAAGTGGCCGTCTACGATTTTGCCTGCGCGGAGGGTGGCTTGGATCTCCCCGATCATCTTGCCGTCGCCGTATACGACGCCCGGGAAATTCATCACCTCGCCCAACGCTATGACGTCCGGCCCCCAGGTGAAGGCCTCCGCCACCTCCGCCGGTCCGATGGATGCTCCGGAGGTCTCCAGCTCGGGACCGGTGGACGGCACGCAGGAGGGCACCTGCAGGTATGCCGCCAGCGGCGTCCCCCGCGCCTCCTCCAGGAGAAGCCGGAGCCCATCCAACCCCAGCACGTTGACGATCTCGTGGGGATCGAAGAAGCCTCCCGTCGTCCCGTGAGGCAATACGGCTCTTGCGAAGGGACCGGCCGTCATCTGGGCGCTCTCGATATGGCAATGACCATCGAGCAGTCCAGGCGTGACATACCGACCGGCCGCATCGATGACGACCGTCTCTCCTCCGATATAACGGCTGACGTCCTTGCCCACATAGGCGATCCGGGAGCCGCAGACCGCCACGGACATGCCCGGGAGAACCTCCCCGGAGCAGACATTGACCAGGTTGCCGTTCTTCACCACCAGCGTGGCCGGCCGCTCTCCCCTTGCTGTTGCCAGAAGCTCCGGCAGGACGTCAGCCAAGGGCTCTCTTTTGAATGGTCCGATGCTTCGTTTCATACGGGCTCCTCCTTCTCCCTCACTCGGTGCCGAACGTGACGCCCGCATCCAACAAATATTTGCGGTACGCGATGCTGACCCGGTCGCACTTCAGGTGCAGCTCCGCCTGGAGATCCAACGGAAGCAGCTCCGGCTTCTGGTTCTCCACGATCCGTTTGTCCTGCTCCAGGAGCCGGTCCTGGAAATCGATGAAGACCTGGTCCGGCACCTCCGGAGCATAATTCCGGAGCTGGAGCATATAGGCGGTGCAGGCGGTCTCTGAATCCGGGTTCACCATCAGGAACAGGTGGAACACCTCATCGGTGCCGGCCGTGCGCTTCGTCAGCCTGACGAAGAGGGGGCTTATGATTTCATATATATAGCGGTTTGTGACGCCTAGACCTCTTCCGTCCGGGTCCGGCTGGTAGATCTCGATCTCGTCGGACCGGAGAATCCCGTCCGCCCCGGACGTCATCTGGTATTCGCCGATCTCAGCATGGGCGCTGTCACCCAACAGCCCCTCGTGAACGAACATCAAATGGGAGACATCGAGGAAATTCTCGATCACCCGGGGGGCCGATGCCTGAACCGGATATGGGCCCATCAGGATGGACAGCAGCTCCCGGTCGATCAGACCGGACAGCTCCGGCTCCGGAGCCTCGGGCTCCCCGATACAGACCCAGACCAGCCCTTCCCGTTCCATACACCCGTATGCGGCCGTCCTGGCCTTGGACGGAATGGCCTGCCCTTCCGGCAGCGCCGGAATCCATACGCAGGCGCCGCACGTATCGTACCGCCAGCCGTGGTACGCGCATACGAGCTCCTCTCCCTCCACCCGGCCCAGGGAGAGGGGGACTCCCCGGTGCACGCACAGATCGCGGAAGGCGTGCACCCCTTGGGAGCTGCGGAACAGAACAAGCTTCACGCCGAGGACAGTAACGGGTACGGGCTCCGTTCCGACGTCTGCGCTTCTCGCCGCCGGGTGCCACCGGCCCGAGAGCGCGGGATCCTCCACCAAGGTCCTCATTTCGGGATCGTCCCCTTAATGCCCTTGACGAACCAGGTCATGTTCAGGATGTCCTCGTCCTTCATCGTCTGGCCGGCTGGCACCACTTCCTTGCCGTCCTGATTGGAGATCGGGCCCTTGAAGACCTCGAAGGAGCCGCCCAAAATCTCATCCTTCTTCTTCTGCACCAAGTCCTTGACGTCCTGGGGCACGTTTTTGCCGAAGGGTGCGATGTCGGTAATGCCGTCCTTCATGGGTCCCCAATAGCTCTCCGATTTCCAGGTGCCGTCCATGACGGCCTTTACGGTCTTCACGTAGTACGGTCCCCAGTTCCACATCGGGTTCGAGATATAGAAGTCCGGCGCGAAGCGGCTCATGTCGGAGTCGTTGCCGATTCCCCAGACGCTCCGTTCCGCCGCCGCTTGAATGCTGGCCGGGGAATCCTGGTAGGCCGCCAGAACGTCGACGCCCTTATCCAGCAGACTGATGGCCGCCTGGCGCTCCGTCGCCGGATCGTACCAGGTATTGCTCCATACCACGCTGACCTCTGCGTTGGGATTGACGCTTTGGGCGCCCAGCGTGAAGGCGTTGATCGTATAGATGACTTCCGGAATCGGATAGGCCCCCACATAGCCCAGCTTGTTGTTCTTGGTCATCCTGCCGGCCGCCATGCCGACCAGGTAGGCGCTCTGGTATTCGCGGCCCATGTAGGTTGCCAGATTGGCGGCCGTCTTGTAGCCGGTGGCGTGGAGGAACTTCACCTTGGGGAACTTCTTCGCCACGTTCACCATATAGTCCATGTAGCCGAAGCTCGTGCCGATGACCACATCGTTCTTCTCCGCCAGCTCCGTAAAGACGCGTTCGGCGTCGGGACCCTCGGGGACATTCTCCACGAAGGTGGCCTTGATCCCCAGCTCCTTCTCCATCATCAAGCGGCCCTTGTCATGCTCGAAGGTCCAGCCGCCGTCCCCGGGTACCCCGAGATAGACGAAAGCGACTCTCGGCTTCCCGATCCCCGCTTGCGGCGAAGCCGCCGGGCTGAGAGCCGCAGCCGTGGCTGCGGGAGAAGACGTTCCGGAGGAGCCTGCATCGCTGGAACAGGCCGTAACAAGAACAAGCGCGAATGCAACCAACAACAGCAACCCTTTTCTCATATGCAGGTTTCCTCCCTATGGTTGGAACGCTAGGGACGTTCCTTCTCTCTGTGGTCATCGCGCATCTCGAGCCTGTCTGCGGACTCCGGTCGTTTCCTCCGTCTATTCCACCTTGCACCCCGTCGCCAGCCGGACCGCGGCTCTCAGGATCCCTTCATAGCCGGTGCACCGGCATAAGTTGCCGCTTAACGCCTCCAGAATCTCTTCGCGGGTGGGCGCCGCCTCCCGGTCGAACAAGCCCTTCAGGCTGACCACCATCCCCGGCGTGCAATAGCCGCATTGCAGCCCGCCCTCCTCGAGAAGCGCCGTCTGGATCGGATGAAGCTCTTCCTCCGCCACACCCTCCGAGGTGACGATGCTCTTGCCGTCAATCTGATAGGCCATGAGCAGGCAGGCGTTCATCGGCTCCCCGTCCACCAGCACCATACAAGCGCCGCAGCGGCCCGCCTCGCAGCCCGGCTTGGTTCCCGTCAGACCCAGATCCGACCGGAGAAGGTCCAGCACCCGGGTCATGGGCCCCACAGTCCGCTTCACCTCTATGCCGTTGATCGTACAGGCCAACCGGAATCCGGTTTCGATCATCATACCGTCACTCCCTTTTCCATGACTTCCATCCAGCTTGCCGCCAACCGCTCCGGCTTCACCGGCAGGCGCTCCACCCATTGGCCGCAGGCATCCCGGATCGCGGCCGCCACTGCCGGGGCAAGCGCCACGGTCCCGATCTCCCCGACGCCCCGGGGACCAAAAGCATCCCCTTCGGGCAGCTCTTCCACCGCTTCGACCCGCACCACCTCCGGGATATCCGCCACAGTCGGAATCATATAAGTGTCCAGCTGTCCGCGAACATACTCCCCTTCCTGCATCACGACGTCCTCGGTCAAGGTAAAGCCTAGTGCCATGATGCTGCCGCCTTCGATCTGTCCGAGGAAGCCCATGGGATTCACCACCGGACCCGCCGCCACCGCATGATCGGTCCGCAGCACCTGGACCTTGCCGGTCAGGAGGTTCACCTCCACCTCTACCACCACAGAGCCGTACGTGTAGAGAAAATGGGAGCCCGGCACCGGATCCGGCGTCGGCGTGACGGGAAAGGCGAAGGTGGTCTCCGAGACCACGGGCTCCCCCAGCCAGCCGCTTAAGGCGGCGTAGGTCATCACCGGCCCCATCTCGTCCGCACCCTCCTCCCGCACCTCCTTCAGCCAGATCCCGCCTGGTCCCAGCCGCATGGAGGAGGACGGCCTTCCCGTCCGCTTGGCCGCCGCTCCCAGCACCTTATCTTCGAAGTCCGGCGCCAGCTTCTGCAGCGCCTGCCAGGCCATGGCCGTCGCCCGGGAAGCGGTGGCGGAGCCCGTATGAGGGACGGCGTCCGTATCGCCGATGGCGATCTGGATGTCCTCCGCGCTGCAGCCGAACCGCTCCTTCACGAGCAGCGTCAGCACGGACAGGATCCCTTGACCGAACTCCTCGAAGCCGAAGGCGGCTTCGATGCGGCCGTCCCGGGTCAGGGAGAGCCGCCCACCGGCGGGATCCGGGATCCCATGGCCCAGGCCGCCGCCGTGCATGACCACGGCTGCCCCCACGCCTCGGCGCAGCCACGGCAGTTCCCCCCGCTCCGGCATGCCCCGGAGCTTCATCAGCGGCGAGGCCGCCGCCTTCTCCCACACCTGTAGCGCTCCGTCCGTCGGTACGATGATCTGCCCCAAGGGCCCCGGATCGTCCCGGTGCCGAAGATTGAGCCGCCGGAATTCCCACGGGTCCATTCCCAGCTTCTCCGCAAGGCGGTCCATCTGCCCTTCGACGGCGAAGATCACCTGGTTGCCGCCGAAGCCCCGGTACTCGCCGGCCACCCCGTTGTTGGTATAGGCGCTGCGCCCCCGGATCTCCACGTGGGGAATGCGGTAAGCCCCCGCCGCATGCTCCGTTGCGAATTGGAGCACCTCCCGCCCCAAGGTGGCATAGGCCCCCGTATCGGCCAGAATATGGACCTCATGGGCGATGAGCCGCCCCTCCGCATCTGCCCCTGTTCTCATCCGGATCTTCATCGGGTGCCGCTTGATGCTGGTCCGCATGGATTCCCGCCGGCTGTTGTGAATCTTCACCGGACGCCCCGTGGCCAAGGCCAGCAGAGCGCCGTAAGGTTGAATGTTCAGCTCATCCTTACCGCCGAAGGAGCCGCCGATGGGGCTCGACACCACCCGGATGGAGGGCTCGGGCACGGCCAGAATCCGGGCCAGCTGCATCCGGTCCTTGTACCCGTGCTGTGTGGGCGAGTACACCGTAAGTCTGCCGTTCTCCTCGGGAACGAAGAGTCCGCCCTCTGTTTCCATATAGAGATGAAGCTGCCGGGGGGTATAATAGGTTTCCTCCACGATATGGACGCAGGAGGCCCAGGCCGACTCCACTTCCCCCTTCGAGACGGACGTGGAGTGAAGGAGATTCCCCTCCGGATGCAGCTTCACCGCATCCGCCTCCAACGCCTTCTCCGGGTCGTGGACGCCGGGGAGAGGCTCGTAGTCCACCCGGATCAGCCGGAGGGCGGCTTCCGCCGCTTCTGGCGACTCCGCCGCCACCGCCGCTACGGCGTCTCCGACGTTGCGGACCCGGGTGTCGCAGAAGACCGGCTGGTCCGGCTTGGAGATGCCGAAACGGTTCCAGCCCGGCACGTCCTTGGCCGTCAGCACCGCCAGCACCCCCGGCACCGCCTTTGCCTCCCGCGTATCCACCGCCAGGATCAGAGCATGGGGATGCCGGCTGCGGAGCACTCTTCCATAGAGCATACCGGGCACGCTCAAGTCCGTCAGGTACCGGAGCTTGCCGGTCACCTTGTCCTTCCCGTCGGGCCGAATCATCCATCGGTCCTTATGGGTATCACGATCCATCCTCATGGCCGTCACCTCCTCTTCGCCCCAGCCGGTACAGCTCCGCCGCCGTCAGATTGGCCGCCGTCCGCTTGCGGTAGACCGCCGGCGCATAATCATCGCTGAAATCCGGCATCTCCGCTTCTACCGCCAGGTAAACACCCGGGGCCGCCTGGTCCGGATGACTCCAGCGGGCCACCTCCTCCGACCGCTTGAGCCGCAGCGGCCGCATGGAACCGCCGCCCGCCGCCAGCCTCACCTCGTCGATCCGTCCTCCCTCCCCGGTCTGGAACCAGCCGGACACCGTCAGCACCGCCGGGGAGAACCGCTCTCTTCTTCCGATCTTGTGGAAGAAGGGAACTGCAGAAGCCGGCAGGGCAGGCAGCTTCATGCCAACCAGCAGCAGCTCCGCGGGACGAAAGGATAGGGAGAGCCAATCCGAGACCGGTATCCGGTCCGTCCTTCTGCCGTCGTACACCATAAGCACGGCATCCGAGGCCAGAAGCGCCGGCAGCAGATCTCCGGTCCCCGTCATCACGTTTCCCCCGACCGTCGCCTGATTCCTTACCGAGGGAGCGGCGATCTTGGCAGCAGCCATCCGCAGAAGCGGACTGGCAAACCGCACCGCCTCGTGCTTCAGGAGCTCCGCCATCCGAACAGCCGAGCCCACTGTCAGATGACCGTCCCGCTGAAGATGCAGAGATCGAAGAGCCGCAATGCTCTCCAGGCTGACCACATGCTCCGGCATCGGAGCAAGCTCCGCCTCCCAACGGGTCCGCAGCCAGGTTCCTCCGGCCACATACAAGGCTGCCTCCCCGAACCGGCGCTTGCATTGCCACGCTTCCTCCAGGGTATTCGGCCGCCAGAGCACCGTCTTCTTCCCCCCGGCGGACAACCGTTCCGATTCCATCGCCATGCTGCTCCACCTCCTGCAGATTCCCCTTCGTCCTATTTCACGTCCTTCACCGGACAGCTTCGAAGCATCTGCCGGTCCCCGACGCTCCTGCGCGTCTGCCGGCCGTCCCGGATCCCGCCTGCAGTCCCGCTGCGCGCTTCCGATGCCGCATCGGCGATGAGCTCCGCGACGATGCTGACTGCGATCTGCATGGGACCCTCCGCCCCGATGGCCAAGCCGACCGGCCCATGGATCCGGGGATCCTCCGGTGCAGCCAGATTCTCCAGCAGCCTGGACACCCGCATCCGGGATCCCAGGATCCCAATATATCGGACCGGCAGGGCAACAAGCTGCTCCAGCAGGCTTCGGTCATGCTGATAATGATGACTTAACAGCAGAACCCGGTCCCGCGGTCCCGGCTTTACCGCATCGATCAGCTCCGTTACGGGAGCAAGGACCCGGCTGATATCGGCCGCTTCCTGCTCCGGGCCGCCGCTTCGTTCCCGCCAATCGGCCAAGACAGCCTGGAAGCCCGATTGAACCGCCAGCTCCGCTACGGGAAGCCGTTCCGGCCCTCCTCCGAAGAGAAGGATCCGAGGCTTGGGACCGTATCGGGCCGACCAGGTCCAATACGAGCGAACCACCCGGCCGAACCGTTTGCTGGTCCCGCCCTCTTCAATGAGCCGGTACGCCTGCACCCGGCCCCGGTGATCCAGAATACGGTTGAAGACGACCTCCTTGCCCTGGTCGATCCAATACCGGAGCTGGAGCAGCGCCTCCTTCAGCTCCCCCTCCAGCGGCTCCAGCAGCACCGTGACCGAGCCTCCGCAGAATGCCGGCTCCCCCCATACGGGATCCTCCGTTTCATCCAAATCGTAGGTAACCGTGGCCGCGTGGCCGCTCTCGATCACCGCTCGCGCATGCTCCGCCAGGTCCGCCTCCAGACAGCCCGGACTTAAGACTCCGGCTGCAGGACCGTCGCTTCCGAACAGCATGAGGGCGCCGGGCTTCCGGTAGGAATGACCCTTAACCGCAAGCAGAGTGGCCACTGCATACCGCTCCTGATCCCCCGCATGCCACCTTTGAAACAGTTCATGAATGCCCTCCATACCGACGCCTCCTTGTCAGGTTTGGTTTATTCTCCAAAAAATCTTAGAATCACTATATGAAAATGTTATGTTTACGTCAATTATTATAACACCGTTTTGTGTTCATTGACAAAAAAATAGACGAAATTTATGCATCTCGCATAAAAATCGTCTGGTTTGTGTTAGTTATACTGACAATACTCCGATTTTCCGCTTCATTCCACCCCTGGAATACTCCCCATCGCTCCTGCCCGTACGCGTGCAGCCGCCAGATCCTCCGGCGTATCCACATCGAACAGCATTCCCGGATCCGCAGGAACCGCCACCCGGCCCGCATAGCGGCCTGAGGCGATCAGCACCCCCGCCCCCCGGTCTCCGGTCAACAGCTTCATGGCATCGGCGCACATCCGCCACGACAATACCGCGGGAGGAGTAGCCGCTTCTCCAATGCCGCTCGCGGCGTACTGCAGACCCGGCCGGCTCCGATACATCGACAGCAGCCCGCACAGCCACTCCGCCGTAACGAAGGGCTGATCGGCCAGCTGAACGAGCACAGCGTCGGGCGCCCAAGCCTCCAGCGCTTGTAGCCCCCTCCGTAACGAATGGGACAGTCCTTGCTCCGCCTCCTCGCAGGGGACGATCACCCAAGGCGCCGCCGGCGCCTCTCGATCGTATGCTTGCACAGCCACTCTCCTCGGTTCAAGGGGGAGCCAGTGCAGCGGATCATCCGTCCGCACTACAACCGCTACAGCCCCGAGCCCGAGCTCCATCATCGCCTCCAACCCGGCGCCGCCCATGCGTAGAGCTCCCGTCCATGCCAGATCCTGCTTTCTCTTGCCCATGCGGGAGCCCTTCCCCGCGGCCAGATACAGACCCGCCACCTTCATGACTTCACCTCCCGGTTGCCCGATTGCCGGCCGCCACTAGATCCGGGTCAGCAGGCGCTTCAACGCACGGTCCGATTCCCGGAGCACATAATCCTTGTCGATGGTCCGAACCCTCTTATCCCTCATGACCGTTTCTCCGTCGATTAGGACCGTGTCCACATCCCCCCGGGTCGCAGCGTAGACCACGCGGGAGTATAGGTCGGCATCGAAGGAGGGGTAGACATGGAAGTCATTCAGATCCAGAAGCTGCAGGTCCGCCAGCTTCCCCACCTCGACGCTGCCGATGGAGTCCTCCAGCCCCAGCACCCTGGCGCCGCCCATGGTGGCCATCCGAAGGACGGTTCTGGCATCCATGGCGGTGGGCCCATGCTGCACCTTGTGGATAAGAGCGGTCAGCCGCATCTCCTGGTACATGTCCAGATTATTGTTGCAGGGAGCTCCGTCGGCGCCGATGCCCACCGGCACCCCGTCCGCCAAGAGGCCCGGAACGGAAGCGATGCCGGAGGACAGCTTCAGGTTGGAGCCCGGACAGTGGGTCACCTTCACGCCCCGCTCCCGGATGATCCGCTTCTCCTCCTCGTCGAGCCAGATGCTGTGAGCCAGGATCAGATTGGGCCGCGCCAGTCCGATGTGGTCCAGATACACCACATTGCGCATCCCCCGTTCCGCCTCCACCAGCGCAATCTCCGTCTCATTCTCCGAGGCGTGGGTGTGCACCATAACGCCGTACTTAGCCGACAAGTCCCGGACCCCGATCAGCAGCTCCTCCGTGCACGAGACCACGAAGCGGGGACAAAAGGCGTAAGAGATCCTGCCTCCGGCCGCCCCATTCCAGCGCTCCAGAAGCCGTACGCTCTCCGCGAGCGATTCCTCCGTCTTCTCTTGCAGCGCCGCCGGAACCTCCGTGCCATGGTCCATCATGACCTTACCCGACAAGGCACGCATCCCGCTGGCTTGGATGGCCAGGAAGGCGGATTCCGTATGATGGACCGTCTCCATGTCCAGGATCGTGGTGGTTCCGCTGCGGATCAGCTCCCCCAACCCCAACAAGGCGGAGAAATAGACCGAGTCATTGTCGTGAGCCGCCTCCAAGGGCCATATCCGCTTGCGCAGCCAATCGATCAGGGCCATATCATCCGCCCGCCCCCGGAACAGAGTCTGGCACAGATGAATATGGGTCTGGACGAATCCGGGAAGCACCACCTTCCCGCCCGCCTCGATCACTTCATCCACCCGGTCCCGGATATCGGTGCCGATTCTGGCAATCCGGTTGCCCTCTATCAGAATGTCGCCCTCCACAATCTCATCCTCTGCATTCATCGTAAGGATCAGCGCATTGCGTATCAGCTTCGTTGCCATCCCGCATCCCTCCCGAATCTCCGTTGTCTCGCATCACGGTACCGCCCCTTTACACGGCCCGGTCCGCCCCTTCCGATCCCCCGATCAGCATGCGCCGGAACAAAAAGGCCAGCTTCAGCCTCATCAGATCGCCCACCTTCTTAAAATCCACCTGCAGGAGCTCTCCCAGCTTATCGATCCGGTAGGTCACGGTGTTCCGGTGGATAAACAGCCGCTTGGCCGTTTCATTCAACTGCCCGTCGCAGTCCAGATAGGTCTCCAGCGTCCGGAGCATCTCCTGCGCGTAGTCCGGCTTCTCCTCCAGAAGCCGGCCCAGCCAGCGCGTGCAGTAGATCTCCATCCGCTCCCGCGGCACCTGCTCGAATACAAGAGCCAGATCCAGCTGCCCGAACGAAACCACCCGGTCCCCAATACCCCATTCCCGGGATAAACGGAGGGTTTCCCCGCATTCCCGGAACGCTTCCTTAAGCCCGCCAACCCCCTGCTTCCGGACGCTGACGGCCGACCGGCAGCCCGCCGTTGGGGAGCTCTTGCCCAGTCCTGACAGCCCCATTCGAAGCAGCTCCTCCAGGCGTCCTTCGCCCTCTGCCGGATCATCGGGCAGAAGACTTAAGACTCCTTCCTCCAGCACCGTATGAATGCCGCCCCTCTCCTTCAGCGTCGGCAGGGCCGCCAATTCCAGCTTGACCCGCTCCAGCTTCTCCATTCGCCCCCGCGGGCCGGCCGGATCATGCGGGACATCCGTCAGGATACAGCGGTAGGGATTCCCCAGCAGCTCCACCCCGTTCTTCCCTCCGTAATCCTCCAGAGCATCCGCCGGTAGCCCGCCCTTCAGATGCCTGCGGATCAAGAGGGCCATATCCTTGAATGCGGATTGCAGGAACGGATCCTCCTCATGTCTATTCAGGTGGAAAGCGATCAATTCAGCCGCCTGGACGTAGAGCCCCTCCTCCGGAGCATTCAGATAAGCACCGGGGTGAAGGAACACGGCGAATCCCGCACACTGTTCCCTTCGGTGCAGAGGAACGCGGAGCGCCTGACCTCCGCCGAACCGGAAGCGGCTTTGGACGGCACTCCATGGCCAGCCTTGGAGAAGCTCCCCCTCATCCAGGTCCACACCCTTGTAGATCAGCCGGCCACCGGATGTCACAACCGCCATCCGCACCCCCACCACCTCGGATACCTTGTCGAACAGGAGTGCGGAGGAATGCTCGGACTGCAAGGCGAACCGCATCAGCCGAACCTGCTTCTCCATCACATCCTGCATGGCCCCGGTCGCCCGCTTCATCTCCGCGTGGAACAGGCCGTTCATCTGGTCCGAGAAGGTGAAGGCGTAAGGCAGGGCAATCACCGGAAATTCAAGCCGGTCGGCCAGCTCCGCCACCTCCGCCGGCACCTCCTGCCAGAAGCGGCCCAGCTTGATCCCAAGCCCCGCCGAACGCCGCCTGGCCAGCTTCCGGATCAGCTCCAAGGCATCCTGCGGACGGTCCTTGAACAGGTAGGCCGTAGTGAAGACCATCTCTCCTTCCTTGATCCAGTCGGCGATATCCGGTGCATCCATCACATTGATTGCCCGAACCACCCGCTTCAAGCCGGATGATCCTGCGATGAGCTTACCTTCGGACAGCGGGTAGACAGACAGCGCTTGCTCTACAGTAAAATGCATCGTGCACCTCCGCACCATCGGATTTGGAACCAGCCAGGTCTTCCATGTAATCTTCACGTAAGATTAACTATCATTTTAGTGGCAAAACCTTCACCATGCAACTGATTTGCGTCACTATATCTAACACAATTTCCTTTGGAGCAAAAAAAATAGCCTTCCCCTGAAGGAAGACTGATTGGATGCTTACGTTCTGCTCTTCCGGAATTCGGAAGGCGTCTGTCCGGTTACCCGCTTGTAGGTGCTGCTGAAGTAGGCAATATCCGAGTAGCCGACCCTCTCGGCAATCTCGGAGATCCGGAGCGTGGTCTGGGACAAGAGCTGCTTCGCCTTATCCATCCGCTGCTCCAGGACATAATCAACGAAATTGATTCCCATCTGCTGCTTGAACAGCTGGGAGAGATACGAAGGATTCAGGTGCACCTTGGCGGCCACATCCTGGAGCGTAACCTCCCCGGGAAGCACCGAACGGATATGCCGGATAGCCGTCTGGATCGGAGACTCTGGTCCCGTTTCCTCCGGCTCCTCGGCCGGCACTGCGGCTAGGGCCTGAGCCTGGGCCTTGGCCAAACGTTCGCTGATCGAGGCCAGGCACCGGCCCATATCCTCCACCTCCACCGGCTTCAGGAGGTAATCCACCACCTGGGCGCGCAGGGCAAACTGCACGAATTGGAAGTCGTCGTAGCCGCTGACCATCACCAGCTCCGGCGACAGGTTCCGCTCCTTCAGCTGCCTGACCATGGTAATGCCGTCCATCACGGGCATCTTCACATCCGTCATGACCACATCCACCGTATGATTCTCCAGCCAATCCAAGGCCTCCAGCCCATTGGAGCATTCCTGGACCACCCGGAACGGCAGCCCGCTTCGTTCGATCACTTTTTTGAGCGAGGTTCGCACCCATCGTTCATCGTCCACCATCAAGATATCAGGCATATGGCGCCTCCTCTCCGTATTCCACCATCTTGTCCCTGCGCTCCGCCTGGGATCGCGGCAGACACAGGGAGACGCGGGTACCCTTGCCTAGAATGCTATCCACCGAGATCCCATACGACTCGCCGAAGAGATGGGCAATTCTCCGATGCACGTTGCGCAGCCCGATATGGTTGCCAGCCGTCTCCGGTCCCCCGTCCAATAGATTCTCGCGGATGTGGATCAGCTGTTCCTGAGGGATGCCGGCACCCGAATCCTCCACGTTCACGTACAGCCGGTCGGCTTGAACCTGCGCCGAAATCCTGATCCGGGTCATCCCGCTGCCGGCCTCGTAGCCATGCACCACGCAGTTCTCCACGATGGGCTGGATGGAGAATTTGGCGATCTTCTCGCTGCGGTAGAGCTCCGGTACATCAAACTCGTACTCCAGCTTATCCTCGAACCGGAACTTCTGGATCCGGAGGTACATCTCGCAGATCTCCAATTCATCCTTCAACGTGACGTAGGGCGAGGTGCTCTTCAGATTATAGCGGAGCAGCCGGGCGAGGGAAGACGCCATATCGGAGATATCGTCCATCCCCCGGTCCAAGGCCATGCCGCGTATTGTTTCAAGGGAATTGTAGAGAAAGTGGGGATTGACCTGGGCCTGGAGCATCTTCAGCTCCGTCTCCTTCTGCTGCAGGGTCATCTCCGTCTCCCGCAGCTTCGAGAAGTAGATCTGGTCCAGAAGCTCGCTCAGATTGCCCACCATTTTGTTGAAGCCGTGAGCCAGCATGCCGAGCTCGTCACGGGACGACACGACCGCCTTCTTCTTGAAATCCCCCAGCTCCACGCTCTTCATGAGCCGCTGCAGCTGCCGGACCGGTCCGATGATGCTGGAGGCCAGGCCGATGCCGAACAGATAAGCAATACCCAAGGTCACCGCGATGCAGTAGATGATGGTCCGTCCGATATAATCGGCTCCCGCGGTCATCTCCAGGTATGGAATGGAAGTGACCAGCGTCCATCCGAGAAAGGTCGAGTGACTGTAAGTCAGGAAGTCGCTGACGGGGCTGGACGTCACGAAGGAGCCGTGGCCGTTTTTTTGCATGGCATCCATGCCCTCGAGCTGCGCTTTCGTCCCCAGCTGGGACAGATCGGGATGATAGACATAATGCCCTTGGGAATCCATAATCACCATATAGCCGGTCTTCCCGATGGTGACGAGATCCGCAATTTCTTGAAACCGCTTATAATTCACATCGATGACCAGCATGCCGATAGGGCTCAGCGTATGCGGGCTGACCAGCCTCTTCACAATGGAGATGACCGGCTCGCTTCCGCCCCTCCACTGGGTCACCCGGCTTACCAGCATCGGCTCCCCATTGGCGGGCGCCGACTTGTACCAGTATTCGTCCTTCAGCTGAGCCATCGGCTTGGTGCTGTAATCGCCGCGGAGATCCACCATCAGTCCGTCATTCATGAACAAGCTGATATTCGAGATGTCCGAACGGGAATAGGCCGAGTTCTGCAGCAGCTGGGAAACCGGTTGGCGGATTGCCGCAAGCCCTGCCTCATCAAGGGGATTCATCTTTATCAGCCGGACCATATCGGGGTGATTGATGATTTTGAGAGAGATGATCTCGATATCCCGGACGTAATGCTCCACATGGGACTTGACCTGCTCGATAATCTGCCAGCTGTACTGTCTCGTCTCATTCTCCAGTACGGTGGAGGACCGGTGGTATGAGATAATGCCGATCATGAGCATCGGGATGATGACCAGGATAGCGGAAGATACCAGCAGCCGGGTCACCAGCGGACGGTTCCGCAGGAAAATCTTCTGCATAAAGTAACGCTGCAGTCCGTTCCAACCCATGGCCGCACCCCCCTTCCATTCGAAGTCTTCCTATTATTATAGCATTTCCGGGCGGCCCGCATAGAAGCAAGAAAAGGGAGGCATCAGGGCCTCCCTTACGTCTTACTTCGTTTTTTCGATGGCTTCCAGAACATCCTTGTATTCCGCACGGTACTTCTCAATCATCGGCTTAACAGCATCCTGCCAAGGCTTCAGATCCGTTACGTAGGTGATGGTGGAACCGGCTGCCTTCACTTTCTCTTCGGATTCCTTCTCGAACTTCTTCCACTGCTCACGCTGGTAAGCGACGGATTCTTGAGCGGCTTCCTTCACGATCTTCTTGTCTTCATCGGAGAGCTTATCCCAAGTGACCTTCGAGGCCATCAGAACCTCCGGAACGCGCTGGTGGGCATCTACAATGAAGTTTTTGGCTTGCTCGTAGTGCTTGGAGGTGAAGTAGGACGGCCAGTTGTTCTCTGCACCGTCGATGATGCCGGTCTGCAGACCGTTGAATACGTCGCCGTAAGGCATCGGAGTGGCGCTTGCTCCCAGTGCAGACATCAAGTCAATGTTAACCTTATTCTGGATAACGCGAATCTTCATGCCCTTCAGATCGGTGATGGATTTCACCGGTTTACGGGTATAGAAGTTACGGGCACCGGAATCATAGTAGGCCAGACCCATGAACTTGGAGGCGCTCAAGCCGTCCAGCAGCTTTTGTCCGTCCGGGCTGTTCAGGAATTTCCACTCGTGCTCTTCGCTGTTGAAGATGTACGGCAAGCTGAATACGCCGAGGGCCTTGTTGAATTCGGCCATAGGGCCGGTACTTACACGGGTGAATTCGATAGCGCCCAATTGCACTTGCTCGATAACGGCTTTCTCTTCACCCAGCTGGGCGGAAGGGAATACCTCGATCTTGATGCGTCCGTTGGACTTCTGGCCAACCAGCTCGGCGAATTTCTTATCCCCGAGGGTAGTCGGATAATCCGGCGGGTGGGACTCGGCAAGACGGAAGGTCAAGGTAGCTTTCTTCTCTCCGGCTCCCGGAGAAGCGGCGGTATTACCGCCGGCGTTATTCTTGTCGCCGCAACCTGCAAGAATCGTTCCCGTTACCAGAACGGTGGCTACTACCCCAGTAAGCATCCTTTTGTTCATTCGGCTATACCCCTTTGTATTAGTTTTATTTGTACGCTCCCATTATGCTTGAAGCGTTGCCAAAGCCTGCAGGATTGTTTCAGGTCATTGAAGCTCTATGCTGTAGTATGCGGTCTTAAGGCACTCCGTATCCGTTCACTACCCCCGGCAGCCATAGTGATATTTGCGGAATGTAGGTAACTAGCAGCAAGGCGACGCACATGGCTGCGAAGAAGGGCCACGAGGCCTTGGTGGCTTGACTGACGGGAACCTTGCCTAGGGCGCATCCTATAAATAGGACCGTACCGACTGGCGGTGTTATAAGCCCGATGCCGCAGTTCAGAATCATGATAATGGCGAAGTGGATCGGATCTACGCCAAGTGCGGTAGCTACAGGCAGCAGGATCGGAGTCATGATCAGGATCATCGGCGCCATGTCCATCGGGAAGCCGATCAGAAGCAAGAGAATGTTGATCATGAACAAGATGATATACGGATTGGTGGATACGCTCAAGAAGGCGTCGGTCAACATGGACGGTACTTTCAGATAAGCCAGGATCCAACCGAAGGCATCGGATGCGGCGATCAGGAACAAGACCATTGCCACCGTACGGAACGTACGCTTGACTACCACGATAAACCGGCTCAAAGGAACGTCCTTGTAGACGAAGAAGGTCAAGATGAACGCATACACACAGGCGGTGGCGCCGGACTCGGTGGCTGTAAACCAGCCGGACAGGATGCCTCCCAAGATGATAACACCGGTCATCAGAGACAAGAAGCCGTCACGGACGATCTTCGGAACCATCTTCAAGGTAATCGGGTCGCCCTTCGGATAATTCCGCTTGGCGGCGATGAAGTAAGAGATGATCATCAGGGTGAACATCAGAACCAGGCCCGGAACGATACCGGCCATGAACAGGTTGGATACGGACATGCCGCCCGCAGCAACGGAGAACAGGACCAGGTTATGGCTGGGCGGGAAGATAACGCCCTGGATGGATGCCGAGGTGGTAACCGCTACGGCGTAATCCGCGTCGTAGCCTTTTTTCTTCATGGCTGGAATCAGAACGGAGCCGATGGACGATACGTCTGCCGCAGCAGAGCCGGAGATGTTACCGAACAGCATACAGGCTACGCAGTTTACGAGTGCGAGACCGCCTCGTACCGATCCGACGAATAGCTGGGCGAAGTTGACAAGCCTTATGGCCATACCGCCCTCACTCATGATCTGCCCCGCTAAGATGAAGAAGGGGATAGCCAGCAGCGGGAAGGAGTTGATGCCTTGGATCATCCGCTGTCCGACGACAACCCACGGAAGATCCAGATACATGATGGTGACCAGGGTGGAGCCGGCCAAGCTGATGGAGATGGGGAAACGCAAGAGCAGCAGGCCAAAGAACGAAATCGCCAGAATCAGAATGGCTATGTCTTGGTTCATTTCGGCACCTCCTCGTCGATGTTCTCATGCCTTATGGTCTCAATGCCGATGAATTGCAGAAGCGAGTAGACGCAGATCATGACGCCCGACAGAGGCATGACCGCGTACTGAACGCTGTTCGGCAGCTTGGTGGCTGCCAGGGTCGAACCGGACATCAATACGGTGAAATCCCAGCCGTTCTTGACCAGATACAGACCGAAGGCGAATACGCACGCCAGAATGATCTTGTCCAGAACCTTGTTGAATTTCTTCCCGAACAGATTGGTGAAGCTGTCCATTGCCAGGTGGAGCTTCTCCCGGAACCCGATGGCGATTCCCATGAACGAGAACCACACCATCAAGAGCAGCGTCACTTCTTCGGACCAGAAGAAGACGAAGTTGAACAACTTCCGGGTGATGACCTGCATCGTTACGATAAGCGCCATGGCTACAATTGCGGTCAGGGCGAAGTTTTCGAATATGGAGTCGATCGCCAATGCAATTTTCTTTAGGATCTTCACTTGCTTGTTCCTCCTTTTTTCTAGTTGTGTGAGTGTGTAAGTGCTTTCATGTGGTAATTGTAAGCGATTCCGGAGGCTTTGATAATGCTATGAGTTTTAGGTGTTTTTGTGTTTTTTTTAGATTTGTGTCCCGAAGGACCGTCGGTACCAGTCGCTGTCCGCGTTCTAAGTCGTTGGTACGATGGCACGGAAAACCTCGTCTCGTGTTTAGATTATGTTCCAAAAGCGCTGCGTCTATTCCATCTCTAACACTTCTGAAGCCATCAAAAAAAGGCCCCGGCGGGAATCCGCCGGGGCCTGAGTCCTATACTCTACCTTATCCTCCCCGCATGAAGAGGGCGCCGACTGCCAAGGACATGACAATTCCCCAGACGGCATTGACGTTATAATAATGCACCATGATGAAGAAGACCGCCGCAATCAGGAACGGCAAAAAGGGCATCGGTCCCGCTGCAGGCTGAACCGCATATTTGACGAAATCGTAGGCCAGCATGGCCAGCATGACGAAGATGACAGGCTGTATTCCCCGGATCATCCCCCGGACGACCTGGTTATTCTGCAGCTTCAGCATGATGCCGGACAAAGCGATCATCAAGAGAGCCGTCGGCAGCACCACCGCTGCCAGCGCAACGGCGGCCCCGGACCAGCCGGCTACCTTAAAGCCGATGTAAGCGGCCAGCTTCGTTGCGATGGGGCCCGGCAAAGCGTTGGCGAAGGCCAAGGACCGCCCGAAATCCTCGGTATCGAGCCACTGGTACCGGGCCACCACCTGATGCTCATACAGCGGGATGATAGAAGGCCCTCCCCCGTAGCCTAACAGCGTGGCCGTACCGAAGGCGACGAATAGCTTCCATAACGTATGTAGGTTCATGTCCTCCTCCAATCCTGTTGCTGCGGTTCCTTCTAGATCGAATAGTCCCCCGATTCCCGGACGGACAGGCCGTTATCCTCCGACACCGCATCCGCAGGAAGCGGCAGCCCTTCCGGCTCACTCTCCACCAGCTTCGCCGAAGTCAGGCAGCTGCGGATGACGGCGCAGGAGCTCCGGAATTTCTCCAGCTCCGATTCGTCCAGATTCAGCTCCACGACCTCCTGAACGCCGTCCCGGCTGATGATGGCCGGTACCCCCACGCAGACATCCTTCTCCCCGTATTCCCCTTCGAGAACGGCGGAGACGGCGATGATCTTGTGGTCATCGTTCAATACGGAGCGCGTAATGAAGGCCAGTGCGTTGCCGATGCCGAAGTACGTGGAGCCCTTGCGCTTGTAGATCTCCCAGCCGGCCAGCCTGGTGCGGTCGGCAATGTCGTCCAGATCCAAGTGTCCGAACCGGCCAGGGTTCTGTCGGATGATATGCCGGATCGGCTTGCCCCCGACGGTAACATGGGACCAGGCCACGAACTGGGACTCGCCGTGTTCACCGAGCACGTACCCTTGCACGCTCTTGGGCTCCACCGGGAACACCTCGGACAGCAGCGTCTTCAAGCGCGAAGAATCGATGGAGGTTCCCGTTCCCACGACCCGGCTCCGCGGCAGTCCGGACAGCTTCCATACCGCATACGTGACGATATCGACCGGGTTGCTTGCAACCACGAAGATTCCGTTAAAGCCGCTCTGCATGATCTTCGGGACGACGTCCCTGACCATGTCCACCGACGATTCCATCACATCCAGCCGGCTCTGAAGCTTGGTCGGATTCCCTCCGGCCGCCAGGATCACCACGTCCATGTCCCCGCAGCGGTCGAAATCCCCGGCATAAACCTTCGTCCGGGAGTACGTGAAATCCATACAGTGAGACAGATCCAATGCCTGGGCCAAGGCCTGCTCCGGACTTCGGTTCACGAGCATCAGCTCCTCGCAGACCGATTGGTTGATCATCGCATACGCACAGCTGGACCCGACCAGTCCCGTGCCTACAATAGCCACCTTCCTGATATTGGACCCCATATCCAAGCACCCTCTCCACGTTAACATGCTGTCTGTAACCCTATTATATTCCATTGCAATTCAATGTTACCTATTATAACATGTATTTCACACGAATGCTGGAATAAATGAAGACCGTCAGTTGGAATTTCACTTCACCCGGTCCGATTCCTGGAGAATCGGCCACAGTTCATTCAGATTGGCGATCTCGAAGTCCGGCCGGACCGGATGGCTCCATTCCCTGCCGTGCCGGTTGATCCAGCACGAAACGACGCCCGCTCTGTGGGCGCCCGCCACGTCCGAGACCGAGTCGCCGATGTGAATGACCCGGCTGGGCTCCACCTGATACGTGTCCAGCATGGCATGGAACATGGTGTTATTCCGGTCATTCTTGTAGGACCGAAGGCGCTCCGAAGTGAATAGGTCGATCCTGTAGCGCTTGTTAATGTCAGGAACCATATCATCATCTGCATCGCTCAGGATACAGACCTTGTATTCCCGGGTAACCCGGTCGAGGAAGTCTTCCGTTTCTTCATAGGGCTGCGAATTCGTATGCTCCTGGATCAGAAGCTCCAACGCCTCTTCGCAGTCGAAGGTAATGCCGTTCTCCAGGAAATGCTCCGCAAGACTGTCCCGGAATACCGGCCGCATCAGCACGAATTCCCGGGAATCTCTAGCCCGTTCCCAATGGGCAAAAAACTTCCGCAGCCTCATCTCCCCGTGCCTTGCCGCAGCTTCTTTTGAATACGTCTCCTTTAAGATGGGACCCCAGACGTGCTCCTGCCGGCTGTCCACATCCACCAGAGTCTGGAATAGATCCAGACTGACGATATCATATCTTCCCATATCCGCTTCGCTCCTTGCCCTACTGATCTGTTGGTGTCAATACCAGGATTGGAAAAACCGCCGCTCCAGCTTGAATCCGTTCCGTTCCGCCCAATCGGTCAAATCCCGCAGCGCGGCAGGCTCTTCGTCCGGCAAAAATCGAAAATACAAAGCCGTCGGAATGGTCCGTCTCCCCTTGACCCTGCATCCGATTCGCGAACCATGAACGATAATCCGATCCAGCACATCCGCGGCATATCGGCGGCCGTCCGTGCCTACGATGGCGTCCGGCTCCAGCTTCAAGGTCAACGGTTTCGTCATCCGCCGTACGATCAATATCATGGAGATCACCAGCAGGAGGTCCAACAAGGCGGCCCCTGCCGTGAAAAACCCGTTCATGCCGCCCTCGCCCGCCCAGTCCGCAACCTTGAAGCTCCATATTATCACCCAAAATCCAAACAGGACTAAATTGAAGACCGCTCTGGGGTGCTTGACCCTGTAGCTCAGCTCGGCCGATTCCATACGATTCCTCCCTTTCCCGCTTTTCGCATCCCTTATTTTACCAACAGTTGATTCAACCCGCCATCCTTTTTCGGCTGCGCCATAGAGCGTTCACAAAAAAAAGAGCCGACAACGGTGAGTTTCCTCACGGTTATCGGCTCATATGGCCATCACAGTAATGTCGGGCACGCTTATCGTCATCCGGGTTCCCATCAAGCCGCTCTTCTCTTGTAAACGCGCATCGCAAACCCATAAGCGATGATCAGGATCCCTATGCACCAAGCCAGCGCAATCCAGATATCATTACCGACAGGCTGCTCCGCCAGCAGTGCTCGGATCGCTTCCACGATGGAAGTCACCGGCTGGTTATTGGCAAAAGCACGGACGACGGACGGCATCGATTCGGTCGGCACGAACGCAGAGCTGATGAAGGGAAGGAAGATCAGCGCGTAGGAGAAGGCCCCTGCGCCGTCCACCGATTTGGCGGACAACCCGGCAATGACGGCGATCCAGGTCAGGGCCAGCGTGAACAGGGCGAGGATTCCGGCGACTGCTAGCCAAGACAGCACACCGGCCGATGAGCGGAAGCCCATGATTAGTGCCACCAGAATAATGACAACAAGGGATATGGCGTTGGACACCAGCGAGGTCATCACATGGCCCCACAACGGGGCCGAGCGGGCTATCGGCATGGAGTGAAACCGTTCGAAGATTCCGCGCTGCATATCCATGAACAGACGGTAGGCCGTGTAGGATATGCCGCTTGCGATCGCAATCAGCAGAATGCCGGGCAAGAGATAATTTACATAATGATCCGTGCCGGTCTGAATCGCGCCGCCGAGCACATACACGAACAGCAGCATCATGGCGATAGGGGTGATGGTGACGGAAATGATGGTGTCCATACTGCGGAAGATATGGCGCATGGAACGTCCGAGCATAACGGCCATATCGCTGAAGAAATGTTTTCCTGTCGTTTCCATATTAGTTATCCTCCTTTTTACCGACGATAGCAAGGAAGATATCCTCTAGGGTCGGCTGTTTTTCAACATACTCTACCTTAGCCGGCGGGAAACGCTTCTTCAGGTCTTCGAGGGTACCCCCTGCAATGATCCGGCCCTCGTGCAGGATGGCGATCCGGTCGGCCAACTGCTCCGCTTCCTCCAGATACTGAGTGGTCAGGAATACGGTCGTGCCGCCCTTAACCAGCTCCTTCACCGTCTTCCACACCTCGATGCGTCCTTCGGGATCAAGCCCGGTGGTCGGCTCGTCGAGGAAGATAAGCTGCGGCTTGCCGACTAAACTCATGGCAATGTCCAGCCTGCGGCGCATGCCGCCCGAATAAGTGGACACCCTGCGGTCAGCGGCGTCGGTTAAGCTGAAGCGTTTCAACAGATCGTCCGCAGCCTGACGCGGATTCGAGAGGTGCCGCAGCTTGGCAATCAGGATCAGGTTTTCCCGGCCGGTCAAAATTTCGTCCACGGCGGCAAACTGCCCGGTTAGACTGATGGACTGCCGGACCGCATCAGGCTTAGCCGCGACGTCGAAGCCGTTGACGACGGCCGATCCGCTGTCCGGTCGGAGCAGCGTGGTTAAGATCTTGACCGTTGTGGTCTTGCCTGCACCGTTGGAGCCGAGCAGGGCGAAGATGCTTCCCTTTTCCACCTCGAAATGGACACCCTTCAGAACTTCAGCGTCTTTGTAGTTTTTTTTCAAGTCCTTCACCCGAATGGCAAGTTCTTTCATTTTGAATCACGCCCCCCTCCGAATTTGTCCTTCAAGCTGCGGTTTAATTTCTGGCGATAGCTGTCGGTCCACTTTCTCGTATCGCGCATAAACTCGTCACAGAACCCGGCAACATCCTCGCCCGTCACATCGAGAACGTGCTTGCCTACCGCCGCGTTGGCTTCGAACAGCTCGATCAATTCATTCTGGGTCTTCAGCATGTCGGAGCCGTCTCCGCTTGCGAAGCTCCAGATGTAGCCGTGGATCTTCTCAAAGACGAACCGATAGTCCTTCGGCAGCGCTTCGGCCCTTGCCATCTGCTCCTTGTACTCTTTCTTATCCCCGATCAGTTTTTTGATAAGCTCCATCATATTAGTGATCCTCCTTATTGAATCTGTTCATGATCTCTTGATTAAGCTGCTCTCGCCGTGTATCCGGATGGAAGACCGATGCGCGCATGAATTCATCGCTGAACTTGCCGACGTCCTGCCCGATGACATCCAGAACCTGCCGGCCCTCTGCGGCGCTTGCTTCGAACCATTCCACCAAGCTCGTAAACATCGTCAGATCGGTAAATACCGTAAGGTCACCGCCAACGGGACCGACGCTGTACATGTAATGCTGAATCTTGCGGAAGGCATAGCGGTAGTCCTTCGGCAGGGCGTCAACCCTCTTCATCAATTGTTTATAAGCCCGCTTCTCTTCCAGATCGCCGATGATCCGTTTCATAATCGCATCCAGCATCGTTAGCGCTCCTCCTTTAATTGATTGATTTTCGACGAGACGAATTCCCACTTTTCCCAGAACCTTCTGAGCTCCTCGCGTCCTGCGTCATTGAGAGCGAAGAACTTTCGCGGCGGCCCCATGTCGGAGGGCTTTTTGGTGATCTCGACCAGCTTGCTTTTTTCAAGCCGGATCAGGATCGTATACACCGTACCCTCCACCACATCCGGGAAGCCAAGAGCATTCAGCTGCCGCGTGATTTCATAGCCGTACGTTTCTTGGCCGCTGATGATTTCGAGGACGCAGCCTTCCAGGACCCCTTTGAGCATTTCCGTCAGATTCTCCAACAGGATCACCCCTCGCTATTCTGTACGACTGGTATGAAGCATCACTGACTACTACTACATAGTAACACGAAGTACTGGATTGCGCAATAGGCCCTTTGAGATTTTTCTCCCCCAACAAAAAAAGCCGGACCGGGCACCCCCGATCCGACCGCATTAACTCCACAATTCCAAGACCCGGCCGAGAAGCCCGTCCAGATCGTTCACATCGAATACCGGCGCCCCGTAGGACGCCTCCGGCGAGATGGAGCCCGGCGGCAGCCAGCTGGCTACCGCCCAGACCGGCGCCACCCGGTCCAACAGCTCCAGCTGCTCCTGGGACCTGATGATGACGATCTTCGGGTAGCCCTCTGACTTGAAGCCCTCCACCACGACATAATCCATATCCTGCATCCGCTCCAGCATGTCCGGCAGCGGCGTGTAGCGCTCTTCGATATAGCAGGTGCGCCCCTCCTGTTCGGAGGAGATGGCGACCCGGCGTGCTCCCGCCTGACGGTGGCGCCAGGTATCCTTGCCCTCGTGATCGATCTCGAACCGATGGGCGTCGTGCTTGACGGTGCCTACCTCCAGCGCTTGGGCTGACAAAGCCTCCACCAGCTTGCAGACCAGGGTCGTCTTGCCGGCGTTCTTCCAGCCGACGACTTGGACGACTACGGGGCCGTTCGTTCTCATGCTCCGGTCCCTCCCCATGCTCCCAAGGGGATTACCCGGACCGTCTCACCCTTTTGGACTCCGTTCTCTCCGAAGGGAATGACGATCAGGCAATCGGAATCCCGGATGGATACGGTGATGCTGGAGGCGTCAATTCCCACCGGAGCGACGTATACGGTGCCATCCTCCGCTACCGTCCGGACGCCGCGCAGATACTTCGTGAATTTGTCCCCCTTGGCATAATCCACCGACAATACGGCTTGATGCTCCGCCGGCAAGGGCTGCCGGACTCCCTGCATCGCATAGAGTGCAGGCCGGACGAACAGCTCGAAGCCCACGAAGCAGGCTCCCGGATTGCCGGACAGCGCAAAGAGCAGCTTGCCGTTACGGACCCCTGCCGTGGTCGGGCTGCCGGGTCTCATAGCCACCTTGTTGAATAAGAGCTCCCCGTCCCATTGCTGGGTCAGGTCGTACAAGATATCGTAATCCCCGACGGATACCCCGCCGGTGGTGACCACCGCATCGTACTCGTCCATGGCGCGGAGAATGGCTTTCTTAGCCAGCTCCACATCATCGGGTATGGCTTCCATGATGAACGGAACGGCTCCCGCCTCCCGGACCTGGGCCGCCAGCATGTAGCCGTTGCTGTTGCGGATCCGCCCGGGAACCAGAGGCTCGTCGACACGGAGCAGCTCGGTTCCAGTGGCGAATACGGCCACCCGGGGGCGGACGGCTACCCGGACCTGCGAATGCCCGAACATGGCCAGGAGTGCGGATTCGCCGGCTCCGATAATCCGCCCGGCCTCCAACAGGAGCTCACCCTGCCGCATCTCCAAGCCGACCTCGGACACATTGGCACCCGGGCGCATTTCTTTATGTACGCTTACATAAGCAACTCCGTCTTCCACCACGCTATCCGTCTGCTCGAACATAATGACGGCATCCGCTTCGTCCGGCACGGCCGCGCCGGTCATAATACGCGCGGCTTGGCCCGGAAGCAGCGGCTCCCGCATAACCTCGCCGCACGGAATGGTGGCGGCGACCTTCAAGCGGACCGGCGTCTCCACAGACGCTCCCGCCGTCTCAACGGAGCGCAGAGCGAATCCGTCCATGCCGGAACGGCGGAAATGGGGCACCGGATGGGCGGCTGTCAAGTCCTCCGCCAGACGCCTTCCCCAGGCATCCTCCAAGCGCACCAGCTCCGCCGCTCCGGGCCGTACATGCTGCATAACCCGGCTCTGGGCCTCGCCCGCCGGGATGATCTCACGATTGAACTTCATGCTCTTGGTTCTCCCTTCCCCGCCTCTCTCTTCCCGCGTCACCTGGCGCCACGCTTTAAGGATCCTCCCGACCGGAAGCCGGCATCATCCGCCGATCTGGGACATGGTGCGCGCCGTAGGAGTCCCGCCGTTCTCCAGCCTGCTCTGCAGATCAAGCGCCATCTCGTGGTTCTTCGGCTTCAAGGCCACGGCGCGGCGGATCATCCGCTCCAAGCCCTCCGGGTCACCGGCATACCGCCGGATCTGCTGTTCGTCGGACCAGTACAGACAGGTCTTCAGATAGCCGTCCGCCGTCAGGCGCAGCCGGTTGCAGGAGCTGCAGAAGTGGTCGCTGACCGGATGGATCAGACCGAAGACGCCGGCGGCTCCCCGGATCCGGTAATACTCCGCAGGCCCGTTGCCGCCCGGCTGCCCCTCCGCCTCGGCGATCCATCCGGCCTGCTTACAGCGCTTCAGCACGGTAGACAGAGGCAGGTAGCGGCTCCGCCAGGTGTCGCCGCTGCCGCCGATCGGCATATATTCGATGAAGCGTACCGTCACCCGGTTATCCAGGGTCAAGCGCAGGAAGTCGGCGATTTCCTCCTCATTGTACCCCTTCATCAGGACCACGTTCAACTTAACCGGCTCCAATCCGACGCGGAGCGATTCCTCCACCGCCTCCAGCACCCGGCGGACATCTCCGCCCCGAGTGATCTGGCGGAACCTGTCGGCCTGAAGGGAATCCAGGCTGATGTTAACGCGGTTCAGCCCGGCCGCCTTCAACGCCTCGGCCTTGCGGGCCAGGAAGATACCGTTGGTGGTCAGGGCGATGTCCTCAATACCGGGCACCGCCGCCAGACGGGCCACCAGCTCCTCCAAGCCCTTGCGGGTCAAGGGCTCCCCGCCCGTCAGACGGAGCTTCCGGATCCCCATACCCGCCATGACCCGCACGGCCGCTTCCATCTCGTCGAAGGTCAGGAGCTTCTCGTCCGGCTCGAATTCCATTCCTTCGGCCGGCATGCAATAGACGCAGCGAAGGTTGCAGCGGTCCGTCACCGAGATCCTCAAATAATCGTGTGTCCTCCCGTAGCCGTCCGTCAGCCCCTGCGCCATGCCATCCCGTCCTTTGCCGTTAATCCCCCGTTCAGGGGTAAAAGTCGATCCGGTACACCAGGTCCCGGCTCATATCCTTAGAATAGAACTGCCCGCCCTCCGGCGTGCTCCGGTGCCCGGTCAGCTCCCCTTCGAAGAGGGGAACGGCCAGAAATTGCACCTCGTTCAGGTACAGCCGGAGCTCGCCGGGCTCCGTCAGCAGCACTCGCTCCAGCGTGTGGTAGCGGACCTGCGTCTGATGGGCTCCAGAGGCGTCCTCGATCTGGAGCTTCATTTTCCACCCCTTGTAGCGGAATAGCACCCGTTCCCAATCGATTCCAGCCGGTTCAGCCATGCTCCGCCCTCCTTCCACCGCCTCTGGGCGGTCAGCTCTTGCATTTGCAGCAGCCGGCATCCTCCTTGGGCTCCACACGGAGCCGGTAGCCCTGCAGATTCTCCCATACGGGAGCCTGCGACTTCGATTCCATATAGTCCAGCATCTCGTCCTCCGTACACCAGGGACCGATGCCCTTCATCTCGACGACGACCATCTCCAGCGGGCCTTGTTCCTTCCGGTTCATCCCCCATTGGCCGTACGGCCGGAACAACCGGTCCAGCTCCCGCTCCACCTCTGCCGGGAATCCCGGCGACTCCGCCGTTACTCCGGCTTCCCGGATGAAGACCATCTCCAGCTCGAATTCGCTAAGCGCCGGCATGGGAGCTCCCCCCTCGGGCCGGGTCATGGGCGGCAGCCGCATGCTCCTGGTACTTCTCCGATATATCGCTGAACACCGCCACATAATAGGCGGTTTCCCCCGTATCGCTCTTGATGGAGCTGACCGTGAGCCATTCCGGGTAAATCTCGCCGTTGGCCCGCCGGTTCCAGATCTCCCCTTGCCAGCAGCCCTCTTGCGTGAGATCGCGCCACATGGCCTCATAGAACTGCTTGCTCTGCCTGCCGGACTTCAGCACGCTGGGCTTCCGGCCGATCATCTCTTCCGCACTGTAGCCGGTTACTTCCGTGAAGGCCGGGTTGACGCTTAATACCACCCCTTGGCGGCTGGTCACCATGACTGCCTGCCCGGTGCTCCGGATAATCGCTTCCGCCATGCGGACCCGGTCTTGATAATACAGGTACACGACGATCAGGAGGCTGGCCAGGGCTACCTGGGACAAGGCCATGAATCCGATGGCATAATGCCCCGTCAGGTTATAGAGCATGGCCAGCATGAGGGGCGGGAAGAAGCCGCCCAGTCCGCCGAGGGCGGAGATCAAGCCGTTGGCGATACCCGCCTGCTTCGTAAAATACAAGGGTACCAACTTGAAAATCGTACCATTTCCCGTCCCGGCGCACAAGGCTATCGTCAGACAGCCTGCGGAATAGACCGCCATGGAAGGCGCGAACGACAGAACGACAGCTGCCGCAGCCAAGCCCGTGAACACCAGCATCAGGATCCGGAACGGATCGTACCGGTCCGCCAGCCAGCCGCCTACCGGCCTCATGAAGGTGGCCAGAACGATGAAGCCCGCCGTCCGCAGTCCCGCATCCACCTTGGTCAAGCCGAAGTGGGTCACCAGGAAGTTGGGCAGATAGACGGAGAAGGCCACGAAGGAGCCGAAGGTGATGAAGTAGAACAAGCACAGGAACCACAGCTTCTGATTCTTGTAGACGCCCTTGATCTGGGCGGTCAGGGACGTCGCCACCTTGGGCTCCGCCCGGTCACCCAGCAGGAAATTGGCCCCGGCCATCACGGCTAAGAGAATCATATAGCAGGCCACGGTGGTCTGCCAGCCGATTCGCTCGGCCAGGACCGGTGCGCCGAAGGTGCTGAAGGCGGTCCCCAGATTGCCTACGCCGTAGATGCCGTTGACGAAGCCATGGCGCTCCTTGGGGTAATACTTCGGCAGAGAGGTGACGCCGACGGAGAAGACGCCGCCCGCCAAGCCGAGGCACAATCCCCCGGCGATCAGATCCCAGAAGGAATCCGCCCGGCTTAAGAAATACACCGGACCCAGCAGCAGCACGAAGCTCACGCCGAACATGATGCGCGCGCCGATGCGGTTGGTCCAATAGCCGAATAGAATGCGCAGCAGCGAGCCGCACAGGACGGGCACCGCCGTCACCCATGCGATCCGCGTGGGGTTCATGACAATGTCCTCCTTGATGAACGGCATCAAGGAAGACAGCATGACCCATACCATAAAACCGAGCACCAAGCTGACCGTCTGAAGGGGCAATTGTACGCGTTGGGTTCTCATCTTAGCGTTTCGCCTCTTTCTTATAGATCCACCAAGCTACGGGGAACAGCAGCAGATTCGCCGCTGCGAACACCAGCACATTCTCATACCGCTCGTAGAAAAAATTGTTCACCGTCAGCTGCGTGCAGACAATGTTCAGGAACAGCACGCAGGACAAGAGGATGACGCCCCTCCAGCTACGCTTCATACTTCTTCACTCCCGTCGCATAGATCGAGCCGCTCTCCACCGCCAGTACAATCTCCGGAAGCGGCCGGCGCGGCGGTCCCGCCAGCGGCTTGCCGTTCGACGGATCGAACTTGCCGTGGTGGCAGGGACAGATCATTTCGTTGCTGTCCTTCTGATAGAACACGGGGCACCGCAGGTGGGTGCAGGCATTCTGGTACGCGACGTATTTGTTGTCGCCCAGCTTGATCAAGAGCGCGGACTCGTGCTCGCCCGGATAGGCGAACTCCACCGTGTCGCCCACCTTCAGCGCCGCCGCGTCGGCGATCTTCTTGCGGGCGTGGCTCTTGCCGCCTAGGCCCGCCAGCTCCTTGCCGGCGATGACGCCCCAGGGCAGAGTGGAGACGGCGAATACTCCTGCCGCTCCCACCATCGTCTTCATGAAGCCCCGGCGGTCGAGGCTTCGTTCATTTTGCTTATGAATATTGTGGGTATAGTTGTCGTCCTTCGGGTCCACCCGGACCGGCTGCCGTTCCTCTTGGCCGCTCATCTCTCATTCCTCCTCGGGTTGGGAGTATCAATACAGCTTTTGCTTGCCCTGCAGGATACCCGGCAGGCTGATCTGAACCCGGGTTTCCGTCTCCAAGGGATCGTACGGCTTGCTGGCGTGCCACTGGCCCAGCTGATGGTCCGCCTTCTTCGCCGCCAGCTCGTCTTCGGTGATCCACTGGAGCGTGTTGGTCGGGCAGACGCTGGCGCACATCGGAGGAATATCCTCCTTGGTGCGGTCGTAGCACAGATCGCATTTATACATCAAATTCTGCTCTTCATCGAACTTCGGTATCCCATAAGGACATGCGATCGTACAATTCTGGCAGCCGACGCACTTCTCGACCAGGGCGGACAGCACCGCCCCTTCGGGCGTGATCTGGATGGCCTGGGCCGGACAGCTCCGGGCGCACGGCGGATTGACGCAGTGCAGGCACATCATCGGAATGGTCTGCCGGTTGACGAACGGGTTCACGTCATACACGTAATTCCGGTTCCGCTCCTCGTGGCCGCCGCATTGGGTGCACGCCGCCAGGCAGCTGCGGCAGCCGATGCAGTTGTCCATCTCGATATAGAGAATATGCTTCATCTTCATCAGCGGCTCACCTTCTCAATCTGCGCGGCGCAGGCTTTGAACTCCGGCATGCGCGATATGGGGTCGAGGGCGTCGATGGTCAGCAGGTTGATGGAATCCTCGTGTCCGAAGTGGTAGGGCACGAAGACCGTATCCTCCCGGATCGCCTCGATGACTTTCACCTTGTAATGGGCTTCGCCGCGGCGCGTATACAGCCGGACCACTTCATCGTGGGCGATGCCGTAGCGGGCCGCCGTATTCGGATGAACCTCCACGAACGCCTCCGGGCACATATCCTTCAGAAAAGGAATGCGCCGGGTCTGGTTGCCCGACAGATAATGGTACACCACGCGTCCGGTGGTTAACCGGAGCGGATAGTCCTTGCAGGGCTCCTCCGCCGGGGGACGGTACGGCAGGGCGAAGATCTTGGCGCGGCCGTCGGCGTGGCCGAACTTGCCCTCCAGGAACATGTACGGCGTTCCTTGGTCCTCCTCGCTCCGGCAGGGCCAGAACACGCCGTTCTGGGCTTCGATCTTCTCCCAGGTGGCGCCGGAGTAGTCGGCGTAGCCGCCCTTGGTGGCCGCGCGGAACTCATCGTTGATGTCCCGGGCGGTCTTCAGATGGCGGAACTGATCGCCACGGCCCATCCGCTCCGCCAGCTCGATCTGAATCTGCCAGTCCGGCTTGGACTGGCCCAGAGGCTCCTGTGCCTTGTTGATCTTAATGATCCGTCCCTCCAGATTGGTGACGGTGCCCTCGTCCTCCGCCCAGGTGGTGGCGGGCAGGACCACGTCGGCGAATTCCGCCGACTCAGACAGGTAGAAGTCGCAGCAGACCATGAAGTCCAGCGCTTTCAGCGAGGCCCGGACATGGTTCTGGTTCGGCGCCGATACCGCCGGGTTGGAGCACAAGAGGTATAAGCCGCGGATGGTCTTCTCCTTCATCAGCGCGAACATTTCGTGGGCGGATACGCCAACGCCCGGCATCTCGCCCGGCTGGATGCCCCAGATCTTGGAGACGGCCTCTACGTGGGCCGGATTGTCGATTTTGCGGTAGCCCGGAAGCTGGTCGCACTTCTGTCCGTGCTCCCGGCCGCCTTGGCCGTTGGCCTGGCCTGTCAGGGTCGCCACGCCGGACTTGGGACGCCCTATTTTGCCGGTGACCAGTGCCATGTTGCAATAGCCCGATACGTTATCCACGCCCTTATGCTGCTGCTCGATGCCGCGCGCGAACAGGACGATGGCATTGGGAGCCTTGCCGTACAGCTCCGCCGCACGGATCAGCTTCTCCGTCGCCACGCCGGTAATCTCGCTGGTATATTCGGGGGTGAACTGCTTCACGATCTCCAGGGTATCCGCGAAGCCGTTGGTATGCTGCTCGATGAAGTCCAGATCCGCATGGCCGTTCTGCACCAGCAGGTTCACCATGCAGTTGGCGATGGCCAGGTCCGTACCCGGCCTCAGGTCCAGATGGACGTCCGCCCGACGGGCCAGCGGAGTCTCGCGAGGGTCCACGACGATCAGATAACCGCCCCGGTTCTGCACCTCCCACACCCGGAACATGGAGGTCGGATGGCACTCAGCCGTGTTGCTTCCCGCAATGAAGAGGCAGTCCGTCTCCTGGATGTCCGTCCAGGGCAGGGTTGAGCCCCGGTCGACGCCGAAGGTCCGCAGGAAGCCTCCTGCCGCGCTGGACATACAGAAGCGTCCGTTGTAATCCATGTATTTGGTGCGCAGTGCCACGCGGGCGAATTTGCCGGTCAGGTAGCATTTCTCCGTGGTCATGGAGACGCCGCTGTAGACGGACAGGGTGTTGTTGCCATGGTCCGCCTGCAGCTCCGTGAAGCGCTTCGCAATCAGGTCCAGCGCCTCATCCCAGGTGGCGGTGCGGAAGCCGTCCTTCGTCCCTTTAAGCGCCGGATTGGTCCGGATCAGCGGCTGCAGCAGCCGGTCCTTGTGGTTGACCTGCTGGTACGCCGTAACTCCCTTCGGACACATCTTGCCCCGGGTAACGGGCCAATCGTAGCGGGGCTCCACCCCGATGATCTGATTCTTCTTCGTGTCCACCCGCAGGAACATCCCGCACTGCATGCCGCAGTAGCTGCAGTGGGTCGGCACCAGCTTCTCGTCCGGATGGTGCTTGTTCTGGAAGTCGTTCGTGAATTTGTCCAAGACTTTATCCTTTGGCATTCTGGTTGGCCTCCTTGTGCGGGATCATGTGGGTCGATACGCCGGAGAAGCGGGCGATGCGGTACTTCCGGCGGCAGGGCAGGCACAGCTCGGCGAGATGATGGCCCTCGGGCGTCCGGAATTCCATCCCGTTCAGCTGGAGAACGGCCGCCACGTCGGCGGACTGCTCCGCGGAGACGAAGCCGGTGCCGCATACCTTGCAGGCCAGCGTCGCCTGCTCGGCATAGTGCTCCCGGTAATTCCGGGCCAGGATGCTGACCGGACGGAACGGGATATGCGCCAGCTTGCCGAAGGGCAGGTACAGGAGCGTGATGATAACCGACCATTGGTGGATCAAGGACACCACCGGATGGCCCCAGCCGTGCAGCACCATGTTGTGGAAGGTCAGCTGCAGACCCGTCAAGCTGATGAAGAGCAGCATATAGAGAGGCATGAAATCATAGATGAAATTTTGCTCCGCCTTGGCCTGCATGTTCTTGATCCGGCGGTAGAGCGCCATGGAGCAGCCGGCGATGACCATGAAGGCGGTAATGTTCAGCGCATTGTAGAAGAGATAGGCCAGCACGCCGTCGGCGTCCATCTGCATGATCCGCAGGCCCATGAAAATCACGTTGTACCGGCCGTTGTCGTCCATCGTAAAGTACATCCAGCTGAACACCAGCGGGAAGGTGACGAAGGCCGACAGGATGCAGCCCCAGCCCAGCAGGATATGCTGCGTCCAGCGGTAGATGCCCCGGTTCCAGATGAAGCGGTAGGTCACCATATGCTCCGCGGTGGTCTTGGGCGTGCTCTTGCGGAACAGGAGCTTGATGCCCTTCTTGATGATAATCTTGGCCGGCGGACGCTCCGCCCAGCTGATGAAGCGGTAGAGAAAGCCTCCGATGAAGACGAAGGTGCCGACCATATAGCCGTACAGTCCCAGGTCCACGTGGGTGAAGAAACGGGATCCGACATAAATGAGTGCAAGCAGCACGATAACCGACATAAAGTACATCTTGGCATATCTGGAAGCGAAGGCCCGATCCATGTACATTCCCCTTTGCATCGTTCTCTTTGCCTCTATTGTCCGAAATCCGGCCCGATAAAGACAGAGGGGAAAACCCTCATTATTGCGTAAGGATTTTCCCCATTGTGAAAGCATTCACGATTTGGTCACAATTAACATTTTTTCCGAAGACAAGGGTGTCGGCTTGCTCCCCGGCTTAGTCGTGGCAGCCGCAGTGGCCCGTGTAGCGCAGGAACAGAATATTATTCTCCAGATGAATATGGCGGAACATATCCGACTCCAGCTCCTCCAGCTTGGTGAAGGTCAGCTGGTAGGTGCGGCAGGCTCCCTCCGGCAGCGTATAGCCACCGGTTACTTCGCGCATCCTCTTCAGCAGATCGCCCGCGTGCTCATGCTCCCGCTCCAGCTCCTCCAGCTTGCTCTCCGCCTGATGGTAGAGCTCGTCCGTCGGGTTCTCCTCGTGGGCCAGGATCAACGGGAACAGCTCCTGCTCCTCCTTGACCATGTGCGTCTCCAGCTCCCGCTTGAACTCTTGGAAGTACCGGTAGAGGGGCTCCAGCGAATCCGCATGGTGCGGACCATGGACCCGAAGAATTTTGGCGGTGAAGTCAGCCAACAGCGGCAGCTCCGAACGCAGATAATCGTGGTGCTTCGTAACGATCTCGGCGATGATGGCGCGGGACGGCGCAGCGCGCCAGTCCGTACCGTCGATGCGCTCTCCAGCGGCGGTCCAGGCCTCGTTCAGCTCCCCGAGAACGGTCTCCTTGTCCAAGCCCTGCTGGCGGATCACCGTGTTAAGCGCCCGGTTGCCGCCGCAGCAGAAGTCAATGGCATGCTTCTTGAATACATTGGCCGCTCCTGGGAATGCCGCCACCAGAGCTCCTACGGTTTCTTCGCCTGTATACATACGGTTCGTCATCTTCATACTCCTCCTTATAGTGCTCGCCTTCGCGAGAGTGACAGATGTCACAATGACTTCGATACACAAAAAATAACACATCCCTGATGCCCTCCTTGTGATATGCATCACGTTTGGGAGCGGGGATGTGTTATGGAGGATACCACATGCGTAACAGCTATATGTTAAAACACCCAAGGCGCATTTACGGCCATAAGCCCAACGGGCAGATTGATCCTTACCCGGAAACGGCCTGGCTCGTTATACATCTCTACGTTGCCCTGCAGCTCACCGACTCGGCCGATCAGCCAGCCCAGCTCGTTCTCCGGCCCGCCCAGATTGCCGGGAGCTTCCGCCTCCAGCGTCATGCGGGAGCTGTCCTTGCGCTCCACGCTGATCCGAAGCTGCTCTCCTCCGCGGACAAGCGTATCCCGGAGCCGGTCCAGCCATTCCGTCATCTCCTGCTGCAGCTCCGCCGGAATCCGGGTGATGCGCTGGTCCAGAATCTCCGCCCCGGAGAAGACTGCCGGCTGGCTTACGTGCCGGTGCAGGTACTTCATGAGCGGCGAAGCATCCGGCGCCGGCTTCTCCCGGCGGATCTCGGCAGGATCGTAGGAGGCCGCGTACAGCTTCCCGATGCTTCGGGCCGCCTGATCGACCGTATCCCGGTCCGACTTGCTGAAGATCCTGCCTTTGCGGTCTGCCGCCATCAAGGTGCCGAATACGGTGCCTCCGTCCCCGACGGGAGCGGCATAGCAGGAGATCAGCTTCTCGATGATCATGATCGGATACTCCAGCGGATCGGAGGCCACGTCCTCCGGAAAATCATGGACGGCAAGCGGCCGGCCCGTCAGAAGCACGTCACCGGCTATTCCCTTGCCCATCCGGATGGCGATGGCCTTATACCGTTCGCTAAGCGCGCCGAAGGCCACCCGCCAGCGGATCTCCTCCTGCTCGCGGTCATACAGGGCCAACGCCACGTAATCCGCATCCAGTTTGTCCTTCAATAGGCTGAGCGCCGTCCTGACGGTCGCCTGCGGCTCCGCATCAGGACCCTTGCCCGGTATCTGTAGGCTCATCCCCGCCATCCTCCTCTTCCATTCTGCTCCCATTGTATCGTCCGCCGGCAGCCCGCGCCACCCGGCAGAACCCTCGTATGGGGAAAGGCATTTCCCCTATAGACGGCGGGAGCGGCCCCCGGCCCTAATCCTCGAAATCCAGCAGTCCCCTCTTGATCGCAAACCGCATGAGATCCCGGCGGGTCGACAGCCCGAGCTTATCCATGATATGAGCCTTGTGGTTCTCCACCGTCTTGGAGCTGATGGCCAGCATGTCGGCCATCTCCTTGTTCGTGTATCCCTTGGCGGTCAGCCCCAATATCTCCTTCTCCCGCTCGGAGAGCAGCTCGTAGCTGTCCGCAGGCTCCTTCTCCCCCGGCGTCGTGCTCTGCAGATAGCCCTGGATCACCTTCTTGGCCGCAGCCGGATGCAGGTAAGCCTGCCCCTGGTGAACCTGCCGGATCGCCTTCAGAAGCTCCGCACCCGGGGAGGACTTCAGAATGTATCCGCTGGCTCCGGCCTTGAGCGCCCGGAACAGATATTGATCATCATCGTGCATGGTCAGGATCAGCACCTTGGCCTCCGGCAGCGTCCCCATCAGCTCCGCGGTGGTATGGAGACCATCCCGCCCTCCCGGCATGGAGAGGTCCATCAGCACCACATCCGGCTTCAGCTCCAGCGCCTTGGCCACCGCCTCCAGTCCGTCCGCCGCCTCTCCCGCCACCAGCATATCCGGCTGGGCGTCGATCAGGAGCTGCAGCCCGCTGCGGACCACCGCATGGTCGTCCACCAACAGAATCCGTATCTTCACGCTTCTTCCCCTCCTTCCGGCAGCGGCAGCACAACGGTTGCCACCGTTCCTGCCCCTGGCTCCGATTCCAAGCGGAAGACGCCGTTCAGCGCCTCCGCCCTTTCTTCCATGCTGTAGAGGCCGACGCCCCGCTTTTCCGTAAGCGACGGCAGGGCGAAGCCAACGCCGTAATCCCGGACGGTCAGCACCGCCTCACCGTTCCCCTGCTTCAGCGCAACGTCGATTCGCCCCGTCTGGGCATACTTGGCCGCATTCGTCAGCGCCTCCTGGGCGATCCGGTACAGCGCCGTCTCATAGGCTGCGGGGAGCCGGCGCTTGTCGCCTTCATAGGTGAAATTGACCTGGATGCCGAACTTCTCCCCGAAGGATTGGATATGGTGGCGAAGTGCCGCCAAGAGCCCCATATCGTCCAGAACGGAAGGCCGGAGCTCGGCCGATAGGTGCCGGATATCCTCGATCGTTTGGCGCAGAGACGTCTGCAGCTTCTCAATCCGCCCGTACGCAGGATGCTCCTCGCCCTCCTCCAGGGAGGAGGTCAGGACGTCCAGTTGGATCAGCGCCCCATAGAGCGATTGCCCGATCCCGTCATGCAGCTCCCGGCTCAGGCGCTTGCGTTCCCGCTCCTGGGCCAGCAGAATGCTGTGCGTCATCATCTTCGAGATCCGCTCCCGCTCATCGCGGCGTTCCCGGTCCAGCTCTCCCAGCCGGAAAATATACCGGAGCCCCCCGTCCGGCTCCTGGTAGGAGGACACCGTCAAGGAGACGCTCCGCATGCCTCCTTCCGGCGTTCGAATGGCAATCTCCCGGGACTGGCCGTCGCTAGGGAGCAGGAAGCAGGCATCATAGTCGCAGCGCTTCCCCATTCCCGACTCGTCGGTGCAGACCGTACAGAAGTGAAACCGCCCCGATTCCGCCCTGCGGCCCATCATCCGTTTCGCGGCCGGGTTCGATTCCAGGATGTTCAGATCCGCATCGAGGATCAGCATCCCGTCCTGAATGTGCTCGAATACGGCGGCCAGCCGGTCCTGGCCGGACTTCAGCTTGCGGGCTTGAACATAGAGGAGAAGCCCGAATCCGGCGGCAGCACCCGCCAGAACAAGCCCGACGATCCATATGGCGGCCAATCGGAGTCCCCCTTTTTCATCCTATGATATCTATCTTAGCATAACCTCCAGCCCGCGGCGCGACCCGTTTCTTCGACAAAGGCCGGACGGCGCCTGCGTTCCCGCAAGCCCGTCCGGCCCTTAAGCTGCTCCTCCGACGCCGGAGCTAATTGGAGACGACCTTCTCGCCGTCCTTGAAGAGCCCCCGGTATTGGACTGTGATTCCGTCGGTGGCATACAAGATGCCGTACCCGTCGCGCAGGCCGTACTTGAACTCCCCTTCATATTCCTTCGAGCCGTTGTTCCAATAGCTGACGCCCGAACCGTGCTTGCGGTCGTTCTCGAACTCCCCGGCATATTCCAGCGTGCCGTTATGATACAGCTTGCCGGTTCCGTTCTTCCGGTTGTTCTTGAACTGGCCCTCATACTTATACTCGGGACCGGCCAGCACGCCGGCGCCTTCCCGCATGTTGGCCTTGAAGCTCCCCTTGTAGGTCCCTCCATCAGCCGTATATTCGGTCCCCTGTCCCTCTCGAAGTCCGTTCACCAGATCACCGCTGTAGACCAGCGCCGCGAACGACTGGGAGGGGAACGTACCTGTGGGGGCTGCGCCCGTCCCGGCATCCGTAATCCAGGTCTGGGTCCCGGTACCGGTCAAGCCCGTGCTGTCGGCGGACGGATAGACCTTGTATACGTTGCCGCTGCGGGCCAATTGATCCATCACGTACTCGACCTCGGTCATCTTGTAGGAGGTCTTGCTGTCCTGGGCCGTGCTTCCCGTATCCGGAACGAAGCTCCAGCCGCTTCCGTGCTTCTTGTCGCTCTTCCAGGAGCCGGTATATTCGAGCCGATAATCCTTATACGAAGAACCGGTGCCCTCCCGCTTGCCGTCTGAGACCTGACCCTTGTAGACGATCTTGCCGGAGGTGTCGTACAGCTGCCCGGTGCCCGACATTTTCCCGTACTTGAATTCCCCTTTGTAGAACGGGGCCCAGTCGCTCAGAACTCCGGCTTGGCTCAACACGGTGCCGGTCACGATTCCCAGCTCCCCTTGGCCGCTGGGTTCTCCCTTGTCGGAGAATTCGCCGCTGTAAACCCACGTCTTACCGCCTGAGCCGATCCGCAAGCCCCTATCATATTCCGCTTCCGTCATGTAGACCGCTTCGATTTCCTTGACGCTGGTTACGCTGGTGCCGTCCAGGCCGTAGGACTTGATCTTCCCGTACCGGTACACCGTTCCGCTGCCGTGCCGGACATCCTTATACCAGAAGCCGGAGTAATCCACTTTCCCGTCGGTTCCGTAGGATTTGCCCTCGCCGGCTCGGACGCCGGCGGCCCAGTTCCCTTCGTAGACCATCTTGCCGGAATCGTCAAAGGCTACGCCGTAGCCCTCCCGCAGCCCCCGGACGATACCGCCTTCGTAGACGGTCTTGCCTGTGGCGTTGTACTGCTTGCCGCTGCCATCCATCCGGCCCGACTTCCAGTTCCCGTCGTAGATGACCTTACTTCCGGAGATCAGCCGGCCGCTTCCCTGGGGAAGGCCCGACCGGAACTCTCCTTCGTACCGGACGCCGGCCGTATCGTAGCGGATCCCCCAGCCCTCGGGACGGTTCGCCTTCAAGCCGCCTTCATAGACGAGTCTGCCCTTGTCATATACCTTGCCCGCACCGTTCAGCCCGCCGTCCTTCCAGCCGCCCGTGTAGATCAGCTCGTCCTTCAGGTACAGAGAAACTTGGGCCTGTCCGCCCATGAGGGAGCGCTCGCCCTCCAGCCGGTAAGCCTCCGGCCCGGCCGCAAGCGCGGCGTCGATCCGCTGCCAGACGGTGGACTTCACATAATAGTTCGCCCGCAGAATATCCGTTTCGGTGATGAAGCCTAAGAGCTCCAAGACGGATTCCGAGGGGAAATAGGCGCTTCCTTCGACCATCCGGACGGGATAATCCAGATGGATTGGACCTCCATCCAGCAAGGCGATGCTGCTATCCGGGGTCAGTTCCAGATGCCTTCCCGCTTGGTCGGCCAGGATCACCCCGCGTGACTCGTCGTATCTGATCCCGAAGCCCAGCCGGGTCAGGAGAGCCCGTACGGGCATGTAATAGATGCCATCCTCCACAAAAGCAGGCTGCTCCAGCCTCTCCACGTTTCCGTCCACCACAACCCGCGCCTCGCGGGCCGCAGATTGGCCGGCAGCCCCATAGGGCGCAGCCAGCAGGACGGAAGCAGGAAGCGCGAGCAGCGCTGCGCGTCTCAGCCATGTGATTGCGGCCGGATTCTTACTCATAGCGTCCAATCCTCCGTTCCAACGGTCCAATGCGGAACCAATGCCGCCCGATTGTTCGACATTTTTCCAATACCGCTATTATAGCAGGATTCGGCTGGGCTAAGAGGTTTTTTTCTCCGCTTTGGGCAGAAGCTCCGGCTCCGGCTTGGTCTTCCCGTTATCCGCCAGCCGCATCCATGTCTCTCCCCCGTCCGTCGTCAGATAGACGTCCTGATCGTAGGTGGTGATGATGCGTTCCTTCGGATTCGAGGGATGGTGGCCGGTATACGCCACGGCATCCTCCTTCAGCTCCGGAAGGGGAACCTCCTGAAGCTTGCGGGTGGTGGGGTCCAGCTGCAGGAGGGATGGCTTCTCTTTGAAGCCGCCGACGGTCAGCTGTCCGTCCCGGTCGAAGCCCAGAGCGGAGATCCCCGTATCCTTCAACAGCTTCTCGAAGCTCTTGCCCTGATCCTTCGATAGGAACAAGCCGTCCCGGCTGCCCACGGCAATGATATCGCCATTCTCCGGATGGACGGCAAGAGCCGTCGGTTCGCCGGCGAACCCTGTCATCGGACAGAGGGTCCATGACTTGCCGTCATCCTTCGTCACATACAGGCCGGGCTGCTTCAGCGTCTCATTGGGGGCCGGATTATAAGCATAGATTACCGGATTGCGGTATGAAACCCCAAGCAGATGGAAGTCCACCTGTCCGTGCAGGGCTAAGATCTGGATCGATTTTCCTTCGTCCGTGCTCTTCACGAGACCCAGCGGATTCTGGAGCTTCGAGCCGGACACCGGGTGGCCGCTGCTATAGAAGCCGCCGTCATAAGGCGCGAAACCCATGTAATCGTGCCGTTCTCCGTCACCGGATGTCCATTCTCCGTCCGAATAATATTTGATTCCGTCGTGGGTAGCCAGCATGATCCGGCTTCCGCTTCCGTCATAGGTCAGCCCATGGATATGGATGAGATTCATCGGAGCGCTTCCGTGGTCCTCCTGCCACATGCCCGAGGAGACAAAAGCGCCCATCAGAACGGCTCCCGTTCCGGCCAATAAGGACAAGCCCTTCAGCCAGCGCCCTTCCGGCCGGTGGCGGCGGATCCAATACACCGCCGTCAGGATGACCGTCACCGCGCATAGAACGGCTACGACCCATATGTACCAAGCGATTCCGGCAGACGCGGCCGTAGAGTCCTCCCCGTTGGCATAAGCGGTGCCTCCTCCCGCGAGAGCTGCGGCTGCAGCCGGGGCGGCTGCGCGGTAAATTCCTTTCACTGTTGCATCCTCCGTCCTTATGTAAGATCTATGGGACATTATAGCACGGAGCCTTGCCCTTGCATAAGGTAGAGAAACCCGAGGATCTACGACTGCCGGAGCGCTCATATGCCAGGCGTTCGGCAAGAAGTCTAGCAGCGTCCTCGATTATTCTGAGACTTGATGCAAAGGGGGCCCTTCACCATGGGACGGGAAAGATGCCTTCTCATGTCCGTATTCGCCTATCAGGCGATTCAGCAATACCGGTCCGGCGCCATCCGGCTGCCGGCCGGGTACCGCCCGGTGGCCCTGTTGGACGGCCCCGGCGCCCCCCGTCTGGGCTTCGCCGCGGAATCCGCCGCCCGGTACGTCCTGGCCTTCCGGGGAACCGAGGACTGGGAGGATCTGCGGCGGGACGCCAGCTTTGCCCAGACCGCTTATCCCTATGTCAACGGTGCGGGCTTCACCCACAGGGGGTTCACGGAGCTGTATGCATCCGTCCGCGAACAGGTGCAGCAGCTGATCCGGCGTATTCCTGCGGGCAAGCCGCTCTACGTGACGGGCCACAGTCTGGGTGGCGCTATAGCGGCCCTGTGCGCCCTGGATGCCGCCACTTCCCGGCGGATTCCCGTATATCTCTATACCTTCGGCTCGCCCAAGCCCGGCAATGCGGACTTTGCCTCCGCCTTGGATGCCAGGGTCAAGAGCCATCTCCGCATCTTCAATCCGAAGGACCTTGTAACGGTACTGCCCCCCGCCCTCCTGCTGTTCTACCGGTACGAGCACGGAGGGCGTCCCGTGCCCCTCCCCTTTAATCGGCCGAATCCCTTTTCCAACCACAGCATGGCGGCCTATGCCCAGGCCTTGTGCAGCGGCAGCTCCGCGTCCTGCCGGAAGCTCTGCCGCCGGGTGCCCGGTCTGTGCCCTTGACGGCCCTCGCCGACCTTGTCCGGGGAGACCGCATAGGCATATCCGATGGATGCCATCTGCTTTTATCGTTACCCTTGATGCTACCTTCTATGGTACGATATTCCATACCAAAAAGCGAAAGGGTGGAAGAAACGATGACGATGGAACCGGAAGAACTGGAGAAGCTGAAGTTTCCGCTGGGACGTTTTACTTGGGAGGGAGAATGGAGCGAGGAACGGAAGAACGAATGGATCGCGTCGATCCAAGGCGCTCCGGAGGCCCTTGCCAAAGCGCTGGACGGTCTGGGTGAAGCTCAGTTGGATACCCCCTATCGTCCCGAAGGCTGGACCGTACGCCAGGTGGTGCATCATCTTGCCGATTCCCATCTGAACAGTGTGACTCGCTTCAAGCTGGCGCTGACCGAGGACCATCCGGTAATCAAGCCTTACCGCGAGGATCTGTGGGCGGAGCTTGCGGACGCCCGCTCGTACCCGGTTGCAGCCTCTCTCCGTATGCTGGAGGGGATCCATGACCGGTGGACGGCGCTGCTCCGTACCATGACCGAGGAGGATTACCTCCGCACCTTCTTCCATCCCGAGTCCCAAGCCGACGTCTCCCTGCGCCGCGCTCTTGCGAATTACGCTTGGCACGGAGAGCACCATACCGCACAGATTCTGGAGCTTCGAAGACGTCAATCCTGGTAATCTCCGACGAACGGACAGCAATCCTTAAATTTCTCTTAAACTCTCTATCACACGGTGGAATTTCCCGTTTTCCATCCTGATCTCCCATGATATAATACCAACGAAACTATGCATTAACACTTCGTTAACAATTGGGAGAGCAGGCACAAATGAAAAATTGGGCAAAGACGGCGGGACGTTATTTGCGGGGCAGATACGTCCTTTTTATTCTGGGTGCGTGGCTGACATTCCTGATGGAATTTTTAAGCCGCACCTCGGCCAGCGCGACGATGCATTGGTCCTACGGTCACATTCCTGCTTATCTCTTCAATACCGTCTTATTGACGGGACTCCTGATGCTCTTTACCGCCGTCACCGGCCGTACGCGCTGGGCATACTGGATCGTATTCACGCTCGCCTTCATCCTCTCCCTGATCAGCGGGGTGAAGATGAAGATTCTCGGCGTTCCGTTCCTGCCCTGGGACCTGGTCTTAACCGGAGAAACCTCCGACATGACCCAATATATCAATAACATCATGGACGTCGGCACCATTGTGGGCCTGTTGGTCTACATCGGAACCAGTGTTGGCCTGCTCTACCTGGTCCCCGGCATGATCAAGCGCATCCGCGGGTGGGAGCGAATTGCCTACGCAGCGGCCGCCCTCTTGATTGTGGCCGTCGTCTACTTCCAGCCCAAGGCCATGATGCATGGGGTCTTCGGCATCGAGGAGAAGACGTGGAACCAGAAGGATAACATTCTCTCCAATGGCCTCCTGCTCAGCACCCTCTTGAATCTGGACGAATTCGGGGTCAGCAAGGTGGCCGGCTACGATGCGGAAGCCATCGAGGCTCTGGTCAACCGCCCCTCGGATGCCGTCAAAGCCGGAGAAAACGAGCCGGCCGTCAAGCCCAATGTGATTGTCGTACTTAGTGAAGCCTTCTGGGATCCGACCATCATCCCGGGCGTCAAGTTCAGCCGGGATCCGATCCCCGGTTTTCATAAGCTGGCCGAGAAGTTCCCCAGCGGATGGATCCTGTCCCCGCAATATGGCGGCGGCACGGCCAACGTGGAATTCGAGGTCCTGACGGGGAACACCATGCGTTTCCTGCCCCAAGGCTCCACCGCTTATAACCAGTTCGTGAACCGGCCGGTGGATTCTCTCGCTTCCATCGCCGCGCGGCAGGGCTACACCTCCACTGCCATCAGCCCGTTCCACAACTGGTACTTCAACAGCCGCAAGGTGTATGAATACTTAGGCTTCTCCAAGTTCATCAGCATCGAATTCTTCAATCAGGTCTTCGAAGGCCCGTACATCGCCGATGATGAGGTCGCCAACAATATCATTAACGAGAGCAAGCAAACCCCGGGCCCGGATATGATCTTCGCCAACACGATGCAGAACCACTTCCACTTCTGGCCGGGCAAGTTTAAGGAGAACACCATCAAGGCCGAGGGCGTGGACGGGCAAGCCAAGGGCTTCCTGGAGACGCTGGCCCAAGGCCTGATCGATGCGGACCGCATGCTTCTGAAGCTGGTGGATCACTACAGCCAGAGCGGCGAGCCGACCATCATCCTCTTCTTCGGCGACCATATGCCGGCGCTAGGGGACGATTACAAGGGCTATATCGATGCCAAATACATCTCCGGCAAGGATGACCCCGATTTCTGGACCAAGATGTACCGGACTCCATTCGTCATCTGGAATAACTACTTGCCCGAACAGAAGGAAGACATGTACCTGAGCCCCGCCTTCCTCGAGCCGTACATCGTGGAGAAGGCCAACCTGAAGGGCACCTATTACACGGACTACCTGAAGCAGCTGTACAAGAAGATTCCCGTTCTGCCGCCGAAGGATCAATACGCCAAGCTGAACATCAACGAACAGGACCCGGACTTGCAGAACTACGAGAAGCTCCAGTATGACATCCTGTTCGGAGATCAGCACGGATATTCGGAGTTCAAGGATCAGATCATGCCCAAGAGCTTCGTGCTCGGCCTAGGCGTCATGGACTTGACGGCCGTCACTCCTTCCGGCGACAACGGCAAGGAGGTTACCCTGACCTTGGATGGCGCCAACCTGCCGGAGCTGTCGGAGGTGACCCTGAACGGCAAGCCGCTGAAGACCAAGTTCGTGTCCCACGAGAAGCTGACCGCCATTGTACCGGCGGACCAGAGCAAGCCTGGAACCTGGGACATCGCCGTACACGTGAAGGACAATAAGGACAGCGTCATCGCCCAGACCAAGACCGTCAAGCTGGACCGATAGATCAGACAGCCTCCCGCTCTTTTCGAGCCGGGAGGCTTTTGTTTTGGGCGGATGCCCGTAGACCTTAGCCCGCCCTCCTGCATACAGTATCGGGAAGAGTTTTTTACCAACCCTTTACAGGAGGTTTTCCCTTTCATGACTTATATCGTTCAGCCCGGAGACACCTTGTTCTCCATCGCCAATCGCTTCGGCATCTCCATGCAGGCTCTTGTCGCCGCCAACCCCGGTCTTCAAGCCGGGACTCTCATAACCGGTCAGATCATAACGGTGCCCACCGGCGCCGCCTTGCCTCCGAGACCTCCGGTTCCCCCGGTGTCTCCGTTCCCGCCATTCCCGCCGGTTCCTCCGGTCGGCAACTTCGATCAGCGTCTGAACCGGCTGGAACGAGAGGTTCGGGAGCTGGAGCGGACCAACCGGGAGCAGGAGCGTCAGCTGCGTCAGCTTGACAACCGGGTGGACCGTCTGGAGCGCCGCGTACAGAGGCTTGAAGAGCGGTAAGCTCGGGCATGAAGAGGCCGCCGTGGAGGATTCCCCTCCCGGCGGCCTCTATTCCATTGCAGTTCTATAGAAAGGATTGCCATGTCCGCCGGCCCCAATCCAGCCCAAAAAACCCAAGGGCTACCCTCCCTTGGGTTCACAGATCCTACAATCATTCAGGCTGCTGCCGTCGTTCCTGCCGCCTCTCGTCACGTTCGGCGATCTTGCCGATCTTGCGGGCGGAAGGACCGCCCTGGAACTCGGACGCCAGCCAGACGTCCAGCACCTGCTTGGCCCGCTCCGGCTCGATGATCAACGCGCCCATAGTCAGAATGTGAGCGTCGTTGCTCTTCCCCGCCCGCTCCGCCGAGACGGGATCGTGACAGAGAGCCGCCCGGATCCCGCATACTTTGTTGGCGGCGATGGTCATCCCGTTGCCCGTGCCGCAAACCAGCACGGCCCTCGGATATTGCCCCTCCAGGATGCCGTCCGCCACTCGGAAGGCGATATCCGGATAATCCACCGGGTCCGTGCCGGTGCAGCCGAAATCTACAACCTCGTATCCCCGCTCCGTCAGATACACCCGGAGCTCTTCCTTCAGTCCATATCCCAAATGATCGCTGCCTAGTCCGATTCTCATACCCTGTCCCTCATCGGTCAACCGTGCAGACACGGATGCCGCGTTCTCTCAATTCCCGGAGAATGTCCTCGGGAGCCCCCGTGTCCGTAATGACGTCATGCACCCGGTCGGTGGCGGCATAGCTGGCAATGGAGCCGACGCCGAACTTGGTGCTGTCCACCAGAGCCACGACCCGGCTGGCCGATTCCACCATCCGGCGCTTCAGATCCACCTCGTAGATGTTAAAATCCATCAGCCCGCTCTCCGGCTTGAATCCGGCGGGAGAGGTGAACAGAATGTCGGCCCGGATCTTCTCCAGCAGCTCGCCTCCCAATAGCCCTTCCACGGCGCCGGAGCCCATGCGGAGCACGCCGCCGATCAGGATCACGTGCAGATAGGGGTTGTCCTTCAGCTCCAGAGCCGTATAGATCCCGCTGGTGACCACAGTCAGCTTGATCTGGGTCCGCTTCAGACTCTTGGCCAGCTCCAGAGCGGTGGTGCTGGCGTCGATGAAGATGCACTGGCCCTCCTGAAGATAGTCCATGGCCTTCAGGCCGATGGCAGCCTTCTCCCGGATGTTGAGCTTCTCCCGCGACGAGAAGCTGAAGGAGGAGCCCGTAGGCACGGGCTGTCCAGTAAGGACGGCTCCGCCATGGATCCGGCGGAGAATGCCTTCCTCCTCCAGCAGGTTCAGATCGGTCCGAAGGGTTGCCTCCGAGACCTGCAGTTCCACGGAGAGCTCCTTCACCGTAGCGCGCTGGTGCTTGGTTAAATATTCAATTAATAGCGATCGGCGTTCGTCGGCCATCATATTTTTGGACAATTCGCTTCACCTGTGCATTCCGTCATGATTGGAAGATTCCATCCTCCACCATATCACGAAAACCGCCGTCCATCAAACATAGGCCGGCTCGCGGACGGCCTTGGGTGCCTCTTCGCCCGCATCCGCTTCCTGCGCCTTCAGGTTCTTCAAGACATACATCTGCTTCTTGCGTCCCAGGGCCAGAATGGAATGGGTCAGCCACTGGTCGCCCTGCTTGCGGGCGCCCTGCAGCATGGGACTGTCGGTAATGCCCGTGGCAGCGAAGACACAATCGTCGGACTTCACCAGATCGTCCAGCAGCAGGATGCGGCGGTAATCCTCCAGGCCCATCCGGCGGCAGCGGTCTGCCTCCACGCGGTCCCGCGGCAGAAGCCTGGCCTGCATATCTCCGCCCAGGCAACGGACGGCCACCGCCGATACCACGCCCTCCGGCGCGCCGCCGATGCCGTAGAACAGGTCCACCTCGGAGCCGGGAATGGAAGGCGCTACCGCTGCAGACACATCCCCCTCCTGGAAGGTCATTACTTTGATGCCGGCTTCCCGCAGCGCGGCGACAGCGGCATCGTGGCGCTCCCGCTTCTGAATCGCCACCGTCATGTCTTCCAGCGGCTTGCGAAGAGCGGCAGCCACTGCCATGGCGTTCTCCAGAACGCTGCGATTCAAATCGATGCAGCCGCGGGCTTCGGGACCGACGGCGATCTTCTCCATATACATGTCGGGAGCGTGAAGGAGGGTCCCCTTAGGAGCCATGGCAATAACCGAGATGGCATTCTCCCGTCCGTCGGCCACCAGGCTGGTTCCCTCCAGCGGGTCCACCGCAATGTCCACCGATGGCCCGGTTCCGGTACCCAGCTCTTCGCCGATGTACAGCATCGGGGCTTCGTCCAGCTCCCCTTCGCCGATCACCACGGTCCCCTTCATCGGCAGCCGGTTCAGCAGCATCCGCATGGCGGCCGTAGCCGCTCCGTCCGCTTCCAGCTTGTTGCCGCGCCCGATCCAACGGGCCGATGCAACCGCCGCCGCCTCGCATACCTCTACAAGCTCCAGGCCCAACAGCTTCATCGGATCATAACAATTCGGAATCGGAGACCAATCCTTCACGCTTAACCACTCCCGTTTGATTTCATATTCGATAAATACAGTATCATATACAATCGGTCGATTATCAATATGTTTTCGTTTATTTTCGTTTTATTTTCACTTTTGTGTTGTTTTGTTGATTTTTTCGTGTTTACGGATGTCTTTATAGCAGTCCTGCGATCGAAGGCCACGAGCGGCCTTCATTCCTATGAACATCCGGCATCCCCGCCGCATCTACAGAGGGGTACATCGTAGGAAGGATAGACTGCTCTTCGATAAGCATTTAGGGTAATATCAAGGAAGACGCCATACGTTAGTAAGGAATAGGAGAATTCTCATCGAAGGAGAGTATGTATGAATCAAGGCAGAATGATAATTATAACCGGCTCGCCAGGGACTGGGAAAAGTACAACGGCCTCCCTTGTTGCTAAAAAGTCTCATTTCTCAAAGTCGGTACATATGCACACGGATGATTTCTACGGCTATATTCGTAAGGGGGCCATTCCTCCATTTTTACCGGAATCACAAGAACAGAACGTCATTGTTATGGAAGCCTTTTTGGAAGCTGCAAAACGGTTTGCACGTGGCGGGTTCGATGTGATTATAGATGGCATTGTCGGTCCCTGGTTCTTAGAGCCTTGGCAAAAAGCCGTACAGGATCATTATGAAGTCCATTACATTATCTTAAGAGCGACTAAAGAAGAAACCATGAACCGAGCTATCAACCGTTCCAAATTGGATAAAGACGCCAACACAGAATTGGTAGAGAAAATGTGGGAGCAATTCAACCATTTGGGTCCCTATGAATCCCATATTATGGACACAACCAACCAATCCACCGAACAAAGTGTTTCAACCATTCTAGCTGTGATTGAAAGAAAATCCTCTTTATTAACATAGCCCTATCAAAAAAATAACCTTCCGGCATTCCTGCCGGAAGGTTAAACGCTGCGGCTATCGAAGCCGGCCGCTCTGACACTTACATCCGCCCGACCACGTTCCGGGCGATCCATACGCCTGCCGCGCCGGCCTGGGCCAGGCCGCGGGTAATGCCCGCCCCGTCTCCGCCGCAGAACAGGCCGGAGATCTCGGTCTCCAGCGCTTCGGTCAGCTTGGGACGCGCCGAGTAGAACTTGGCCTCCACCCCGTAGAACAGGGTGTGCTCGGCAGCGATGCCGGGAGTTACCTTGTCCAGCGCCTCGATCATCTCCACCAGGCTCTTCATGGTGTTGTACGGAAGGACCAAGCCCAGGTCCCCCGGCACAGCCTCCTTCAACGTCGGTTCAAGGAAGCCTTCGCGGATCCGCTCCACGGTGGAGCGGCGGCCCTTGCGGATATCCCCGTACTTCTGCACGATTACGCCGCCGTTGGACAAATCGTTGGCCCGCTTGCAGATTTCTCTGGCATATTCATTGGGCTTATCGAACGGCTCCGTGAATTTGTGAGAGACCAGCAGGGCAAAGTTCGTGTTCTGGGAGCCTAGCGCCGGATCCTTGTAGGAGTGGCCGTTGGCCGCCATGACACCGCTATGGTTCTCCACCACCACGTGGCCCGAAGGGTTGCTGCAGAAGGTGCGGACCCGGGTGCCGACCGAGGTGTTGAAGATGAATTTGCCTTCGTATAAGTGCTCGTTGATCTCCCTCATGACCACGTCCGAGGTTTCGACCCGGACCCCTACGTCCACCTGGTTATTGTACATCTTCAGCTTCCGTTTCTTCAGGATCGAAGCGAGCCACGCGGAGCCGTCCCGGCCCGGCGCGATCATGACGTAAGGCGCGGAATGAATCGCGCCGTCCTTCAGCTGGATGCCGGTGACCCGCAGGACGCCGCCGTCCTTTTCGGTCACGATATCCAGAACCTCCGTATGGTACATCATCTCGATGCGGCTCCGCAGATACTCATAGATCGAAGCGAGAATCTTCAGATTCTGCTCCGTCCCCAAGTGTCGTACCTGAGCCCTCAAGAGCTTCAATCCGGCCGCGTACCCCCGCTGCTCGATGCTCCGGACCGCCTCCGTCGTAGGATCGGTCAGTAACGGCGTGGCCCCGTGCTTCAGGTTCAGCTCATCCACATACTGGATCAGATCCAGTACCCGGGAGGGAGACAGGTAGTCCGTCAGCCAGCCGCCGAATTCCGTTGTGATGTTGAATTTGCCGTCACTGTAGGCACCCGCGCCGCCGAAGCCGCTGGTGATGGAGCAAGCCGGCAGGCATCCAGCAAAATCCTTCTTCCCCGCGGCAGGGGGACACAGCTTGATCTTCTCCTCCAGAATGGGGCAGCGCCGCTTATAGATGTCATTCCCCTTGTCGACCAGCAGAACACGCGCCTCCGGCTTCTTCAGAACCATCTCATAGCAGGCGAAGATACCGGCGGGGCCGGCTCCAACGACAATCAGATCATACGGTTTCAACGTCTGTTCCCTCCACATTGTTCATTTTGCACGCAACAAAAAATCCCCGTCTCCGAGGGTATGAGTAATGAACCCTTCGTAGACGGGAATTTACGGTTCCCGGTAGAGACCCCCGACCTTATTAAGGGGTTATACGAACATCCTTCATGATCATACACAATCATTCCGTGTATTGTCAATAACAATGTTCGTCTTTTTCCATCACCAAAAGTTGTATTTCCGAATATTCATGTGGAATGTTCGTCTTTTGGCGCAAAATGAAAAGCCCGGCTTCCCTCTCCGGGCTGCCGGGCTTCTCCTTTATGAGCTTGTTATTTGATGTTCATCCGGTCGCGTTCGCGGTTGCGGCCCATCAGGCCGGCCAGACCGACGAGACCCAGAAGTCCCAGCCAGCCCCAGTCGGTACCATTATCCGTAGTGGCCAGCGTTCCATAGTCCCCTGTGCCGGTACCGGTGGAAGAGGTGGTGCCGTAGCCGTTGTAGCCTGTCGTGCCGTAAGTGCCGTAAGTGTTGGTCCCCGCTCCATAAGTGCCGGTGCCAGTGCCCGAGGTCCCTGTGCCTGTCGTACCGGTTCCGTATGCATCCGTTGTCCCCGCACCTGTGCTGGTGCTGGTGCCCATGCCGGTACTGGTGCCGGTAGTCCCAGTACCCAGACCGCTGTTCTCATAAGCCCCGTAAGTGGAGGTTCCGCCCGTCCCTGTGGTACCGTATGTGCCTGTCGTACCGGAGGTACCCGTCGTGCCGTAGGTGCCTGTCGTTCCGGAAGTACCCATCGTGCCGGAGGTTTCTGCGAAAGCGGGAACGGCAAGCATGGCGGATAACGTCAGTGCAGCTGCAAGCGTCGTAGCCTTCTTCTTCATGGACAATCTCCTTTCGACTTGTGGGATGTGGAAAAGCAAGTTCAGGCCGTGTGCATGCCTGACCCTATATTGTTTTTCCTTCTTCGATGGCCCCTATCCATAGGAAATAACGGGGGCTCGCCCACCAGGCCGAATAAAGAAAACGGAGCCCATCCGGGGCTCCGTTGCGGTGTACTTCGTATGGAGGTTAAGCCGACAATTCCCTGCTTCCGGCAGGCTGCCTTCTTCCGGCGAACACCTGGCGGCGGAACGCCGGGTGGTAGACCAGGAGCAGCATTGCCTCTCCCAGGATTATTCCTCCGGCCACATCGATCACCACGTGCTGCTTGACGAACACAGTGGAGAGAATAATGGAGATCCCGATGAACTGTGGAATCCAGGCGACGGCCTTGTGGAGCTTCTCCCAATGGAAGGCCCGCATCATCAGGTAGGTAGTCAGGACGTGAATGCTGGGGAAACAATTCACCGGCTGGTCGTTCGAATAGATGTAATTGACGAGCCGCAGGAAGATGGTATCGTCCGTAATGAACGGCCGCGGCACATGGGTCTGGTACGTCATATAGAAGGCATAGCAGAAGATGTGCCCGATTACCGAGCTGACGATCATCCGGTAATAGGCATCCCGGTTCCGGAAGAAGAAAATGATAAAGGACAGGAATATGCAAGGTCCCCATATGATATAAGGGATAATGAAGTATTCGTTAAACGGGATCATCCGGTCGAGCCACAGCTCCATCGTATGAAGAGGACGGCTGACTCCGTTGGTCAGGCCGTAGACCCAGCTGCACGCCATAACCGCCAAGAGCCAGCTCAAGGGCAGGAGCTTGCGGATGGTCTGAGTGATGCGCATCGTCACGGGGCATTCTCCTTTTTTACATGACATTAACATGAACATCTCACACTATATCAAAATGAATCCTATTCCGCCATGGCCAATTAGCGTTAATAAATCCTTAAAAGTGCCTGTTTTCAGAGGATATTCCTGTTTTTTGCCATGAATTCGGCAAAACGGCTTTTGGGACAAATTTAAGAACTCTTAAGAATTTGGGGACCGCCATCCGGCATCCCTTCTCCGGATATGGTACAATAGCATCCAGAACATCCCATAAAGGAGAGAGTCCCATGTCTGAAGCCATAATCGCTTATCTCAACCAAGAGCGGGAACGCTATGTGGAGGAATTGAAGGCATTCATCCGGATCCCCAGCGTCAGCGCCAGCTCCTTACATAAGAATGATATGCGGAAGGCGGCCGTTTGGTTGTCGGAACGGCTGGAGCAGGCCGGATTGGAGCATGTGCAGATCCTGGAGACCGACGGGAATCCCGTGGTGTATGCGGATTGGCTGCATGCGCCCGGCAAGCCGACTGCCTTGATCTACGGCCACTATGACGTGCAGCCTGCCGATCCGCTGGAGCAGTGGGAGACTCCTCCCTTCGAGCCGGTGGTCCGGGACGGGAAGCTGTTCGGCCGCGGCGCCACCGACGACAAAGCTCAGCTCTACACCCAGGTTGCCACGGTGGAGGCTTATCTCAAGACCTTGGGCTCCCTGCCGGTCAACGTCAAGTTCTGCATCGAGGGGGAAGAGGAGATCGCCAGCCCCAATCTGCCGGCCTTCGTCAACAGCCACGCGGAGCTGCTGCAGGCGGACCTGATCGCCATCTCCGACGGTCCTATGGTCAGCAAGGACCAGCCCTCCATCTGCTACGGTCTCCGGGGCTTAAGCGGCTTCGAGCTGGAGCTCAAGGGACCGAAGTCCGACCTTCATTCCGGTCTGTACGGCGGCGGCGTGGCCAATCCGGCAACCGCGCTGGTCAAGATCCTCGGCTCCATGAAGGATGAGCAGGACCGAATCTTGGTGGAGGGCTTCTATGAAGGCGTCCATGAGTTGACGGAGGCGGACCATCAGGCCTTCCGTGAGATCCCCTTCAGCGAGGAGGACACCCGCAAGGAGCTGCAGGTGGCGGAGCTGGCCGGCGAGGAGGGCTACACCTTCCTGGAGCGCACCAGCGCCCGGCCGACTCTGGAGATCAACGGCATCTACGGCGGGTATCAGGGGGAAGGCCTGAAGCCCATCGTGCCCGCTGCGGCCGGCGTCAAGCTCTCCTGCCGGCTGGTGGACGACCAGGACCCGGACGATATCTTCGCCAAGGTGAAGAAGCATGTGGAAGCCCACACCCCTGCAGGCGTTACGGTCAGCATGAAGCAGTCCCACCGCGGCAAGCCCTTCTATATTTCTCCGCAGCATCCCTATATCCGGGCGGCGGCGGTGGCCTACGAAGCGGGCTTCGGCAAGAAACCGGTGTACATCCGCAGCGGCGGTTCCATCCCGGTCATCGAGGTGTTCGCGCGGGTGCTGAATGCACCGGTGGTCATGCTGGATTTCGGGCTGCCGGAGGAGAACATGCATGCGCCGAACGAATATTTCCAGCTGGAGAACTTTGACCGCGGGACGGCGACCCTGTGCCGGTTCTGGCAGGAAATCGGCGGCTCGCAGCAATAGCAGCAATACGAAACGGGAGGCATAGCGGCCTCCCGTTTTTTGTGCTGTCCGGTTGTTTAGACGGACACCCCGAACTGGGCCCGGTGAAGGCGGGCATAGATCCCATCGTCGGCCAGAAGCCGCTCGTGGGTGCCATCCTCGGCGATGCCCTCCTCCGTCACGACCAGAATTCGGTCCGCGTGGCGGATGGTGGCCAGCCGGTGGGCGATGATGAGGGTGGTGCGGTTCACCGCCAGCTCCTCCAGCGCCACCTGGATGATGGACTCCGTCTCCGTGTCCAAGGCGGAGGTGGCTTCGTCCAGAATGAGGATCGGCGGGTTCTTCAGGAACATCCGCGCGATGGCCAGCCGCTGCCGCTGCCCGCCGGACAGCTTCAGTCCCCGCTCGCCGATGAACGTGTCGAGGCCTTCGGGCAGCGCCTCGATCATCGGCCACAGATGCGCCCGCCGGGCCGCATCGATGATCTCCCGGTCCGCGGCGCCGAGGCGGCCGTAGGCGATATTTTCCCGGATGGTTCCGTTGAAGAGGAAGACGTCCTGCTGCACGATGCCGATCTGGGAGCGCAGGCTCTTCCGGGTCATTCGCCGGATGTCCATACCGTCGATGGTGATGCACCCCGCATCCACCTCGTAGAACCGGGGAATCAGGCTGCACAGGGTGGATTTGCCGGCACCGGAAGGCCCCACCAGCGCCACCGTCTCCCCCGCCCGGATGTGAAGGCGGATGTTCGACAGCACCTTGGCATGATCCTCGTAGCCGAAGGTAACATCGCGGAACTCGATATGCCCCTGCAGGCGTCCTGCCTCTACGGCATCCGGCTCATCCTGCACATCCGGCTCCGTGTCGAGGAGCTGGCACAGTCTTTTGAACCCGGCCATGCCCTTGGGGTAGCCCTCCATCAGCGCGTTGATCCGGTCGATGGGCTTCAGGAAAATGTTGACGTATAAGAGGAAGCCCACCAGCTCCCCGTACGTAAGGTCGCCCTGGTAAGCGAACCAGGCTCCGCAGATGAGGACGATCAGGGAGATGAGCCGGGTCAGCATGTAGATGCCCGAGGAGCTGAACGAGATGACCAGGTATGAGCGCAGCTTCGCCAGCCGGAACAAGACGTTCATCTCCCGGAAGCGCTCCACCTCGTAGGCTTCGTTCGTGAAGGATTGAACGACCCGGACGCCCGAGATGCTGTCCTCCACCCTTGCGTTCACGTCCGCTATCTTGCTGAACATCTGGTCGGCCGCCCGGTTCAGGAGACGGTTGCAGACCACGATTAAGACCACCAGGAGCGGAATGGCGATGAAGGTGATGAGGGCCAGCTCGATATTCACCGTCAGCATGATGCCGAAGGCCCCCGCGAAGGTCATGAGGGCGATGAACAGGTCCTCGGGACCGTGATGGGCCAGCTCCCCGATCTCGAATAGATCGTTGGTGAGCCGGGACATAATGTGCCCCGTCTTCGTGTTATCGAAGAAGCGGAAGCCCAGCTTCTGGACATGCTCGTAGAGCCGCTGCCGCATATCCGTCTCGATGTTGATGCCCAGCTTGTGACCCCAATAGTTGACGATAAAATGCAGGCCCATGCTGACCAGGTACAAGGCCAGAAGCCCCGCTCCTGCAGCGGCGATCGTGGGCCAATCCCCCTCCGGAAGCAGGGAGTCCACCACCCATTGTACGGCTAACGGAAAGCCCAGCTCCAAGAGCGCCGCCACTACCGCACAGGAAAAGTCCAGGAGGAAGAGACGCTTATGGGGTTTGTAGTATTCGAAGAAACGGCGCAGCATTCGGTTCAGTACCCTCCCATCCCAATCCTATTTCCCATCCTAAACGACCCCGGCGATGACGGTCAAGGGAGAATAAGGCTATATACAAAAGCACCCGAAGAGGCGGCTTCAGCCGCTCATCGGGTGCTGCTTGTGCATCTATTCACGTTGGCCCAGCTGGTCCATGTATGCCTTCAACAGGCGCGATGCATCCTCCGACATGGTCAAGGGCGCGGCGTTCGGGGAAGGATGGTGCTCCGCCAATCGACCGGCCAGCTTCAGAATCTCCTGCAGCGCCTTCTGAACGTCTCCCCGTTCCAAGAACCGGGCGATCTGATCCAGCTGCTGCTTCAGGATCAGGGCCACCGCCTTGCCCATCTGTCCGGAGGCGGACAGCCGGTCGATCAAGGCCTTCACGGAATCCACCGTAACGGCTACCCGTAAGTTCACTGCGATGTTAGCCGTATTGCCCGCCTGATCCGTCGATTGGACAGTCAAGGTATGCACTCCCGGCAGCTGCCATAGGGCCAGCGGCTTGGACAGGTCCGCAGGCTTGCCGTCCAACAGCGTCAGAACCGACGCAACTCCGGAATCGGCGTCCTCCGTATAGACGCTTAGCGTGACGGTCCCCTCCGCACCCCAGACCTTGCCGGCCGTGAGGGGCGTCCCGTCGGCCATGATGCGCACCGCCGGTGCCGTACGGTCGATGCCGAAGGCTGCGGACCGGGCCTGCTCCCGGTTGCCGGCCGGATCCTCGGAGCGGTATTGCAGCCGGTAGCGGCCGTCCTGCGTGAACGCCACAGGCTCGCCATAGAGGCTCCAGGAAGCACCGTCATCCGTGCTGTAGAACGTCCCGACAGCAGCACCGCTATTGTCCGATGCCTCCAGCACCGCCGATACGTCCGACACGTACCAGCCGCTCTTCTCCGTTCCTTCCAGACGGACTTGGGTCACCGGAGGCTCGTTGTCCCGGATTCCTGCGTACAAGGGGATCATGGTGCCGACGATGCGGACCGGAAGGTCCGTATCCTTCAGCGACCGGGTTTCCCCGTTGCGGGTTTCCGTCACCCACAGGGGGTAATGCCCCTGGCTTGCCGATGTGCCCTTCTCCTCCCCGACAATGATGGACATGGAGGATTCGTGATTGATGAACGCCGGCTGGTCCATAACCCCGTTCCCGGACGCCGGATACATCAGACCGCCCAGCACCTCGGAGAAGCCTCCATTGTAGGTCGCCAAGTTGGTCCCCTTCTTCTCCGTCTTCAAGCCCAGAATCCACAGCTTGCCCCCGTCATTGGTCACCTTGGTGGTGCCGCTCTCCGGATTCAGCTGACGGGCCCAAACGGATTGGTTGTTGAAAAACCAGCCCGTTCCGGCTACATTCTCGACGAAGACCTTGCCGCCCGGTACCGTAGAACGGTAGGTCTTGCCGTCGGTGAAGAAGATGTTGCGGAAGGCAACCGTTCCGGAAGATGCATTCTCCATCCACCAGTGGACGTTGGTGTTCTCCCGCTGCGCCGCGAAGCGCTCCAGCAGAACGGCAGGCTGGGTGCCTTCGAACCGGAAGACCGGCTTCTCAGCGAAGTCCGCTGCATTCGACACGTCGAACGTGCTCTCGAAGGCGGTGATCTGCTGCACATTGCCCCGGATATGAATCGTATCGCTGATGGTATAAGTGCTGCGGGTCGGGAAGTACACGATAGATGCTCCCGAGTCGATTGCTCTCTGGATGGACAGCGTATCGTCCGGATCGCCCGGACGCTTGAAGTCCTTTACATTGGCGCCGTGCTCCATAATGGCTTTCGGAGAGGAATACCCCAGCTTCGGGGCGTCCTCTATCGGCAGATTCAAGCTTTGCAGAGCAGTAGGGAACAACGAATAGACGCCGCCAGCCACATATTCCTTCACGGTCAAGCCGGGCACCTCTGCCCCCTTATCCCGGATAACGGAGGAATAGCCTTCCGCCCGGACGTTGCGGACGAACAGCTGGCCCGCGTCGTTCACCAAGGCGGCCGTATCGGAGCCCCCCCCTGAGAGAACGGCATCGACCAGGGTGATCATGCCGTCGTTGGAATCATGCTGGTGTAGCACCGGCACGGCATTATGGCTCGTCAGCCCGCGGATGCTCATAATGTAAGCGCTGTTATCAATTCCGGCAAGCTTCTGATTGCGCAGCGTAATATTCTCGAACACCATGCTGTAGGTGGTGTTCCGGCCCTTGATGCCGACGTCGAAGCCGTCGATGCTCACGTTCTTGATGAGTCCGGGGCCCTCCCACGGCTTGGAGAGGTCAATCCCCGCCACGCCGGTGCCGGACGGATCGCCGGAACGGATCGTGACGTTACGGATGCCGCCTTCGTTGTGGTTGGTCCACTCGATGCCGACGGCACCCGGATTCCCGGCTCCGGTATCCACTGTCACATCGATCAGAGCATTCATGAAGGCCTGGTAATTGATCTCGTCATTGCTCGCGCTGCCGGCCACCCCTCCGGGTCCGGAATAGGGGGAGATCACGGCTTTGGGAGCCGCCGGATCCATGAAGGAGGGAGTCTGGTCCTTCAGCTTGATGACGGTGCCTTCCCGGCTTTCACCCTGCACCACCATCCGCTTGGCTTCCTTCACGTAGCTGCTCCAGGTCAACGTATTGCTGACGAGATAAGTGCCGTTCGGAAGATACACCAGCGCATTCTTGCCCGTATTCTCGGACAAGGCCTTCTGCAAGGCGGCCGTATCGTCCGTCAGGCCGTCCCCCTTGGCGTAGTAAGGAGCTTTGGTGACGTCCACATACGGGAGGGTGGCGTACTTCACGTCGGAGGACAGGGCAGATTCGTTCCCCGCCTTGTCCACGGCCGTGACCTGAAGGGTGTACGGCTGGCCGTAGGCCAGATTTTTGGCTGTGTAGGAAGTGGTCTTCTGATAGAAGAGATTCTGCTTCACCCCGTTCAGATAGACGTAATACCCGGCCAGATCGGCCTCCGTATTGCCGGACCAGGTCACATCCGCTAGGCCGTTCCCCGTCCGGACCGTAACGTCCGAGGGGGTCTGCGGCGGCGTCTTGTCATCCGACGGATCGAACAAGGGGGTCTTATAGAACAGGAAATGATCGAAGTTGCCCACGTTGCCGCCTGATTCCGTGTCCATCACGAGCCGCAGCTTATGGCTTCCTGCCGTAAGCGGGAAGGTCTTCTCCGGCGTATACGTCCACTTGGTCCAGTCCCCGGTGTTCGTGGAGATCTTACCGGTCACATTCACTCCGTCGATCTCGACATGAGCCGCTCCGCTGACCTTGGAGGCATAGCGGACCTGAAGGGCATAGGTGCCCGCCGTCTCCGCATTCAGAGTATATTCGGTCCACTCGCCGGCCTTGGTCCAGCCCAGATGGTAGCCCCAGGCCCCCGTGCCGATGTCCACCCCTTCCTGAGTCCGGAACGTATTGCCGCCCTCGTTGTTGGTCGAGTTGTCATGGTATGCGACGCCCTCCCCGCCCAGATCATAATGCTCCGCCTCGATCACGGCAGGCGAAGTGAAGGGTGCCCCCAGATACGGCTTCCGCTCTCCTCCGCCCAAGCCCGAAGGCGTATAGGACGCATCTGTGGTCAGCAGGAATTTGTCCAGCTTGGCGCCGTCCTCCCGCTTCTTGATCCGGAGCGTATGGGTTCCCGCCGTCAGTGTGAACGCGGTGCCCGGATGCTTCCGCCACTGCCAGGAGCTTCCGGCGGACCCCCAATAATAGGCATCCTCCCCGCCGTCGAAGGACAGGAAGAAGGAGTCGTCATTGGAGTTGGGGAACAGCGTCCTTCCCCAGAACATATAGTCTCCGTCCGCAGGCACCTCCACGGCATAATCCGCGTAGCCCCCTTCAGCGGAGCCATTGACCGCCCAGATGTACGTCCCGCCGGACGCATTGGCGTCCGTATCCGCTTGAATCGGTGCCTTCAACTGCACGGCGCTTTCAGCTTCGATCCAGATGTTGATTCCGGCAGCATGCGCCGACGGGGTAGGGGCCATGACCGAGAGTATCCCTGCCACCGCAGCATAGATGCCAAGCCGCTTTGTTAATGAGTTCCATTGCATATCCTTATCTCCTCCTTTGTTGTTACAGCCTGCTCGGCTGTCCGCCTAGCCAAGGGTGCATCGCGTTGAGTCCTCCACCTCCGTTCTTTATGTAGATAATCATTTGGCAAGCGCTTACAAAAAAAATGCTTTCACGTGAAAGTTACCCCGGCACTTTTCATATTAATCAACTTTCACGGGAAAGTAAAGTGGATATAGAAAAATTCCACACTAAAAAAAGACCTGTCGTGCGTCCTTCGACGCTGCAGGTCTTCCTCCTGAACCGCTCTATCCTTTTCCCTCCGAATAGCGCTCCTCCAGCACATGAAGATGATGCCTTTCATGTCCGATGATGATGCAGGCCAGAGCCAGCGGGGTAACCTCATGCCCGTTCACGACACCACGTCTCGACCAAGCCGGTTCGTCCAAGGTTCCGAGCAGCTGAATCGTAGAGCGTCTCACCAGTCCCAGCCCTTCCTGAAGGAAGCTCCAAGGCAGTTGGTCGAAGGACCCATTCTCCATGAACAGATTCTCATCGAAGCCCGGCAATGGGGTACGGTCGCCTCTGGCTGCACGGAGTAACCGATAGGCCATCACACGCTCCGTATCCGCGAGATGTCCCGCCAGCTCCTTCACGCTCCATTTGCCGGGTGCGTACCGGTATAGGCTGGCCGTTTCAGACCATTCCGCCAGCTTGGCTGTGACCGTCATCTGCTGCTGCTCCAGAATGTCGATCAGATCCCCTTCGGGAACGAGCCGGACGTACTTTTCAAAAAAGTCTCCATAATCGCCGGGTACCGGTCGTAAGCTTGTCATCTTCATGCTCCTCTCTCCCTTATATGAACAGCGCCGTCCTTAGGCGGCTTCCTCCATCTTATCTCAAGCCAATCTGCGTTACCAACTTTTTCATCTCGTATCGACAAAAAAACACCTCTATCCCTATAACTTATATTATAATAGAACCTAACATGCCTAGATCGAGGAGGATTTCATGCACCGACGCTCCATTGCTTTCCTTGCCGGCCCGGCCTGCGCCATTCTGCTGCCTTTGCTGGTGTACTTCGGCATCAAAATAAACCCCAGCTGGGACCCGCTTCTGGACCATCCCGAAGGGCATTTCTATATCGTAAGCTTCATCTCCGTGCTGGCGGCCTGCATCGCTCTGACCATCGGCTTATCCGCCAGGCGGCTCCGGAATATTAAGCTGGTCTTCCTGTCCCTGTCGTTCCTATCGATGGGCGGCATCTTCGCCGTACACGGCCTGTCGACTCCGGGCTTCATCATGCAGCCCTCGCATATGCCGGCCGTCTCCGCCCAGGTCAGCGTCCTGATCGCTGCAGTCTGGCTGTGGATGTCCTCCCTTCCGACGGACAATCCCCTGCTCCGGCATTTGAGCAGCCGGATCAACGTGCTGGTACCCGTCTGGTTCTGGGTCCTGGTCCTCATGGGAGCCGCCAGTATGGCCTTTCCCCACATGGCCGACAGCCTCCCCTTGAACCAGAATCCGCTGAAGTGGATCGCCACCGGCATGACCATCCTGTTCTGCGGTCTGGTCATCTTCCGGTACCTTCAAGGCTTCCGGTATGCGCGGCTGCCGCTTCAGATGAGCATCGTATACAGCGCCTGCTGGCTGTCCGTCGCCCAGATTATCATGGCCACCGGAAGCATCTGGAGGCTGAGCTGGTGGCTGTACCACTACGTCCTGCTTGCCGCCATGATCGTGATGATCGGCGGCTTCCTTCGTCACTCAGCCGCCGGGGTCCGTCCGGCCCAGATCTTCAAGGCGCTCTTCACCCGGGATCCGAAGGAACGGATCGAAGCCTGCATCTCCCCCAGCGTCAAATCTCTGGTCGTGGCGACGGAGAGCCGCGATACCTACACGGCCGGACACAACTTCCGGGTCGCCATGTACGCCCTCCGGCTGGGAGAAGAGATGAATCTAAGCCCTGAGCAGCTTCGGGCCTTGGCTCAAGGCACCGTCGTCCACGATGTGGGCAAGATTCAGATTCCGGACGCCATTCTGAACAAGCCCGGCCGGCTCACCTCCGAGGAGCGGGCGATTATCGAGACCCACCCCGTCGTCGGCTACGAAATGTGCAAGCGCGTCGGCTTCATGAAGGAGGAGCTGGATGTAATCCGCCATCATCATGAACGTTGGGACGGCGCCGGCTACCCGGACCGGATCGCGGGCTCCGCCATTCCCCTGCTGGCGCGGATCACGGCGGTGGCGGATGTCTACGATGCGCTTACCTCCACCCGCTCCTACCGGGTCGCTTGGACCCACGAAGCGGCTATGGAGCACCTGGAAGCCGGAGCGGGCACCCAGTTCGATCCCGTATGCGTGGAAGCCTGGGCTGCGTTGTGCAGGCGGGAGCCGGAAGCCTATCTGGAGCCCTCCCGGATGCAGACGGAGACGGTGAAGCCGGCGAAGCTGGCCAGCGGCGGATGAACTGAATCCAGGTATACAGCACGAATGCCAAGAAGCCCTTCCGGCATAGCCGGAAGGGCTTCTTCTATTGGTCCTGCGTCCCTTTTCAGTGAATATTCAGAGACTCTTCAGCGGATTTTGAGTTTCCCCTCATTCGTCATTAACATTTGTCCGGTAAGATGGGTTACATCGAGATCCGATAAAGGAGAGATCCATCCATGATGAACATATTGGAGAAACCCGTATCCGCCCCCGCCGAAATGAAGCGCAACCGCAGGCTCACCGATCCCTTGCGGGAGAATTGGAACAGGCTCTACCGCCTCCGCCATGAGCTGGACCTTCTGCTCGACGAGCTCCGCACAGAGGTCGTCCGCCTGAACAACCGCCCATAGGACCAGGAGGGCCATCAACCGGTTGGTTAAGGAGCCATGCCGGTTTGAACGGCTTTCCAGAAGTTCTCGTCCTCCATGCCGAGCCTCCAGACCGAGACGCCGCCCAAGGCATACTTCTTCACCAAGGCGCTCTTGGCGGCGATGGAGGTGCTGTTCTCATACCAGACGGTATGCTTGCTGCCGTCCGCTGCTGCCGTATACGTAAACCAAGGCGATTGCTGTACCGAATCGTACTGTGGAACCGCTCCGGTAGTCGCGATCAGGTTCGGAATGCTCTTCCACATGACCGCCTTATGCCCCGTATTCGTCGTCGTATTCCAATCGTATCCGTATGCCGGGAGTCCGATCATCACCTTGGAGGATGGAATCTGGGATACGGCGTATTTCACCACATTCTCCACCCACGGCAAGCCTGCAACCGGTCCGGGAGCCCCCCAAGGACCGTTCTGATCGTAGGTCATCAGCTGAATCGCGTCCGCAGCCCGGCCCAAAGCGGCATACTCGAAGGTTCCGCTCCAGGCGGCCGTAGGCGAATCACTGGTTTTTCCGGGTACAGAGACGATCAGCTTATAGCCTGCGCTGTGAAGAGCTGCGGCCATATCGCTGATTAACAGGTTGTAAGCCGAGCGGTCCGCAGCCGGCATATCCTCGAAGTCCATGTTGGCTTCGGTATAACCATAGGTCCTCAGCAGATTCAAGGTATTCTGGATAAAAGCGGAACGAACGGCCGAATCCGTCATGACCGTGTGAGCCAGGCTGGAGCTGAAGGCGCCGTTCAAGGTGTTTTGAAGACAGGCGAAGGCTTGGTCGTTGCTGGATAACGCAAGCTGCACGCCTTCCGTCGGCGTGGAGCCGCTAATGGTCCCGGCGGAGGTTACGCTGTATGTGGCGGTGGAGATCTGATTGATATAGTTGGCCGTGAACTGGGACAGGCTGTTATAGCTGTTCATATCCGTCGAATAGTACTTGACGTAATATCCGAGAATGGCGGGATTAGGCGCGGTCACCGGAGTAGGTGTAGGCGCAGGGGTCGCCGTCGGTGCAGGCGTTGCAGTGGCGGTTGGAGAAGGCGTTGGAGTGACCGTGGCTGTCGGCGTTGGGGTAATCGTCGGCGTAGGCGTTGCGGTTGGCGTTATCGTCGGCGCCACCGTTGGAGAAGGCGTTGGAGTGACGGTTGGCGTCGGCGCTGCCGTCGCGGTCGGAGTCGGCGTTGCGCTCACAGTGGGACTTGGGCTTGGTGTCGGCTTCTTCTTCGTGGCCGCATCGGCGGTGATGTAAGGTCCTGCCAATGCTGCGGTCAGTACGGCCGCCATGGGGGCCAGCAACCATTTCGATCTCATCGGGTCCTCTTCCTCTCGCGGGTTGGTAGGTTGCAGGAAAGCAAATAGACCTATTCTCCCGAATAAGCCTCCAAGGCGGAAGTTTATCGGCAGCTGGCTGGCTTGACCGGCCGGTCGAAGCCCCTGTAGCTTTGCGTCGCCGCCTTTCGGCGGTTTTGCCTTTGTCGAATTATGTAGAAACCATTTGCATCTCTATTCTACCGATTTTGGAAGAAGACCGTAATAGGCCGGAAGATTCATATAAAACTCCTGCCCAACGCCAAAAATCCCGCCTCAAGCAGCGGGACTAGCGGCACTGGCGATGAAGTGCCGTAAGCCTTATTCAACCCGGAATCCAGATGCCCGATATCCAGCCGATCCAATAAGCCGCCGGGGTAAGCAGCACCTGGGCCAGAACGGTACCGCCCGCCCTCGTCAGCATGAACATGCCGAAGATCTTGGACAGGCCGGCCCGTGTAGACTCGTCATTCAGGCTCCGGTCCGTCAGGAGGGCCAGATGGGGATCGACGAACACGGTTAACAGGATGGTGGCGACGCCGTTAATCAAGCCGGAGGAGGTGGTGGCGGCCGTACTATTCTGCGGAAACAGATAGCCGGCGTAGATGGAGGAGAGCACCCCCACCGTATAGATGCCTGTAATAATGCCGTTCATCACGAGGAGCCGGTTGGGAATGCCGTGATACCGCAGGCTCTTCAGCATGGATACCCGCGGCTTGCGAAGGTGGGATCTGGCGTGGCGCAGCTGATCGAAGGTGACGCCTGTCAACAGCTTGGGCAGGGTTCCAGCCGTCTCCAGATGCATGACCATCCGGGAGAACAGCCGGACGAACGATGGGAACAATGTCATCCCCGCCAGCGTTCCCACCGTGGATGCTGCGAGGACCACATGGTAGGCTCCTGCCACAGGCACTGCGGGATCCTTCTTGGCGAGGTCTGCGATTCCACCAAGCAGGGGGGTCAAGCCCATATTCGCGGTTCGGGAGACCAACAGCAGGATTCCCGTCAAGGATAAGGACACGGCCAGCTTGCCCGTCCGGACCCCCGCGAGCCGGATGGCGTACGACAGCGTCTCCACACAATGGATCAATAGGGTCAGAAGGAAAGCGACGGCGATGATGATGGTCAACGGACTCACTCCCGTACAAGTAGGCATATCCCCACACTATACCACAATCTGGAAGGCTTGTACCGCCCCAAAAAAAAGCGCCCGGAAGCATCCGCTCCCAAGCGCCGTTATTTCGGTTATTGCCGGATATACATGCGGCTGAAGTACTCCTCGAGCATCCGCTTGGACGCGAAGGCCTCGCGTGTCGTGGCGATGCTCTGCCCCATCATCTCCACCCACTTGCTCCGGTTGTCGTAGTAGGTTGGCACCACCTTGCCCAGCAGCACCTCGTACAGAGCCTGGCTGTCATGCTCATCCAGCACCTCGTAATCCTTGCTCTCGAAGCCGCCGCCGATCTGCCAGCCGTTGACGCCGTCAATGCAGGCCTCCGGCCACCAGCCGTCTAGAATCGAGACGTTCAGCACTCCATTCATGGCCGCCTTCATCCCCGAGGTCCCACTGGCCTCCAGCGGGCGCCGGGGATTGTTCAGCCAGATGTCGCAGCCCCGTGTCAGAGCCGCCCCGATGGTCATGTCGTAGTTCTCCAGAAACACCACGGCCTTCGGATACCGCTTCATCATGGAGACCAGGCCGCTGACGATACGCTTGCCCGTATCGTCCAAGGGATGGGCCTTGCCCGAGAAGATGATCTGAATCTTCCCGCTCTCCAGATACGGCTCGATCAGCTCCGGCTTGGAGAAGATCAGATCGCTCCGCTTATACGGCACCGCCCGGCGGGAGAAGCCGATCAAGAGCTTGCCCGGCTCCAGCTTGCGTCCGGTCCGCTTCTCGACGAAGGCGAGCAGCTCCTCCTTGAGCTCCATATGGGGCGCCCACAGGTCGCTCCCGGATTCGAACGCCTTGGTCATCCGCCGGTCCACCCAGGTCGGAGTATGAATGGCGTTCGTGACGGCGATGATAGGCGCTCGGCCTGCCACTGTCTTCCACATGCCGCGGGCCGTCTCCCCGTGGAGCTGGGCCACCGCGTTGGCGATCCGGGACAGCCGGAGACCGGCCACCGTCATGTTGAACGGCTCCCCTCCGATCCGCTCCATCTGGCTTCGGGTCAAGCCGTTATAGGCCCCCATATACTCCAGCCGGTCCAGCGGATGGGACTCATTGCCTTCCTTAACCGGCGTATGGGTCGTAAACACGACCTCTTCCCGGGTGTTTCTCCAAGCCTCCTCGAAGGTGGAGCCGGCGCACATCTTCTCCTTGATCAGCTCCACGGCTGCCAGCGCCGCATGCCCCTCGTTGAAGTGGTACACCTCCACCCGCTCCTCCAACGCCCGGAGCGCCCGTACGCCGCCGATCCCCAGCACCATCTCCTGAGCGATCCGCTCTTCCCCGAACCAGCCGTAGAGCTGTCCCGTAATCCAGGCATCTCCGTTCTCGGGCACGTCCGTATCCAGCAGGTATAGCGTAGCGTTGCCGAATTTCTCCGTCTTCCAGACCTTGCACACCACGTCCACCTTGCGGATGGTGACCGTCACCTTGACGCCCGTATCCTCCAGGAAATCATACACATAATTCGGGTAGCTGTCGTACGGCCTCCCGTTCTCATCGATCCGCTGGTCCGTGTAGCCCTGCTTCCATTTCAGGCCGATCCCGATGAGGGGAAGGTCCAGATCCTTCGCCCCCTTCAGGTGATCCCCCGCCAAGATGCCCAAGCCTCCCGCATAGAGCTTAAAGTCGGAATGCAGACCGTACTCCATGCAAAAATACGCCACCCGCGGCAGCGCAGCCGGCAATGCCATGATTCCCCGTCTCCCTTCTCCTGGTGGTGGCATCCGTATTGCCATCCTATACCATTATGTGCGGGGAGTGGGGCCGCTATGCGTGAAAGCCCTGCGGGCTACGCCGAGGAATCCGGCGGCAGCGCAGGGCCGTAGAACCGCTCCATCTCTTCGTCGGAGATGAAGCTGCAGCTGGTCAGCACCCGTGCATTCTTCAGGCGGATGGACAGCATATGGATATTGGCGAGCAGGGTCTCCCGGGTGTCCTCATCGAGGGAAAATTCGACGCCATACTCGAAGATGTCACTGCTTGTCTGCTTCTTGCGCACGACGGAACCCAAGAGGATCAGGTCCCGGTTGAACAGGATGAACCGGAATTCCAGCAGCAGCCCTTCATTAACGGGCAGGTTCAGCTTGGAGTGCATCCGCAGGCCGCCGGCGCTGATATCGACGATATAGATATAAGTGCTGTTGCTGTTAACACTCTCTTTGCGGTAGCCGATGACCTTGAACTGGGCCGATAAGGGAACATGCAGGGTCAGCCGGTAGAATTCCCTCCGGTTATCGCGATTGGGCATAAGGAGATCATTCCTATCTGTCGGTAATGGTCCCGGTATGGAAAACCCGCCGGCTCTGCGGCTTGAGCAGCAACCGGCGGGTTCATCACGTCAATAGCCTATTCCATCCGGCTCGGGTCATGCCCGCCTTCCGGCAGCCGCTCCGCATTGGCCAGATCGCCGGCCAGATCCTCCTGGATGATGTCCGTCTGGGACTGCATCGGGGTCATGCCGGCGCTGGCGGACGTTGCCGCGTTAAAGGTTTCGAACTCCAGCTTCAGGCCTGCAAGCGTTTCTTCATTGCCGCGGTTCATCGCACTCTCTCCTTTACCCTATTGATCGGTTCCGCAATAGAGTGCCCCCCGCTGGATAAAATATGCAGTGGACCGAGTTCGCTAGCCCTTCGAGCCCAGCTTGCCGCCCTTGCTGTGCATGGACAGCAGGTTGCTGTCGATGGAGAACGTCAGGCTCGCCCGCTCACGCGCACGCTTCAGGGCCAGCTGGATCAGCTGAGTGGTCAACTGGGTGAAGCTCTTGCCGCTCGGTTCCCACAAATAGAAGGACAAGGAGCCCGGAATGGTGTTGATCTCGTTAATGTGCACATCACCCGTCACGGTATCGATCAGGAAGTCGATCCGGGACACTCCGCTGCAGCCCAGCTCCAGGAAGGTTCGGCGGGCCAGCTCCTGCACCTGGGCCGTCGTCTCCGCCGAGAGGTTGGCCGGAATGATCCGGGCGGAGCCGCTCATGCCCTTGGCGCCCTGGTTCATATATTTGTCCTGATAGCTCAGGATTTCATCCGTCTTGGCCACTTCCTCGACGACGGACGCCTCCGCGCCCTCATAGTCGCCTACGATCGAGCAGTTGACCTCCTTCAGATTGTCGACCATCCGTTCGATGAGCACCTTATGGGAGAAGCCGACGACCAGGTCGATGGCGTCCTCCAGCTCCGTCCGGTCCACGGCTCTTTCAACGCCGACGCTGGAGCCCAGGTTGGCCGGCTTGACGATGACGGGGTAGCCCAGCTCGGATTCCACACGCTTCACGCAGGCTTCCCGGTCATCGGACCAGGCTTTGGAATAGAACCACAGATAATCCGTCTGGGGAAGGCCTGCACCCTTCAGGATGGTCTTGGCGGACACCTTATCCATCCCCACGGCGGAGGACAGCACATCGCAGCCTACATAAGGAACCTTGTTCATTTCGAGGAGCCCCTGAAGGGCGCCGTCCTCACCGAAGGTGCCGTGGGTGACGGGGAAGGCGACGTGGATTTCGTCGATGACCTTCGGCTTGAACAAGCCCGGATTCGGATCGATCAGCAGATGGCGGCCGTTGGCATCCGTATGAAGAACCACTCTCTTGGCCATCTTGGTCACGGCGGCCGTATCCTTGAAGGCGTCGATGGAGGTCAGCTCGGAGCCGGTATACCATTCGCCCTTCTTCGTGATGTAGATCGGGACGCCGTCGTACTGGTTCGTATCCAGGGCATGCAGAGCTTGCAGGCCGGATATGATCGCCACCTCATGCTCTACGGACATCCCTCCGAATAATACGCCGATTCTTGTTTTCATCGTGAAAGCCTCCGGATTATTCATTATAGTTATCAGGCAGGTCATTCTCGAGCAGGACGATACAGCCCGGCTCGGAGATCTGGTTCAGATGCTGCATGGCTTCCTGGAAGGTCCGGACCGCCGTGTATTGCGATTCCGGATACCCTGCTTCCTTAAGGCCGTCTTGGATCGGCACGGTCTGCTTCTTGCCCACGAGAATGACGTAATCGCAGGACTCGGCCGCGTAGCGCCCGAAGGCTTTGTTCAGCTCATATTCCTCCGCGCCCAGCTCGATCATCCCGGGTGTAATCAGAATCCGCTTGCCCTCCATCTGCTTCAGCACCTCGAGCGCGGCCTTGGAGCCGACCGGGTTCGAATTGAAGCTGTCGTCGATGATCGTGACGGCACCGGAGCGCTTCAGCTCCAGCCGATGCTGGACCGGCTTGATCTTCTTCACCGACTTGGCCAGCTTCTCCAGCGGTACGCCCAGCTCGGAGCCGACCGCCAGAACGGCCAGCAGATTGGTGACGTTATGTCCGCCCAGGAGGGCGGTTTCGACCGTTACCGCTTCCCCCTTGGGGGTGGTGACCGTAAACGACGTGCCCTTGGAGGACACCTTCACCTCCGTCGCCCGGTAATCCGCTTCGGGGTGGTTCATTCCGAACGTTACCTTGCGGCAGCGGAGATGGGGCCGGTAGGACATCACGTTGGCGTCATCCGCATTCAAGAATGCGATGCCGTCCTCCGGCAGGGATTCCGGCAGCTCGTACTTGGTCTTCTGTACATTCTCAAGCGTCTTGAAGGACTCCAGATGCTGGGGTCCGATGGAGGTGAGGATGCCGTATTTTGGCTGGGCCAGGTCGCACAGCTCCTTGATATCCCCGGTTTGCTTGGCGCCCATCTCCGCAATGAAGATCTCATGGGTCGGCCGCATCTGCTCCCGGACGGTCCGGGTGACCCCCATGGGCGTGTTGAAGCTCTCGGGCGTCATCAGCGTGTTGTAATGCTGGGACAGCACCGTATTCAAGAAGTGCTTCACGCTGGTCTTGCCGTAGGAACCGGTAATGCCGATGACCGTCAGGCCGTTCATGCTCCGGATGATCCGTCGGGCATCATTCAGATAGCCGTTGTTGATGCCTTGTTCGATAGGTGCATTGATCGTATTGGCTGCCAGGACGAAGCCCATGGGCAGCAGGGTCACCAATACGGAGAGAAGCAGGACGGACTCGGCTCCGTTCCAGGCGGAAGCCACCGCGATCGACGTCACGGCCAGGACGAACAGGCCCAGGGTGGCGAACAGGCGCTTGACCCGGTTCGTGTAAACCAGCTTCTTCTTCTCCTTCTCCTTGCTGCGGAACAGCCACAGCCCGGCATATACGGCCGTGAGAACCAGAAGAGCCGCCTCTTCCGCGCCGAAGATCAAGGGGATCAGGAACGCGAAGGGAATCCATTCCCGGGGGGCCCATACCTTGGCCGCATTCTGTTTGTTCCAGTTATAGAACCGATTATTGCGGTAAGAGTTCAGCTGAAGCATATGGACGCTTCTGCGGAGTCGGTCCCAGGCGTACAGCAGTCCGGCCAAGCCGGCCAGAAGCGCGAGGATGTGGTTCATCGCGGGTTGATGCCTCCTTTGTCGCTCTCCAGGAAATGATGGAGGATGATCAGGAACTCCCTAGGCTTATCCACGAAGGACCAATGGGTGGCATTCTTCAGTACGGCGAGTCCGGCGTTCGGGATCAGCTTCTCCATGAGGCGGCCGTCCGACAGCGGAGTGGCGGTATCCAGCTCCCCCCAGATCAGAAGCGTAGGTGCTTGGATCTTGGGCATATAGGGCGTCAGATCCGCATTGACCACGCGGACCATGGTTTGCTGCATCAGCGGCGACACGGACGAATAGTCCGAAGATCCGAGCTTTGACTTGAACTTGTTCAAGATCCGTTCCTTGTAGGTCCGCAGCAGCGGCAGGCTCAACAGATGCTTCGCCGCCTTATAGGTATAGACGCGGACGTAATATTTCCAGCTCCGCTTGGGCTTCACGCCGGCGCTGTCCACCAGCACCAGCTTGCGGACCGGGTGGTCCGCGGCATAGCGGATGGCCGTTCTCCCGCCATGGGAGTGGCCTAAGATGATGGGATCCTCGATCCCCAGTGCTTCAATGAATTTCCCAACAAACCGGGCGTATTCATCCACGCCCCAGGGAACCGGCGGCTCTCCGCTCTCGCCGAAGCCCGGGAAATCCAGGGCATAGACCTTAAAATCCTTGGACAGCGACTCCTGGATGAAGCCGAAGCTCTGGAGGCTGGCTCGCCACCCGTGCAGCAGGAGAACGTCCCGGCCGCTGCCCGACACGGTATACTGGACGGGTACGCCTTCGATTGTAATCTTCAAGTCCATCAACACCTTTGTTCAATCTAAGAAGGCCGTTCGCTCATCATAACCATTATACAGGAAAGGGCCAAAAGTATTCCCATCTCTAGGAAAACGCAATGGCCCTCGGCGTTTTTTCATAGGATTACCTTCCGAACCCAATCATTGTACCAAAATGTACTGGTGCTTACAACCGCCGATCCTAGCAGATGCTTAATCGAAATCTTTTTGAAAAAGTAAGAGATTTTTAAGCTGAAATTAATATTTCACCTGTATACTTAAGGAAAGTAACTTTTTACAGGTAGGTGATTCCGATTGCCGATTCTCATTCAATTTCAGAACAAGGTCATTCCCGTCTACATCAAGAGCAGCAAGTCCTCCAAGCGGGCGCTGGATCTGTTGGTCGGCGCTCTGGAAGCCAAATGGAACCATGGCAAAAGCACCGTAAAGCAATGTCTGACCAACTTGATCAGCGTCGAGATTGACGGGTGCGAGGCTATGCTCCACAGCTTCAATGAGAGAGATTCGTTGGCATTGTCACTCTATTAATCGATTCGTATTGCTAAAGGGGCGTCCCGCAGGCCGGTTAATCCGACCGCGGGACGCCCCTTGTTAGTGCCGTTTGAACAGGCGCCGGTACATCACAAGATGGAGGGATTCCGTCACGAAATAGATGGGCAGCGAATACAGGAGGCGGTACCCGTTCTTGTAGTGGAATACGCCGACCGTCTCGCACACCCATTCCAGTCCTACTCCTCCCAGAGCCCATACCGCGATATAGAGGAGAATTCCGAGAGACCGGAGACGGAAGCGCTCGATGCCGTAGATGAAAAAATAGCCGAACGGCGCATACATACCATAAGACAGGACATCGAACCATTGATACTGAGCTTCATCACCCACGTCGTACAGGTCAAAGGGCGGGACGGCGATCGTATGGTCAAACAGGAGGCCGATGACGACGCCGATCAGAAGATTGAACCAGGCCGCCATGGGAGAAAAACGCTTCGGCAGGATCAGATAGCCCGCGAGCCCTGCCGCCATCAGTCCCAAGACGAGCCACTCGTTGCCGTTGAAGCGGTCGTCATACACTACATTCTCCATGTCTCGCCACCGCCCGCCCCGAGACTCTTGAATCCCCTGCCCAACACCCACGACAGCCCCATCAGCAGCAGGATCAGCAAACCGTTGATCTCCCAGCCCCAATCCCGGTATTCCACCGCTCCGAACAGATGCATGATCCAGCAGAGCAGGAGCAGATAGGTATAGATCCCCGCCCCAGCCCACAGTACGGTCCTGCGCTTGGCCTGAAGAGTCGTATTCATGAAGATGAGCAGCGTGACGGAGATGATGATGTCCCGGTGGAGAATAACGGACAGAAAGTCAGGAACCTGCTTACTGATCACGAAGAAGTGGTAATGAAAGCTCAGAATGGAGAGCTTGTTGATATCGATTATGGCGAGCACCATGTAGGCGAGCGTGTTGGCTGCCGCCGGAAGCTTCCTGGGCATCACCGCGAATACCGCCAAGGTGAACCAGGATAGAATGGCGTTGACGACTAGAACCATGCGTGTTCCTCCAGACTCCCGACATTGTTTCCTCCTTACTTTCCCCATACCGCCGCCCAACTATTTACAAGACTCCCAGCAGGAATGGCGTCTATTCATCAGGTTTGAATTTTGAATGTTTTGGTTCGGATTGTCGTACTTCCCTTAACCGAATCCCCTTATAATGTGCATATTGAAGGGCCATCTCCTTCACTGCATCACGAACCGCCCGGGAGGCATGCACATGACAATTGACCGCAAAATGTCATTATGGGTTTTAACCTGGCCCATTTTTTTGGAAATGTTTCTGCAGTTTTTTCTCGGTACCGCCGATACCCTGATGGTCAGCCACATCTCGGATGATGCCGTGGCGGTGGTTGGGATCTCGAATCAATTGTTCTCAGCCGTTACCATCCTGTTCGCCTCCATCGCCAGCGGCGCCGGTATTCTGGTGGCCCAGAGGCTGGGGGCGCGCAAGGAGGGTGAAGCCCGGATCATCGGCATCATGGGACTGAATGTGTCGATGGCGATCGGAGCGGTGCTCAGCCTCCTGCTGTATCTCTATGCCGCACCGGTAGCCCGGCTGCTGCAGATTGAGGAGTCCCTCGTTCCGATGGCATCCGGATACATCTCCGTTGTCGGTGCCGGCATGGTCTTCCTGGCGGCGATGTCCGCGCTTGGCACCGCGGTGCGCAACACGGGGAACACTCGGGGGCCTATGGTGATATCGCTTGCGATGAATGCGTTCCACGTGGGCTTGAATTACGCCTTCATCTACGGCGCGTTCGGCTTCCCCGAGTGGGGCTTGGCCGGCGTGGCCGTATCCACCCTGATCAGCCGGTTCTTGGGAGCCGCCGCTCTTTTTCTGCTGTACCGCAAGGCCTTTATGCCCCATATCGGACTTCGGGACCTGCGGCTGTTCGATAAGCCCCTGTTCCGGGAGACGCTCCGGATCAGCTGGCCTCTCGGCATCAATATGTCCTCCTGGTGCCTGACCCAGCTGGTGATCTTCTCCATCATCGCCATGCTGGGAACCAAGGAGCTCAGCGCCAGAACCTACATGAACACCATGGAGTCCTTCTGCTTCATGATCGGGTACTCCATCGCATTGGCCGGCCAGATCCGAATCGCCCATCTGTACGGCTCCGGAGACCGGGAGGCCGCCTACCGATGCGCCTTCCAAGCCATGTGGATCGGCCTGGCCGTCGTAGGCTGCAACACCGTGCTCCTCTATGCCTTCGGCAAGCCGGCCTTCTCGCTCTTCACGGAAGATGGCCAGATTATCTCCATGGGCCTGTCCCTCTTGGCGCTCAATCTGCTCCTACAGCCGGCCAAGATGCTCAACATGGCCTTAGGCAATGCCCTGATCGCCGTCGGAGACACCCGTTACATCATGATCACGGGTCTGGTCTCCATGTGGCTGGTGGCCGCCGGCCTCTCCTACTTCCTCGGCATACGGCTCGAATGGGGCATGTACGGCACCTATGCGGCCATGATCCTCGATGAAGCCATACGCGGGATACTTGTATTGATCCGATGGCGATCCAAGCCGTTCATGAGGGAGCGGCCCGCCGCCGTACGCGGGGAGGAAACCGCGTCGCTGGCCTGATCCGGGCCGGACGCCAAAAAGGGCTGGTTCAGGGAACATTACGTTCCGCTGAACCAGCCCTTTCGGGCGTATCTGCCGCCTTACATCGGCAGACGGCTCCGGTTGCGCCAGGCGGACAGGGATTCTCCCCGCCAATGACTCTCGATGTCCGGAACCGGCATCGGCCGATTCATATAGTAGCCCTGGGCTTCTACGCAGCCCTGGCTCTTGAGATAGTCGAGCTGTGCCTCGGTTTCCAGCCCCTCCGCCATAACCTTCAGATTCAGGTGCCGGGCCAGATCCAGAATGCAGCGGACGACTCCGGCTTTGGCCGGATTCGTCTCCACTCCCGTCAGGAAGGAGCGGTCGAGCTTGATGACATGCACCGGCATCTCATGCAGATAACTTAATGACGAGTATCCGGTGCCGAAATCGTCTATAGAGATAAGAATCTGGAAGTTCTGGAAGTCATGAAGCTTGCGGACCACATCCTGCTCCTGGCGGTAAGCCACGCTCTCGGTAATCTCCAGCTTCAGATACTGGGGGTCGAGGCCGGTCTCCTTCAGAATCTGGAACACGGTACCGACGATATTCGTGCGCCCGAACTGCTTCACGGAGCAGTTCACGGACACCGGCACAGCGGGGAAGCCCGCATCCTGCCACCGCTTATTCTGATGCGCCGCTTCCCGCAGCACCCATTCGCCCAGCTCCATGATCCAATCCGTGTCTTCGGCATAGGGGATAAAATCCAGAGGCGGAATCAACCCCAGCCGGGGGTGGTGCCAACGAATCAGCGCCTCCATACCGATGAGCTCGCCCGTCTCGATGTTCCACTGCGGCTGGTAATGGAGCGCCATCTCTCCCCGGTTCCACGCACCGGGCAGGTCGGCCGCCCATACCGGCTCCGGCTGCCCGCTCTTCTCCGGCGCGAATGTCTCCGGCTCTTCTCCGGCCGGGCGGAAGGCGGGATACGGCACGGTATATTGCCGCACGTCGACACCAACCCGTTGTCCGAGGTCATCCAAGGGGAATAGATGCAGCCTGCAGGAGACCAGATCGCCCTTGCGGGACAGCAGAACCATGCGGCAATCCTTCACCGTCTGCCCAGAGGCTGCCATCCGGACGCTGTTCCTGAAGTAATCCCGGTAGTCAGCCGATATCCAATGCTCACAGTCCTCCCAATCGGGAGAAAGCTCCCCCGTTCCGAACAGGGCGGATGCCGCTTGCCGGTTGAAGCTCTTCAAGCCGCCGTCCCGGCCGACGATGAAGCCGGCTCCAGGCATCCGGGAGTAATAAGCTTCGACGGGGTTCTCCAGGCCTTCGGTATCCCTATTTCTCATGATAAGTAAGTCCCTTCCATTTCACTAATCTTCCACAGGGTTGACCGATCATGTTGTCAATCGTATGTTTTTCCTATCTTACCAATTGATGAATCCGCTGTAAAGGCGATTTCTGCGCTCCAAAAAAAGAAGGAGCCTTGCCGGCTCCGCTTCTACTCGTACTATTCGGGCTTACCGGAACTACAGCCGGCAAATCTCTACGGGACACCGGTCGCATTGGCACAGGCTCCGCAGGGCTTTGATATCCTTCAGCACCAAGTGGCCGTTCAGATACGCGATCAGTCCATCCTGCTTCATGTCGGACAGCATCCGATTGACGCCCTCCCGGGTCGAACCGATCATCTCAGCCAGCTCCGTATTGGTCAGCTTCAGGCTGATGCAGATGTCGCTGCCGTAGACCATCCCGTACGTATTGGCCAGGCGGATCAGCACGGAGCTCAAGGCGCCCGTTTTTCCATACAGCATCATGTCCCGGAGCTTGCTCTCCAGACGGACCTGGTTCCAGCCCAGCCACTTCAGCATCATCGCAGCAAAATCCGGATGTCTCGCGATCATACCCTCCAGCTCCCGGCGGTCCATCACCCCGATCTCCGCTTCCTCCAGCACCTCGGCATTCATGGTGTGCCTGGAATCCATGAACGGCGTCCATTGGCCGAACAGATCGTCGGCGCTATAGAGGGCGAAGGTGACCAGCTTCCCGTCAGCCGTGGCCTTCGACAGCTTCACCCGTCCCCGGACCAGCCAGTACAGCTTCCCCGCCTGGTCCCCATCCTCGAAGATGCTGCTGCCGGAAGAATAAGTTCTATACCGCATGACGCTCTTCAGGTATGCCTTGCCCTGCTCATTGAAGATCTCTGTATGCGACGGCTGATAAGGCTGCTCCGTGATCAGTCGGGTTGTGGCCTGCATGGCGAATCACTCCATCTTCATCCTGGCGTTTTACGTTCCCTCCCTGATGTATGGAATGAGTATAACAGAGAATCATTAGAATAATTTTAAAATACTGCGGAAGCAAATGTTAATCTTCCTAACAAATCATAAGTGCCGCGAAATTGTAACGAGACAAACGCTGCGTATCGCGTTACGATGGTACAAACCCGTGGTTTGAAGCCCGCCTCCGGCGTCCATACTGATGGATAACGGATAAAAAGGCGGTGATGGCAAGCATGATGATCCTATTTACGGTCGCCGTGCTGCTCATGTTCGGGTCAGGCACTTACAAGTATTGGATGAAGGAACGGGAGCTCCAAGAGCTCCGGGAACGCAATCTTCGAATCTGGAACACCAACCGCCAGGTCCAACGGACTCTGGCTACAGGGCTTTACCACCGCTTCGGGGAAGGACAGCAGTCCGCCGGCATCGATTCCGGCGGCTCTTCGATTTATATTCGAAGCAGCCCTTATGAGTTCGCCTACTTTGTGGCCGACCTGTTAGAAGGATTGTACGGCGGTCAGAGCTATGTCGTCCAATCGGATGATCCGGCGGGCATCGATATCGAGCATGAGCGCCGGGACGGCCTCTATCTGATTCAAGTGCGAAGCAATTGGGAGGATACGGATGCGGACGCGGTGGCCATTCTTCACTCCCAGGTCGTGAAGCGGCGGGCCCAGGCCGGCTGGATCGTCAGCACAGGAGGCTTCACGGAGTCGGCCAAACGGTATGCGGAGGAGACCGAGCTGGTGTGGGTGGACGGAATCCGGTTGGTCCAGTTATGGAGTGAGTATCTGGAGTCGATGGAGCGCAGAGAGTCCGGAAACGGGCAACAAGAGAGCCTTCGGCCGGTAACGGTATGACGCCGAGCCGGGGCAGAACAAGGAGAGAATCACATGGGAGTACCGGAGCTGTTTCAAGGTTTGGTTGTACGCAAGGAAGAGGACGGAGCCCTCACCGCACGGATGGAGCAGGTGAAGCGGGAGGAGCTCCCGCCCTATGATGTCACCGTCAAGGTCCAGTACAGCGGGCTGAATTATAAGGACGGGCTGGCGGTAACCGGCCGCGGCAAGATCATCCGGCAGTTTCCATTTGTGCCGGGCGTTGATTTTGCAGGGACCGTGATGGAATCGGCCAACCCGGCTTACCGGCCGGGAGATTCCGTAATTCTGACCGGATGGGGCGTCGGCGAGAGAAGCTGGGGCGGCTATGCGGAGTACGCCAGCGTGAAGTCCGAGTGGCTGGTCCCTCTTCCGGACGGACTGGATGCGGAGAGCGCGATGGGGATCGGAACCGCGGGCTTAACCGCCATGCTCTCCGTTATGGAGCTAGAGCGGCATGCGGATCGGAGATCGGAGCTGCCGATCCTCGTTACAGGTGCAGCCGGCGGGGTGGGCAGCATGGCCGTTGCGCTGCTTGCAGCCGAAGGCTACCCGGTTACGGCTGTAACCGGCCGGCCGGAGACGGCCGAATATTTGCGCAGCCTGGGTGCCACCGCCATTCTGGATCGCTCGGAGCTGCTTCAACCCGCCAAGCCGCTGGACACCCAGCTCTGGCAGGGTGCTGTGGATACGGTAGGCGGCCCGATTCTGGCCCACGTCCTGAGTCACACCGCTTATGACGGCACGGTGGCTGCGTGCGGTCTGGCAGGCGGAAGCGATCTGCCGGCCACCGTATTTCCCTTCATCCTGCGGGGTGTACGGCTGATCGGCGTAGACTCGGTGATGGCGCCATACGCCAAGCGGGTGGAGGCTTGGACGCGGCTGGCGGGTCTGCTGCCCCGTCTGCACCTTGGAGAAGTAGCCGTGACGAAGCCGTTGTCCGAAGCCAAAGTGGCTTGCGAAGCCATTATGGAAGGCAAGGTGCGGGGACGGATCGTGTTCCGGGTTCAGGACGGCCGGTAAGCTATCCCGTCGGGTCAGGCCAAGTCTGACCCGACGGGGTCCCCATTGGGGTACTACTCACGAAACCTTCCGGCCATTATCCCCTTTACTCAGGAGCCCAAGTTCCTGAGCGAGGGGGATAATGGCCTGAAGGGACGAAGAGGATACCTGAGCCCATCCCCTCGGGACCATTAAGGTCCCAGCGATCTCCGCACACACCCATTCTCCATGCTTAGTCCAACATGTACACCCTCCATGCTTTCCCCTCCGGTTGTTTCTTCACACACACCGCCATCGTACCCTCAGACGGCTCGATCTTGGCTTCCGTCCGATACATCAGCCCCACGCACGTCTCTAACTCCCCTCCACCCGAAGAAGGCGGCAGCACCCCATAGAACCTGTAGCCGTTCTCCATTCTGTAAGGTACATTATCCGTAAACCCCGTTGACGAAACCTCCTCCACTCCGTTTTTATCCTTTGCCGTCCATGCATCCGCAAACCGTTTTACCGTCCGCAGCGCCTCCGCATCCCCGTCCAGCTTCAGAATGCTGGCTGTATCGAAGCTATGCCAGGACGCCCCTCCATCAAGCGTTTCATAATACACCGTTTCTTTCCCCGGCTCCGACACGAAGTCCGCCTTTACCGAACCGCGACCCTTGTCGTTGATTAAGGGAAGATATGCGGTTCCGTAGGTGTAGCCCCTGCTGTAGGGCAACCGCTGCGGCTTCCAAGTCACCCCTCCGTCCGTTGTCCGAAAGAGGGGCAGCACATCCTTTTCCCTCCAATCCGATATGAGATAGCCCTGCCCCTCTCCATTCAGCCGAAAAGCAGTTACGGCACCATCCATAGCGGACAGATCACCGACCCGGCTCCACGTCGACCCTGCAGCATCCGAGCGTACAGCGCTTTGCGGGTGGAGCCCCCTCCATCCTTCTTCGATTGAAGCAGAATCCAAGACGGATTCTTCAGGGCGAAGGAAGCAAGGATCTGATCCTGGTCCGCCTCCGCTTCCCAGTTCTCCTCGATTGGGAGGCGAACCCGGCTCCAGGAGCCTCCTGTATTTTCCGTCCGATAGACGAATAATCCCGGCTCCCCGCTTGTGATGGATACCCGGTCAACCGTCCAGCCGGTAAGATCCCCTTCATGATGGAACAGGATCCGGTTTCCATCTGTAGCCGGCATCGCGAATCTTTCCAATACAACCGGAGTTGGGGAGGACACTGGAAGCGGAGACGTAGCAGCGGACGGCTCCGGTTCCTTATGGGTACAGCCTGCAGCCGTCATTATCAGGATCGTTAGCAGGATCACTCTTCCGTACGACAATGAGATTCACCTCTTCAAAAATTATTATCATTTTGTAATAAGGACTACAGTTTCAAAGCTCCATTCTTGATACAATCAGTTTCAAGAAAAGAATGGGAGTGGAACTGAACCATGCGAGGAACCAATAGAAGAATCATCATGATGTTTACCCTGCTGGCTGCCGTGGTCTCCGCCGCAGGCTGTGGGGAGAAGCTGGCCGAGAAGGCCGTAAGCAAGGCGATCGAGGAGGCCACCGGAGCCAAGGTGGAGCAAAAAGACGACTCGGTCACGATTACGACCAAGGACGGCCAAGTCCAGCTTGGCGGCGAATCCGGCAAGCTTCCCGAGGGCTTCCCTCTGCCTGCTGTCGCAGGATCTAAGATCACCAGCTCCGCCGTTACCACGGATAAGGGAACGAAGCATTATATCGTATCCTTATCCAGCGAGAAGCCGGCTAAGGAGCTGACTGCTTATTATGAGGAGACGCTGAAGAAGAGCGGCATGGCTGTGGAAAAGACCGACATCAGCGATGAGAACAGCACCACCGTCATCATGAACGGGAAGTCGGATAAGGCAGATGCAGGAGTCCAGATCATAGACGGTGCCAGCATCGGTGAAAAAGGCTTTGTCATCAACCTATTTTACAATCAGAAGGAATAGTGGCAAATAACCAAAAAGAACCATTCCGTGAAAAGTGCCTCCTTTCGGGGCTCCAAGTCGGAATGGTTCTTGTTTTGTCTCTTCCTGCGGTTTCCCGGGTAATGGGAAATGCCGGACGCTTGGATCATCAGATTATTCCGCATCCGGCGGATAGATCCGTTGAAGCGCTGCATCATCGAGGGACTCCGGAGGGCCATCGAACACGATGCGTCCTCCTGCCAAGCCGATGATCCGCTTCCCGTAGCGCCGCGCCAGCTCCACATCGTGAAGGTTCAGCAGAAGCGTTAGCCCCTCCGTCCGATGCAGGTGGGAGAGCAGCTCCATGATCTGCACGGACGTAACCGGGTCCAGACTGGCCACCGGCTCGTCACCCAGCAGCAGCTCCGGCTTCTGCATCAGGGACCGGGCGATGGCCACCCGCTGCTTCTGTCCGCCTGACAGCTCGTCGGGACGCTTCCGCCCTTTGCCCTGGAGTCCCACCTTGCGGAGAGCCTCCTCCGCCCGCTTCCGGTGCTCTGCGGTGAAGGCGAACAACAACGATCTCCACCGCGGCATCTCCGTGAAGGCGCCGACCATCACGTTGGTCAGCACATCCAGCTTCGGCAGCAGGTCGTCGTTCTGGAAGATCATCGCCATCCGTCCCCGCACCAGCCGGAGTTGTTCTCCTCGCAGCCCGGTCACCGCCGTCCCCTTCCACTCCACCGTGCCGCTGTCCGGCTCCACCAAGCGGTTCAAGGAACGGATCAGCGTGGATTTGCCTGCGCCGCTGCGGCCCAGAATCACCAGCATCTCCCCGCTCTCCACCTGGAGATCGATCCCGTCCAGTGCCGGCTGTGGTTCGCCGGCGTAATGCTTTTTCAAAGCGGTAATCCGGAGCATCAGCCTCCAGCCCTCCTCCGAGCCCAAGCGCCCACGTAATCGACGACGGTAATAAGAACCATGATCAGCAGCACCTCGAATGCCACCTTCTCATAGAAGAACTGCTTGAAGTCGTTATACAAGAGCTGCCCGATGCCGCCTGCCCCCACAATCCCCAGGATCAGGCAAGCCCGGATGGCCACCTCCAGCCTGTAGAAGTACTGGGAGAATACCAGCGGAAGCATCTGAGGCAGGATCCCGTACAGCGCCGTCAGCGTCCGGGTCCCTCCCACCGCCCGCACTACGTCCTGGGGACCCTTGTCCATCGCCTCGATGGTCTCCGAGAACATCTTCCCGAACACCCCGATGTTATGAATCATAAGTGCAAACACGGCGGGCATGGGACCCAAGCCCAGGGTAGGGATGAAGATCAGGGCCAGCACCAGCTCCGGAATGGCGCGGATGCAGTTGAAGAGAAACCGTACCGCATGGTAGCCGTAGCGGGTAGGCGATGTGTTCCGGGCACCCAAAAAGCTGAGCGGCAGCCCGATGACCAATGCCGCCAGCGTGCTGAACAAGGCGATCTGGACGGTAATGACCATCTGCTTCAGGGCGAATAACGTGTTGGAGGTGTCCATCGGAAACCAGTGCTCCCGGACAAAACGGACGGAATTCCCCAGATCGGCGAACAGGCCGGGGTTCAATTGAATCCCCCGGCCCGACCATATGAACAGTACTGCAAGAAGGATCGGAATCCATAGCTTTTTCATTTTTTCTCTTTGATACGGCCGTCGGCGATGGCTGCCTGCCGGATAGCCGCATAATCCTCATTCTTGGCCAGTGTGAACCCGCTCGCTCCGCCGAAAGCACTGAGAATGTCGTTATCCTGGATGGCCAGCATGGCGTCCTGGATGATTTTGATATCCGCGTCGGACACGGTCTTCTCCACCGCCCACGGGTATTGGAACAGCGGCTCGGACTTCCAGATCGTCTTGATCTTGCTTCCGTCAACCTTGCCGTTCTTCACCAGGTTGTTGTAAAAAGCGCTGTCGATGGCTCCAACGTCCTGGGTCTTGTTCTGAATGGCCAGAGCGGTAGCGGTATGGTCCCCTGTATAGGTGACGCTCTTGAACGAATGCTCCTGCTGGGACTTAAACACGCCGGTCTTCTTCAGCGCAATGCCGGGAATCAGACTGCCGGAGGTGGAGCTGATGTCTCCGAAGGCGAATCGGACCTGGGCGCTGTTCTTCACCACATCCTCCAAGGAGGAGTAAGGAGAATCACTCGGCGCAATCAGGTACGAATAATAGAAAGGCTGTCCGCCGATTAATTGGGTGACGATGGCCTTCACGTCGTAACGCTCGTGAGCCTCCACATAAGTCAGCGGCCCCAGATAAGCCATCTGAACTTTCCCTGCACCCATGGCTTCGACGACGCCGTTGTAGTCGGGATAGATCTCCGCCTTGACCTTGCGGCCGAGCTTCTCGGTCAGGATGACCGCCAGCTTGTCCGTGCCGGTCTGCATGTTGCTGCTGCCTTGGGCCGGGATGACCCCGATCTTGAATTCCCCTTTGGCTGCGGCAGGTGAAGGCGTTGCTGCTGTTGTTGGGCTGGTTCCTGTTGTCTCGTTGTTCGATTCGCTTTTGGACCCGCATGCGGCGAGCAGCAAACCGGAGAGTAACAGGAATGTTAATACTAGAAACGACTGTCTTTTCCAGAACATTCCTCTTTCACTCCTTCATGGATTGGGCTAGACCCGGTGGATCTGCCATCCATGAGAGTAACATAGTTAATCCTGAAATGAAAGAGGAAGCCTTCAACGCATGAGCAATCCGCCGTTAACCTCGACGATCTCCCCCGTCAGATAGTCCGATAAGGAGGAGGCCAGGAACAGGACCACGTTCGCCACATCCTCCGGAGTGCCTTCACGTTGGAGCGGAATGCGTCCGACCGTGGCCTGGCGTGCGGCCGGAGCGGTATGTGTATCATGGAAGGCCGTCTGGCCGATCAGCCCCGGGGACACCACATTCACCCGGATGCCGTGTGGCGCCACTTCCTTCGCGAGACCCTTGCTGAAGGAATGCACCGCCGCCTTGCTGGCCGCATAGACGGAAGCGCCGGGACCTCCGCCGTCATGTGCCGCCAAGGAGGCCATGTTGACGATGGCGCCGCCCTTCTTCCCGATCATACCGGGCAGCACCGCTTGGCAGGCGAAGACGGTGGACTTAAAGTTCACGTTCATGACCAGGTCGTAATGCTCTTCCGTCATCTCCGCGTTAGGCACACGCTTGATCATGCCGCCGGCGTTGCAGACGAGAATGTCCACGCTGCTGCCGAAGGTCATCTCCACGTCCTTCACAAGGCGCTCCAGCTCCCGGGGCTTGGTGGCATCCGCACGGAAGGCAGCCGCTTCCCCACCGGCTTGGCGGATTTCCTCCACCGCCTGGTCCCCGTTGCCGCTCCAGTAATTGATGGCTACCTTGGCACCGCAAGCCGCCAAGGATTTGGACATTTGAAGTCCCAAGCCGGATGCCCCGCCGGTGACGAGCGCGATTTTGCCGGATAAGTCTATCTTCATGGGTTTAACCCTCCGTATGTAAGTGTATAGAGACGGAAAAACCGTTGCATCCCCCCACAGGAAGGATGAACGGTAATCCGGCTGCAATCATAGTGCCCGCTTACGCTTGGGCGGTAGTTTCATCCCTGGCTTCCAATATTTTGGACAAATTCTGGACGGCATGCTCCGCGGGATCCCGGTTCAGCATGTACATGGTCAGCAAATATTGGAGCGGAATGGCGCAGGTATTGGGACCGTCCTTAATCGAAGGGATCCCGAGCTCCAGCACCGGACCTAATTGCTCATTGGTATCCAGATCCACATAGACCTGTTCAGCCTCCGAGAATTCCTCCTGGACTCCCTGCATGACCAAGGGCAGCACCTTCTCCTGAAGGATCTGGTTCGCCTCCTCCTCCGATGCGGGAGGATTCGGAAGCGGACGGCTTTCTCCCGCCTGGATCATATCGTAGAAGAAGGAGGCCAGCCACAGCGGCGGATTGCCGTTATTCTGGAACACCCGGATCAGCTCGGTCAGCATAAATCCGCAGGTATAGAACATGTCCTCTTTCTTGATGCGGAAAGCAAAGAGATGGCCGTAATTGGGATGAAGGGCGATCTGTCCCTCCACCTCGTAATCCGGGTATTGCTGACCGATGATTTCCTTCACCATGTTGAACCAGGCTTGTACTTGCTCATCAAGATTATTGCCCTCGTCTTGGGCGTTGGTGCCGTTATCGTTGCCTTCGGCTGCGTTCAATTCTTTCTCATCCATCGCGCGGCGTCCTCCCTTGATTTCCATACCAACCATCTTAACATTTTTTCGGGCAAAATGGAAAATCCCTTTCGGAAGAGGATTACTTCCGGTAGGCCTTCTCATGAAACCGGGTGATCACCCGGAACAAGGACTCCCCGTCCGTGATCCGCTCCCCGGCACCGTTGAAATGCAAATACATGGCCCGGTAAGGCTCCGGAACCCATATGTAATGATGGACGTAATCGGTCAGCGTGAAGCCGCAGCTCTCCCAGAACCGGATCCGGTCCCGGTTCTCTTCCGTTGGTTCCGCCTCCACCTCCACAACGATGCCCGTACAATCCGCCGTATGCTCGGCCCAGCCGCGAATGTACTCCAGCAGTGCTCGACCCAGGCCCTGGCCTCTCGCCTCACCGGCTACCGCCAGGTAGTCCACCACCAGCATCCGGGTCACAGGGTCCGGACCGCTCAGCGCCATGCCCACCGTCCTGCCGTTCCATTCCATCGTATGAAGGAGGCACATCCGGCGGCGGAACATGCGGCGGACGATGGCCTCGGGCTTGCGTCCATGCTCCGGAAACGCCTCCTTATAGACCGGCTCCGCCTGTCTCCAGCGCTCCTCCTCCCACTCCGACGCGGTATGAAATTGCAAGTGCTCCTGCTCCACCAACGATCATCGTCTCCTTTCTCTAGAGGTCCCGCTTCAACGGGGGGTGACGGTAAGCCTCGATCCCCGTCAGGAATGCATCCAGAAGCAGCTGCAGGCTGTCGCCGGTCTGCAGCTTCAAGCCAAAAGCTCCCTGCCGTTCCAGTGCGGAGAACCCGTGAATGATGCTCCTGAGCCCCCGGACCGCGTGCAGCGCCGCTTCCTGCGGAAGGGCATAGTCCGCCATCGCATCCAGAACAAGCTTTACAAGTCGCCCTCCCAAGCCGGCCAGTTCCTCCTCCCCTGGTCCGGGTGCCCGAAGCGCGGCTGCATAGAGCCCGGGATTGCTGCGGGCAAAGTCAACGTAAGTGGTGGCAAGAGCCCTGACAGCGCCCTCTCCTCTACGGCCCTCTACAGCATCGCTTAGCCTGCCATAGAGCTGCTCCATCCCGAACGCGGCCAGCTTGCGGCGCAAGCCGGGCAATCCGTCCACATGATTGTACAGCGAGGGTGAACGGATATTTAGCTTCTGGGCGACGGAGGCCAGCGTCACTTCCTCCAAGCCTCTATCATCCGCAATCTCCGCCGCAGCCCGAAGAATAACGTCCAAATCCGCACCGATGCGGGGTGACATAGGCTCAGCTCCTTACGGCGGCGGACTGAAGAGCCCGTTCCGCCTCGATAATCGCTTGCTTCATCACCGCCTCCGGGCGTTCCAGCGCCCGGCCGTGTCCGGCGCACAGGAGGGATGGCGCAAGCGACGTCAGCTTTCTTGCGCTCTCTATAGCCGTCTCCTTGCTCCAGGTAGCCATGGCCGGGAACGGAAACCACGGCATCAGCTTCCCGGAGACGGCGATGCCGCCCCGCACTTGGAAGGCGTCGCCGACAATCGCCGTTCCGCTCCGGACATCCAGGAACGACATGGAGCCCGGAGTATGGCCGGGGGTGGTGACGGCCAGCAGGGAGCCGACCCGGTCGCCGTCCTGGAGCAGCCGATCCGGCCGGGAGCGGATCTGGGAAGGCTTCGGCACTCCTCCACGGATCGGCTGTGCAGGTTCCCCGGCATCCAGAGAACGGTCACCGGCAAGCAGCCTGGCATCCCGTTCCGATATCTGGAGGCGTACATCAGGCAGTTGGGACTTCAGAGCATCCACCGCTCCGATATGGTCGCCATGGGCGTGAGTCAGAACGATATTGGTGATCGGTTTCCCCAGGGACTCCGCTGTCCGCAGGATTGCCTTGACGCTGAAGGGCAGCGCCGCATCCACCAGCGTCAAGGAGTCCTCCTCCTCTACCAAGTAACAATTTACCGGGAACAGCCTGGGCAAAAAGGCCAGCTGAAGCACATTTCCGTACCGGGTCACTTTCATTTTTTGAATCACGCTCCATCGAAACTAATGTTATTAGTTTTATAATAACTAATCACATTAGTTTTAGCAAGCCTATTTTGGCGTTTTCGTACAATCCCTACATTCGGGAAGGTGCCGGCATACCTAGAATCCCCAAAAATTCTCGAAGCGTTTCCTGAACCCGGGCCGTCAGCCAAAGGCGGATGTCCCGCACCTCCTCCTCTGCTTTCAGGACGGGGCATGCCGCGTAGAAGCGGTTATATAAGGAGGCCAGCTCGAATGCGTATCCGCACAGGACCTGTGGAGACAGCTCCGCTGCCGCCTGCTCCAGCGTCTCCGCTCCATACGCCAGCTTGCGCAGGAGCTGCCGTTCCGGCTCGCCCAAGCACATTCGGAGCTTCGAAGCATCCGGCAGCCCGACCTGCTGCAATTCGGCTTTGCGCAGCACGCTGCAGGCTCTCGCATATGTGTACAGCAGGTACACCCCGGTATTGCCGGTCACTTCCGTCGCCTGCTCCAGATCGAACACCACTTCCGTCTGCAGGTGATACTTCAGCAGGTAATAACGGATCGAGGCTGCGGCGATCGCTCTGCTGCCGATGCCTGCCTTGCGGGTACGCTTGGCATCCACCGCTTCTTCCATCCGGTCCAACAGATCGGCGATCTTCACCCCGATGCCTTGACGGCCCGACATGGGATAAGAGGTCCTGCCGTCCGAGATATCGATGCCTAGACCTGCGGCCGTAGCCGGGCTGAGTGAGACCACACCGTACCCTACATGCTTCAGGTGAGCCGCCTCCTCCAGGTAACCCAGAGCCGACAGCGCCTCCTTCACCATCGCTTGCGGATACTCCTGCCGTTGATCGATGACGTTGATCACCATATCGGCATGCCCGACCGGCTTTTTCACTCCGCCCGCCTGGGTGGACCAGAGTCCATCTGAGAATTTGCGGTAGGTGAAGTCTTTATCCAGCAGGCCGAACTTCCATAGATGGTATGCGATGTCCTTGGCCGTATAGGTCAGGATACCGTTGGACCTGACCAATACTTTATCCTGCTGGTAATCAGCGTCCGGCTCTGCCGCAGCCGTTCTTCCGTCCGGCTGCTGCTTCAGCACCCAACAGCCGGCCAGCTTCCCTTCCGTTTCACGGACGAAGGAGGGGGTGCGCTGCAGCAGACGGAACGCCGCTTCCCAGAAGCCTTCGCGGACGATGCTGCTCTCCCAGACCAGTATGTCATACCCGATGCCGAAGCCGGCCATCTCCTCCACATGCTCGCGCACAATGCGCTCCGCCACGAGGAGCCCGGTCCAAGCGGTACCCGAGTGTCCCTGCTCCAGTTCATGCAGCACTTGCGTCCGCTCGGCTTGCAGGCCGGGATCCGCTTTATAAGCTTGGTTGATTCCCGCATAGATATCCCAGCAAAAATCCCCGAAACGGCGGTGCTCCGCCGCAAGCTTCACCAATCGCAAGCCCACCAAGGTGTCCGCCAGCTGGTTGCCGAGATCGTCAATATAGTTGTGCACCTCGACCTTGGCGCCGGTATGCTTCAGGAGCCGGGCCAGCGTGTCACCGATGCAGGAATTCCTCAGATGGCCGATATGGGCCGATTTGTTCGGATTGATGGAGGTGTGCTCGATCAAGACCTTAGGGCCATTGCCTGCCGGGGGCGTCTTCCTCCTCCAGCTTCGGACCCAATGCTCCCAGTCCAGATGAAAGTTCACGAATCCCGGAGCTGCGGCTTCCACCCTGGTGACCATGCCGCGTAAGAACTCCGATTCTGCGAGCCTTCCGGCCAGCTCTTCCGCAATGATCATGGGCGGTCTTCGGAGCATCTTGGCTCCCAAGAGAGCCGCATTCGTGCTGTACTCTCCGAATTCAGGCCTAGCGGGATGCTGGATGACAACACTGGGAAGCGGGCCCCGATCCGTCCCCCACTCTTCCGCCAGCCGGGCCAGCTCCGACTCCACTGCTTGCGCAATGATCTCCTTCATAAGCACCGTTCCTTCCGCCTCGTAGAATTATTGAAGAATACAAAAAAGCCCCCGTCTCCTAAAGAGACGAGAGCTGCATTCCCGCGGTACCACTCCAATAGTCCTCCCCTAGGGAGAACCGCTCGATCCATAACGGCGCCGTGCCGGATCTGCCTACATCATCATTTCGGCAGACCATTTCATGGGTCCGTTTCATCCGGGGCGGCCGTACCGGCTCCCACCTGCTCCGGCTCGCTGCGACTGTCCGCTCTGGATTACTCTCCCAATCGTCAATGTTTTCGCTAATATTATATCCCTTTATACAGGATAGGGACGGATGCTGTCAACCACCTGGTTTCTCATTCCTTCGGGTCATCTGCTGCCATACGGTTCCCTGTGCCTCTTCGCCTCCAGCAATTCGCTCCAAAGCAAGACGGGCCTGCAACCGGATTTCGAATTCCGGATCGTTCTTCGCCTTTTCCAGAGCCGGAATCGAACCCTCATCTCCGACCTCGTAGAGAAACCGTGCAGCCCGCCAGCGCACCAGCTTGTTCGGATCCGACAGCGCCTCTTCCATGGCGGGCACCGCCGCCGGATCGCCCCTGTCGGACAAGGTATCCCCGGCGGTGCGGCGGATCATCGGCGACGGATCTCGGAGCGCCTCCAAAAGATAAGGAAGCGTGTCCGATTCCCGGATGTCCCCGGTATACACCACGGCAAGCCGGCGGACGGAGGTGTGCGGATCCTTCAGGGCACGGAGCAGAAGCGGCAGTGTATCCGGTCCGGGGCTTAGCCGCTCCAGCGCGGCGTACCGGACGCGCCAATCCGGATCGGCCAGCGCTTCAGCCGGGCCCTCCGCCGCAGGTGCCGGGCCTGTCCGGTCTTCCGGAGCTCCCCGCGCATGGGAACGCTCCACAAGCTCTCGGAGCCGAAGGTCGTCGAAGGAGGCTTCCAGCTCCTTCACCACCTCCTCCAGCACCTCTTGGAGTTCCCCGTAACGTACGCCCCGGTCCTCCAGCTTCCGCTCCATAATCAGGTTGGGCGACGCCAGTCCCGCTTCCGCTGCAGCATTCTGGAACCGATCCGGAAGCGCCGCTCGCTTCTCCTCCAGGCCCGAAGAAATCCGGACCTGCATGGGAATGCCCCGGTAGGTCTGAACGAGCAGTGTCACCTCTCCGTAGCCCTTCTCAGGCTCCGGGGGAGATCCGTTCGAGCTCCCCGCCGGTACCGGAGTGCCCTCTTGAACCCCGGCTATGCCCAGTACTTGGCCGGCAGCCTCCAATATGGCCTGCCAGTCTCCCTTGGGATGCCGCTCCAGCGCCAGAAAATCCGCGGTTTGGAACACCCCCGTCACACCCGGAATGGCAAGCAGCTTGCGGATATGGGAGGGAGCGTGCGCATCCTCTCCCGCTTTATAGTCCAACCGTACGCCCCGGTTCAGGCGCGTATCCAAGGTCAGCTTCATCGAATTGGGGCTGGGTGTCGGCTCGACACGTATAATCTTCATGCTTGGACCTCCGTCCATCTGATAAATTCCTCGGGCTTCGACCGGATATAAGCGGCGATCGAGGCGATCGCCTCTCCCGCAGCATCCCGGTACAGGTTGAACAGCCGGCCGGCATCCCGCATCAGCTCTTGGCTCCGGTCCAGATCGGAAACCGTGATTTCACGCCCTTCCGCGGCACTCTTCAATACATGTGGCAGGAAGGATCGTTCCATATCAACGTATAGGTTAACCAGCGTGCCGCATCCGAAGACGGAGAGATTCTCCTTCATCCGGGCCCACAGCTTCCCGTTGGCCAAATAATCGCATGCAAACCAGAACAGCTCCGCTGGAGAGCGGGCGTGCCCATAGAAGATCTGAAAGAGGAAGAGCCCCTGCTGCCCCGGAGTCAATTCCTGAAATACGTTATTTTTTACGTCTGTTCCTTTCCCGCGGATCCTGGAGATCGTCGGTTCGATGCAAGCCCACACCAGAGCACGATCCTCCAAGGCTTTGTAAGCGGTTCTATCCATCGATACCAGCATGACGGCCCAACCTCCCTTTCCCACTATTATAACAGAAGAAGGCCGCGGAGGATGTATTTCCCATGTAAACCTGCTATCATGAACGGGCAAAGTATCCTGGAGGTGTTCGTATATGGACAGACCAAATGATCCGGCAAAGCCGGCAACTGCCCCCGTACCGATCTGGCGGTGTACGAAAGCGGAATGCAAGGCGTGGATACGCGAGGAGCTGGCAGGCGAAAAGCCGTTGTGCCCCATCTGCAAGGGGAGCATGATCCGAAGCATGAAGCATTTGCCCAAACTCGTAAAGAAGGCCCCTCCTAAGAAAAAGAAAAGCGAGGACAATCCATGGTAACGGCCCTGGCCGATTATCGTAAAGCGCCTGTACGGCGCTTTTTTGGTTTCTTATGTTTACACAACCAAAACAAAAACAAACAAAATTATGTCACATTTTTCACAAAGTAGACTCTTCTATTTTTCAGGATTATCCCTTAGAATAGGATACATATCAAAGATATTCAAAAGCATTCGGATAAAAACAAATAACAGCACCCCAGAGGAGGAGCAACCATGCAATTCGAACTTCTGCACCCCGCCGACCAGATCATCATGATGATGGAACGGATCTACGGCTACGGCATGACGACCACATCCGGCGGCAACCTGTCCATTCTGGACGACAACGGCGACATCTGGATTACCCCAGCCAGCGTGGACAAAGGCAGCTTGAACCGCAACGACGTCGTCTGCGTCAAGCCCGACGGCACCGTCATCGGCAAGCATAAGCCGTCCAGCGAATTCCCGTTCCACCAGATGGTCTTCCGGATGCGTCCGGATCTCAAAGCCATCGTGCACGCACACCCCCCTGCACTGGTCGCATTCAGCATTGTCCGGAAGGTTCCGGACCTGCACATGCTGCCTTTCGACCACAAGGTGTGCGGTGAAGTCCGGATGGCGGAATACGGTCTTCCCGGCAGTGCCGAGCTGGCGGACAAGGTGGCGGCCGTATTCGCTCAAGGCGTGAACAGCGTCATGCTGGAGAACCACGGCGTTGTTGTAGGCGCGGAGAATATGTTCGACGCGTTCAAGTCTTTTGAAACCTTGGAATTTATGGCCCGCTTGGAGATCAACGCACGCCGTCTGGGCAAGACCGTCTCCCTTACTCCCGAACAGCTGGAGCAAGCGAAGAACCGTCTGCCGGCCGTTATGGACGACTTCATCCCGAATGCTTACAGCTCGGCCGAACGGGAAGTCCGCCGCGAAATGTGCAAGCTGATCCACCGCTCTTATGACCAGCGTCTCTTCACCAGCACCCAGGGCTCCTTCTCCCAGCGTCTGGAGGACGGCTCCTTCGTCATCACGCCGTTCGGCGTCGACCGCAAGTACCTGGAGCCGGGCGATCTGGTCCGCGTGAAGAACGGCATGAAGGAAGCCGGCAAGACTCCGAGCCGCGCCGTCACGCTGCACCAGCATATCTACAACACCCATGCTCATATCAATTCGGTCATCATCGCGCATCCGCCATACAGCATGGCCTTCGCCGTGACCAATACCGTATTCGATTCCCGGACGATCCCGGAGAGCTACATCCTTCTTCGCGGCACTCCGAAGCTCCCCTTCGGCGCAGCGTTCCTGGAGCCTGAAGCAACCGCCAAGGTGTTCACGAAGGATAAGCCCATCGTCATCTGCGAGAACGACTGCATCATCGCTACCGGCGCCAGCCTGCTGAACGCCTTCGACCGTCTTGAAGTGGCCGAGTACAGCGCTCAAGCCATCATCGCCGCTGGCGTGCTGGGCGATATCGTCCATATCGACGATGAGAAGATTCACGATCTGGAAGTTGCTTTCAATTTGCTTTAAGCATCTTTAAGCATTCACCATAACCTTCACTAGGAGTGTGACCGGCATGTTAACTGTACGTCGTATTTATTGGCCTGCCATCAACCTGATCGGACCGGGCTGCGTCAAGGAAATCGGAGAAGAGATCGTGAAGCTGGGTATGACCAAAGCGCTGTTCGTCACCGACAAGGTGCTGAACCAAGTGGGCGTCGTCAAGCAGGTTACCGATGTGCTGGACGCCAGCGGCATTTCCTATGCGATCTTCGACGATGTGAAACCGAACCCGACCACCAAGAACGTAAATGACGGCTTGGCCATGTACAAGCAGGAAGGCTGCGACTTCATCATTTCCTTGGGCGGCGGCTCTCCTCAGGACGCGGCGAAAGCCGTAGGCATCCTCGCTGCCAACGGCGGCAACATCGTGGACTATGAAGGCATCGGCAAGTCCAAGAACAAGTCCGCTCCGATCATCGCCATCAATACGACCGCCGGTACCGCTTCCGAGGTTACCGTCAACTACGTCATCACCGACGAAGTCCGTAAGATCAAGATGGTTATGGTGGATCCGAACTCCATGGCTACCATCGCCGTCAACGACCCCGAGCTGATGGTGAAGAAGCCCGCTGGCCTTACCGCCGCAACCGGTATGGACGCGCTGACTCACGCAATCGAAGCCTACGTGACCAAGGGTGCGTTCCCGCTGTCCGATGCGCTGGCACTTCAAGCTATCAAGTTCATTTCCCACTCTCTCGTTGACGCCGTGAAGAACGGCAACGATATCGCTGCCCGTTCCGAGATGGCTTGGGGCTCCTATGTGGCCGGCCTCTCCTTCTCCAACTGCGGCTTGGGTATCGTCCACAGCATGGCACACCAGCTGGGCTCCGAATATGACCTGCCGCACGGCGTAGCCAATGCCATCCTGCTTCCGTACATCATGGACTTCAACCTGGATTCCAATCCGAAGAAGTTCGCTGAGATTGCCGAAGCCATGGGTGAAGACACCTCCAAGGCCGCCAATGAGCTGGAAGCAGCCAAGCTGGCGCTGGATGCCGTCCGCAAGCTCTCCAAGGCCGTAGGAATCCCTGCGCTCAAAGAAACCTCCTTCAACCCGGACGATGCAGCCAAGCTGGCTGATCAAGCGATGCGCGACGTCTGCACCGGCGGCAATCCGAAGGAAGTCTCCAAGGATGACATGATCGCCATCTACATGACCGCGTACAAGGGCTAAGCCGTACGCTTCTAATGAAAAGAGCCCGTCCCCCAAATAGTGGGAGGACGGGCTCTTTTGTTATTCCGCCTGCTTCAGCAGCTGAAGCAGCTCACCGGCGTTCTCCTCGGAGTAGACGGCGATGCCGTGCCTCCGGAGCAGCGCCGCGGTAACGCCGAAGCCGGGCTGCTTCGTTTTGCTGAAGGATCCGTCATAGATTCGGAGTCCCCCGCAGGATGGGCTGGACTCCTTCAGAATCGCGCATTCCGCTCCGACCATACGTGCGGTGCTCAAGGTCATCTCGGCTCCGCGGACGAAGGCGGCGGTGACATCTTCTCCGGCAGCGGTCATTACTTTGGCCCGCCCCTCCAGCACGTCCTCTCCGCTGCCCCCGACGATCTCCGCCGGCGGCCTAGGAGTCGGCAATCCGCCTAATTGCTCCGGACAGACCAATACGGCCCGGCCTTGGCGGAGAAGGTCCGCAAATTCCTCCCGGTAATTGTCTTGGCCGTCATACCGGGTCGCCAAACCGGCCAAGCATGAACTAATCAACAGCATGTCCGTTCTCCGCCCTCCCCTTACTTCAGCAGCGTGTACTGCCCAATAATGGGAAGCGGCTTCACTTGGCCTTGAGCTGCAGCGACGATGCCCAGAATTAACAGCACCAGGATAGCCAGATTGGCGAAGGGCAGCAGGATCCAGCCCAGGATCGGGATGATGCTGAGAACGATATTGCAAGCCACGGCGACCAGGAACAGCGTCAGTCCTTGATTGGCATGGTACATGGCATACTTGGAGTCCTTCGCGGCAATCAGCGGAATGAAGAACAAGATGTAGGCGACGATCGCCATGCCTTTGTTACGTTCTACGTCTGACGGATCGAACACTTCGGAAATACGGGGTTGATTGGTCAACTCGAACACCTCTTCGCATCAAATTCTTCACTCAGTATAAAGCCTATTCGGACATTCAGTCTGTAATGCGCACTACATATTTGTGATTTTTCTCATAATGCCCCCAGCTTTTTGGGGGGTTACAGGAATATTATGCCACAAAGGGATGGCGCCTATATGCAACGGCTCTGAAGTGTGCTATAATGTAAGCGCTACCAACTTTTCAGTTCTAAAGGGGGATTTGGAACGATGTTAGCAGCGCCGGAACATAGAGATATGTACGAGGACTTCGAGCCCTGTACGGACACGTTTTATTTCAAGATCGGCAACCGGGGCAAGATCAGCTTCCATGGTCCGAACTATCATATCACCAAGCAGTTGACGCCGGAGCAACGGGCGAGTCTGATCCGGAATGCCGCATTCGTGAGAATCACCTCCAACTGCTACGTCAACGTGAACAAGATTTCCTCCTTGGAGAAGGACCACATCCGTTTCATCGAGCATTCCACCGGCACCAAGATTATCAGCGTGCCCATGTGGAAGAAGACGACCATCCAGCAGCGGCTGTCGCAGACGAAGGCCTCAGGCCTTCACTGACCTCACGAATAGGCTCCCCGTCCGCGGGGAGCTTTTTCGCGTTTCATGCGGTTCGGCGCTTCCGTTTATGCTATACTTTGCTACGAATAGGATCGCCAAATGTTGGGAGGACATGCACCGATGGCTCTGAAGATCGGAATGATAGGAACCGGCTGGTTTGCCGATATGCATGCCAAGCTGCTGGCCGGCATGGAGGACGTGCGGATCGTTTCCGTTTGCGGCTCCTCGCTGGAGAAGGCCGAGAGGATGGCCGGACGTTTCGCAGGAACCGCCGCGTATGCCTCCGTCCATGATATGCTGGATGCCGAGCCGCTTGATGCGGTCTATATCTGCGTCCCGCCCTTCGCCCACGGCACCATCGAGCTCGCCTTGGCGGAACGGAACATACCCTTCCTGGTGGAAAAACCGTTAGGCGTCGATCTGGAAACCCCCTCCACCATTCTGCAGGCGGTAACGGAGCGGAAGCTGATCACCTCGGTTGGGTATCATTTCCGCTATATGGACGGCACGACCATTGCCGCGGAGCTCTTGAAATCGCGAACCCCCGGCATGGCGCTGGGTTATTGGATGGGCGGCATGCCGGGGGTATATTGGTGGCGCAAGCAGGACGGCTCTGGAGGCCAGTTCGTCGAGCAGACGACCCATATTGTGGACCTGCTGAGATATCTGCTCGGTGAAGTGAACGAGGTCTATGCCGTCTACGGGAATCGGCACATGCATACCACCGAAGAAGATGTAACGGTGCCGGATGTGGGCACGGTTACGCTTCGGATGAAGAACGGCATGGTGGCTACCGTAGCGAATACCTGCATGATGCCGATCGGACATACGGCGGGGCTTCATGTTTATACGGACGCAGGCGTATTGGAGTTGGGAGCCGGCGGGCTGAAGGAGATTCTGGCCGACCGGACCACCGAGTACAAGAACCGCTCCAACCCCTATGAAGCCGAGAACCGTGCATTTTTGCATGCCGTCCGGACCGGGGACACCTCCGGCATTCGATCCACTTATGAAAATGCTTGGAAGACTCAACAGGTTACCGTTGCCGCCAACCGGTCGGCTGAATCAGGGCTGCCGGTCCGACTAGATACGCTTACTTAAATTGGCTCGTATACATTTTGCTGTAGGAGCCGCTTTGCTCCAAGAGTTCATCATGGCTTCCGCGCTCGGCTATCCGCCCTTCTTCCACCACCATGATGGTATCCGCGTCGCGGATCGTCGAAAGCCGGTGAGCGATGATGAAGCTGGTCCGCCCCTTCATAAGACCGAGCAGCGCATCCTGGATGTGCAGCTCGGTCCGGGTGTCGATGCTGCTGGTCGCTTCATCCAGGATCAGGATGGACGGCTTCGCCAGGATGACCCGGGCGATGGCCAAGAGCTGGCGCTGTCCCTGGCTCAGATTGCCGCCATTCTCCGTCAGAAGCGTGTCATAACCCTTTGGCAGTCTCCGAATGAAGCCGTCTGCATTGGCCAGGACCGCAGCCTCCCGGAGCTCCGCATCGGTGGCATCCGGATTTCCGTACAGGATATTATCGCGTATGGTCCCAGCGAACAGGTACGTATCCTGGAGGACGATGCCGAACGCCCTGCGGAGACTGTCACGGGAGTAATCCCGGATGTCCCTTCCGTCGATCAGAATCCGGCCTCCCGTCGTATCGTAGAAGCGGGTCAACAGATTGACGACGGTGGTTTTGCCCGCTCCCGTCGGTCCGATCAAGGCCGTGCTGCTGCCCGATGGAGCCTGAAAGCTAACCTGCTTCAAGATCGGTACGTCAGGCCGATAACCGAAGCTTACATCCTCGAATACCACCTCTCCCCGGGTATCCTGAAGCGCCAGAGCATCCGGCCGGTCCTCCGGCTCCTCCTCCTCGTCGAGCACTTCGAAGGCCCGTTCCGCGCCAGCCACACCCGATTGAAGCGTATTGTACATATTTGCCAGCTCGTTGATCGGCCGGACGAACTGCCTGGAATAGCTCAGGAAGCTGGCGATGACCCCCACCGTAATGGAGCCCTTGACCGCAAGCATTCCGCCTGCGAAGGCAACCGCCGCAAAGCCGATATTATTGATGACGGCCAGCAAGGGCATCATGAAGCCGGTCCAGATCTGAGCCTTCAAGCCCACCTCATAGAGCCTCCGGTTCACCGCCTCGAACTCCGCCACCGCCTGCTCCTCCCGGTTAAAAGCCTTCACCACCTGCAGCCCCGTAATGGTCTCCTCCATATGCCCGTTCAGCCGTCCCAGCTGCGCTTGCTGCTCCTTGAAGAGAACGCCCGTGCGCCGGGTTATGGTTCGGGCCAGCAGGAAGACCAGCGGAACCGTGATCAGGCTGGCCAATGTGAGCACGGGGCTTAGGATCAACATCATCACAAGAGATCCCGTGATGGCGAGAGAGCCGGACATGAGCTGGGTGGTGGTCTGCGAGATGGTCTGGCTGACCTGGTCGATGTCATTGGACATCCGGCTCATGATTTCGCCGTGCGGCCGCGAATCGAAAAACCGAAGCGGCAGCTTTTGCAGCTTCGCGAACAAGGTGCGCCTGAGCTTGGCCGTAACCCTCTGGGCCACCCCGGCCATCAGCCAGCTCTGAAGCAGGTTCAGCGCCGCGTCCGTGACATAGGCCGCTCCCAGAGCAAGCAGCGCTGTCTTGAGCAGCCCGAAGGATACGCCGCTGCCGTCGGCTGGCGAAATGGCATCGACGGCCCTGCCGATCAGATACGGTCCCAACAATCCCAGCAGCGCGCTGATGACGATCAGTCCGAACAAGAAGAGCAGAATGCTCTTGTCCTCACCGATATAAGACCACAGCCGCAGGAGTGTTCCCTTAAACTGCTTCGGCTTCGGTACCGGTCCCCGGCGTGGACCTCCGAAGCCTCCGGGACGGCCGGGCGGATTCATCATTTGGAGGTCCGGCTGTTGCGGGGGTCTGGCCGCACCTTGCGGTTCACTCGGCTTCGACATGCTTCAGCGCCTCCTTCCCCATCTGAGACTGATAGATTTCCCGGTACACGCGGCTTGTGCGCAGGAGCTCAGCATGGGTACCGATTCCTGCAATCTCACCCTGCTCCAGCACGATAATCTTATCCGCATCCGCCACGGAAGTGATCCGCTGAGCGATCAAGATGCAGGTCATACGTCCCCGAAGGGACCGGATGGCGGACTTGATTCGGGCTTCGGTCATGACATCCACCGCGCTGGTGCTGTCGTCCAGAATGAGGATATCCGGCTTCCGGATCAACGCCCGGGCAATGGAGATCCGCTGCTTCTGTCCGCCGGAGAGATTGACGCCCTTCTGCCCCAAGCGGGTCTCATACCCTTCCGGGAAGCAGGTGACGAACTCGTGGGCCTCAGCGATCCGGGCCGCCTCCTCGATCTCCTCCGGCTGGGCATCCTCCCGGCCCCAGAGAATGTTCTCCCGGATCGTTCCGCTGAAGAGTGTGGACTTCTGGGGCACCAAGGCAATGTGCTTCCGAAGCTTCTCCGGATCCAGACGGCTGATGTCAGCCCCGTTCACACGGATAGTTCCCTCCGTCACATCGTAAAATCGGGGGATCAAGCTGATCAGCGTACTCTTCCCGGAGCCGGTGGAGCCGATCAGAGCGACCGTCTCCCCGGGCTTGCAGGTGAAGCTGATATCCTTCAGTACCGGCTCGCCATCCGGCCCGCCGTAGGTGAAGCTCACATGGTCGAACTCGATTTGGCCGCCGGCCGAAGGATCCGTTTCCATGTGTGGATCCCACCTCATGGCATCTGTCTCCGCGAACACCTCCCCGATTCTCTCGGAGGAGGCCCGTGCGCGGATGAACATCATGAAGACCATGGAGATCATCATGAGGGCGAACAAAATCTGGGTCATATAGTTGATGAATGCCACGATATGTCCCACCTGCATGCTGCCGTTGCTGACACGGACCCCGCCGTACCAGAGCACGGTCAGAATCCCGGCGTTCACGGTCAGCATGATCGCCGGATTGAAGGCCGCCATCGCGCGCATCACCTGGATGGATCGGGACTGATACTCCAGGTTCGCCTCCTCCAGCTTGCCGGATTCATAATCGAACCGGTTGAACGCTTTCACCACTCGAACCCCGGATAAATACTCCCGAACCACTAGATTCACCCGGTCCAGCGCCCGCTGCACCTTCATATAGCGGGGAAATCCCACCCTCATATTCCATACGATCAAGAGTGCCACGACCGGCACGACAATGGCCAGAACGACGGACAGCTCCGGATTCAAGCGTACGGCCATGATGAGACTGCCGATGCATAACAGCGGCGCCTTGACGAAGATACGCATGAGTCCGTTCATGAAGTTCTGCACCTGCGTCACATCATTAGTCAAACGGGTAATGAGCGATGCCCGGTCGAACCGGTCCAGGCTATCGAAGGACAGCCGCTGAATCTTCCGGTACAGATCCGACCGGAGCTCCGTGCCGAAGGCTTGGGAGACCCGGCTGGCCAAAATATTGCGGGCGCAGGCCGCCAGCGCCCCGATTCCCGTGATCAGCAGCATGTATCCTCCAAGCCGCCAGACCACGTCCATATCGGATTGGGCGACCCCTTGGTCAATGACCTGCGACAGCACGGTCGGAAGCAGCAGATCCGCCATGGACTCAATCATGAGACATCCGACCGCCAGAGCGAACATCGCCCCATACTTGCGCACATATCGGTGTAAGTAAGACAACCGTCTCCCCTCCCAGGTTTCGCGATGTCCGACGCGGTTATTTCGGGTCCAGTTGAACGGCTGCCTGCTTGCCGCTGAGCTGAATTCCGGTCCGGGGACGGCCAGCATGCGCCAGCTCCTTCACCAGCCCTTCCAGAAGCTTCTTGGCACGGTCTCCTTCTTTTCCTTTAACCGAGACGGCCAGAAGAACGGCATCTCCTCCATCCAGGATTCTCTCCGCCTGAGACTTCTTCGTCTCATAGTCATGATCCTCAATCTGCGGAGTCAGGCGAATCTCCTTTACCTTGGGCGCCCGCTCCTGCTTGCGGGCTTGCTGAGCCTCCTGCTTGGCCGCTCCGGCGCCAATGAGCTTGCAGGGCGGCGGGCTGCTGAACAGGGAGGTGCATACCAGATCCACCTTCAGCTTTTTGGCCAAAGCCAGCGCCTCTGCCGTCCGCATGACGCCCAGATCCTCGCCTTCCAGTCCGGTGACTTGAACCTCGGAGGCCTTGATTTTCTCGTTCATGATGATCATTCGATTATTGCTCCTTATCCTTGGTTTGGCTTGCTAGTTGTCATACTTGAACGAACTCTCCCCTGATCCCCCGTCCCCGGAGAGCCTTCGAGACGGGCTCTATGGTCAATCCCAGCACATGGGTCAATTGCTGAAGCGTATATTTTGGAGGATATGGCCGGCGTCCGCTTCCCAGTTTTTTGAAACGTTTTTTCACTAATTTTACACTAGATTGATATCCGTTAGCGAGCTACAACGAGAATACATCGGGAATATTTCGAGGAGGCGCGAAGGATGGAGAGGATTATCGAAGCGGTTGACATCCATGACCCCTCCGTAAAAGGTGTTACCGCCATGTGGCCCCAAGGGGACGGCGCCGGCCGGTATGGTTGTTTGATGCAACATTTGCTTTATGTTCCGGTGGGTTGGGGGGTGTGTTCTCTCTCCACGCCGCTTCTGACCACTATCCCCTTCACTCAGGAAAAAAAAGAAATAGAAAAACGTGCTTGAAATAGGAACATTTGTTTGGTATTCTATGAATATAAGAACGTTAGTTCCCTACCCTATCTCATTTTGACTATTTGCCCACCTACTCACTTGTGACCACAGGAGGTGCAGTCCTTGAGCTTCCCTTTTGAACAGATAACGTCAGTAGTGAAGACGGAGACTGAGTGCATCCAGTATCTATACTGTCACAAGTGGCCCCATGGATTTTCTTGTCCAGCGTGCGGGCACTGGCATGCTTACACCATTTCCACGCGCAAGCTTCCCTTATACGAATGCAGTTGCTGTAAGCATCAGACCTCTCTCCTGGCCGGAACGGTTATGGAAGGCAGCCGCACATCTCTGGTAAAGTGGTTCCATGCCATTCAGCTCGTCTCGGATCCCGAGCACGGCATAAGCGCTTTAACCCTCTGCCGCATTCTCCATGTTACTTACAAGACGGCTTGGAGCATGCTCCATAAGATTCGCTATGCCATGGGACGTGCCGAGGCCGAGGAGCCTCTCCATGGACAAGTGGTCATTCACGACGCCTGTTATGGAAGACCACACAATTCAACGGTTTTCCAGCATCCCGAGGAATCTCCTGTTGTGGTTGGTGCCGTCGTATCGGATGACCAACCGTCCCGGATCATGTTTCGGACTGTGCCGACGGAATGGATGCAAGGCCGGCAAATTCTCCCCATCGCCGCCCACTCCTTCATACGGGACTATGTCAGCGCACTTTCGAGGCGTTCCTGCTCCATCCAACTCCTGCGATTCGCTCCAATTCGAACGAAGATCGCCCGTCCTCTGTTTCGCGAAGCATGTCTTTGGCTGAACCAAACTTTCCGCGGAATCGGCAAGAAACACTTGCAGACCTACCTCGATGAGTTCTGCTGCCGCACTAATCTAGCACTATGCTCCGCCCCCATCTTCTCCAGATTAAGTTATATCTGCGCCGCTTTCGGCACGATTACCTACCGAACCCTTACGACCAAGCCTGCCATTTCGAAGCATGAGATTTCGCTCAAATACCGAACGGCGGTATAGGCATGCTGCACTTTCTTACCTCACACCGTGTCATCTTAGTGGTCCCCTCATCCCTGATTCTGGCCTGGCAAACAAGTAACGTCCCTCAACAAGTTGACTAGCCAACTTCTCTTTTGGGTACAGGTAATCTCTTCATTGGTCTCCATATTTACAATCCATTTTTCCTGAGCGAGTGGGATAATGGTCAGAAGGTTTCGGCAGGAGTACCAGCCCTCCCCTCCCCAACCCAACCTGTCCCTTTCACATCCCCATCGCCTCCCACCACTACGCCCCCCCTCCGGCCTCCATGCCAACAGAAATAGCCGGCTCCTCATAGGCAGCCGGCTCTAGCTCTATTATACGTATTCACTTATTCTTCCAACAGCCCTGCTGCAACCAGTCCGTTGCGGATTCCGCCTTCGTCCACGTGGGTGGTGACGTAATCCGCATAGGGCAGAAGCTCCTCGTGGGCATTGCCCATGGCGATCCCGAAGCCCACATACTCCAGCATTTCCTTATCGTTCAAGCCATCACCGAATGCAACCGCATCATGCGCCGTATACCCAAGCTTCTCGAGAAGCGCGGCAATACCCTGCGCCTTGGAGCCATCCTCCGGCAGCACATCCATCGCATGAGGATGCCAACGGATCAGCTTCAACCCCGGCAGGCTCTGATACTTCTCCTCATCTACGCTTTCACAATGCAGGAACATCTGGAAGATTTCATTGCTCTTCCAAAAATCCGGATCATACCCCGGCATGTTCACCTTCAAGGAATTAACCGAGGAGGCCACAAACTGATCCTCCGCATCCGTATAATACGCGTGCTCGCCTTGGAATACCAGCGAATGCCCGTGCTCTCCCGCCAATCGAACCAGCTGCTCGATGCTCTCTTTGGACATGATCCGTTTATACATGGTCTTCCCGCGATATACCGCAATGGCGCCGTTCAAACAAACATAAGAATCTATTCCCAGCTCCGCTGCCAGCTTCCGAATAAAATATGGTGCCCGTCCGGTTGCAATAACCGGCTCGATCCCCCGGGCCTTCAGCTCGCGGATGGCTGCCGCGGCATCCTCCGGAACGATCTTGGACTCGTTGACCAGTGTGCCGTCGATATCAAAAAACGCAATCTTATACCTCATCTCAGTTCCTCTCCCATCCTGCCGACCAGCATCCCACTCCGGACGGCTTCTCTCTGAAATTGTTCCGATGAGCCTAATTATAACGCAAACTCGACGAAAAAACAGCATCTACGCGCAGAAAAACGCAACAAAACGCAACTGAACTTGCCTAACATATCCGTATCACGTATAGTGAAAGGTATAAATTCGATCTTACCGGGTGATACAGCTTGATAATCGATCTGTCCGAAGAATCCTTGCCGGTCTATGAAGCGCTGGCCAGCCATGTCCGCATCCAGATCATCCATCTTTTGTCCGAGAAATCCATGAATATCCGGGAACTGGCGGAAGCCTTGAAGCTGTCGAGCGCCATTATGACCATGCATGTCCGTAAGCTGGAGAAGGCCGGTATCATAACCTCCTCTATGGTCCCAAGCAAGGGAGGAGCCGCCCAGAAAATATGCTCCCTGCATACCGACCGAATCGAGATCCTCTTCCCCTCGAAGCAGGCCGCCAAGCGGGAATATCACCGGATGGAGGTATCCATCGGGCATTACACCGATTTCGACATTCTGCCTACCTGTGGGATCTGCACACCCGACCGGATTATCGGCATGTTCGACGATCCCCGTTACTTCCTCGACCCGGATCGAGTCAATGCCAAGATTCTCTGGTTCGGCGAGGGCTACATCGAATACAAGATCCCCAATTATCTGATGAACAGTGAGAAACCGGAGGAGCTTGAGATCTCCATGGAGATCTCTTCCGAAGCACCCAACACCAACAACGACTGGCCCTCGGACATCTCCTTTTTCCTGAACGGCGTCCCTATCGGCACCTGGACTTCACCTGGTGACTTCGGGGGCAACCCGGGAAGGCTGAATCCCGGCTGGTGGTCCAAGGACGTGAATCAATACGGCCTTCTGAAGCGGCTGACCATAACACCGGACGGCACCCATATGGACGGGATGAAGCTGTCCAACGTCACCCTGGACCAGGTGGACATTCGCCAGCGCCAATGGACCTTCCGCATGGCTGTCCTGAAGGATGCCGCCCATATCGGCGGATTGACCCTCTACGGGAGCGCCTTCGGCAACTATCCCCAGGACATCGTATTCAAGCTCTTCTACAGCAAGCTCTCCAACCCGGGATAATCCGGGTTTTTTGTTGTTGTGGAGCACGGGATCCCACCTCCTTCAAGCACTGCGGCGAAACCGGACATAAGGAGATGTCAGAGGTTTATGAGCGGGGCTTCCACAGGCTGCGGAATTCTCCCGGAGTCATGCCCCTGTACTTGACGAAGGCTTGGAAGAGTGTCTTGGCCGATCCGTATCCGACCTCATAGGCGACGGCGGACACGGTCATATCCGTTCCGGCCAGCAGGGAGCCGGCGTGTCGAAGCCGGATTTCGTGAAGCATGCCGACGAAGTTTTTGCCGGTGTGCTTCTTGATCTGCTCGCTCAGATAAGAAGCATTAAAGTGGAACACCGATGCCAGCCCTGCCAACGTCAGCGGATCACGGTAATGCGTGTGCATGTGCCGGATGACCTGCCAAATTCGGTCGGGCGCGTCGGCCTTCGGATGTCCCGGAGCTTCCCCTGCCCCGGCGGCTCCTTCGCGAAGCCGGTCCACCCGAACCATCAGCTCCACCAGCTTGGCGTATAGGAGTCCGTTCTTCCAGGGCTCCCCGTCTTTTCCATACTCCGCATGCATCTCTGCGAATATACGCTCCAAGGGATCAGCCTGCTCCCTCGTGAGCTGTAGGAAGCTCTGGCGGATGTCCTCTCCGCTCAGCAACCGCTCGCGAAGACCCTCGAGAAGTCCCATACCTCCGCCCAGCAGCTCGGCGCTGAACATGATGTTGTAGAGCCGCATGGGTGTTCCCGGGCTGCATCGAAGCTCATGGATCTGGTAGGGCAGCACCAGCGTCAGCGTTCCCGGATGCATGGCGTGCACTCTGCCGTTGACCGTCTCCTCCCCACCACCCTCGATCACCAGGGATACCTCCAAAAAATCATGCCGGTGCGCCGGAAACTTCTCCACCTTGTGAATATCCACAGTCAGCGGGAACGAAGGATTTTTCAGCCCGTAGTCGGTTAAGTCAAACGGATACTTGGTCATCGGACACACCTCCCGAAAAGTGGTAACTGGTACCCAAAAAAGCGTCATTCTTTTTCGGCCGGATCGGCTTACCATGATGAGGAACGACATGAACCGATCTTCCGATAAGGAGTGTTCTAAGGATGATAAAGCTGGATTTGGGCGGAGCATGGAGCATGCGCCGCATCGGCGACTCCGATTGGCTTGATGCGGCGGTGCCGGGCTCCGTATATGCGGATCTGCTCCGGGCCGGCCGGATGGAGGACCCGTTCTACCGGGACAATGAAGACGCCGCCTTGGCCTTATGCGATGAGGACTATGAGTACATCCGCACGTTCGAGGCCGAACCGGACATGCTGGCAGCCGACCGGCTGCTGCTCCGGTGCGAAGGACTGGACACCTTGGCTGAGCTCTACCTAAACGGTACACATGTCGCCTCCACGGACAACATGCACCGGACCTACGAATGGGAGGTGCGGCACCTGCTGCAATCCGGATCTAACGAGCTGCGGATCATCCTGCGCTCCCCCACCCGTTATGCAGCCGTCAAGCATGCGGACAATCCCATATGGGGAGCGGACGACGCCGTAAGCGGATTCAATCATCTGCGCAAGGGCCACTCCATGTTCGGCTGGGACTGGGGCCCTCAGCTGCCGGATCTGGGCATTTGGCGCCCGATCTCCCTGGCCGCCTACCACATCGGACGGCTGGAGGATGTACGGGTCCGCCAGCAGCATACCCAAGGCACCGTCACGGTGAGTGCTGAAGTTGCCGCAGACGTATGGGCAGAGCCTGGGTCCCCCGTCGATGCCGCCCTTACGTTCACAGCACCTGACGGCACCGTCCTTCACCGGGAATCCCGCCGCGTGGAGGCGGGGCATAGGACCGTTGATTTCCAATGGGTGGTCAACGATCCCGAGCTCTGGTGGCCCAACGGCTATGGCAAGCAGCCGCTGTATGAGCTGACGGTCCGCCTGGAGAGGAATGGGACCCTACTGGACTCCAAATCCTTCACCATCGGTCTGCGCACCCTTCGAGTAAAGCGCGAGAAGGATGAATGGGGGGAAGGCTTCGCCTTCGAGATCAACGGGATCCCCATCTTCATCCAGGGCGCCAATTATATTCCCGAGGACAACATCCTGTCCCGCGTGAAGCCGCAGCAGACAGACCGGCTCCTCCGGGACTGCCTGGAGGCCAACTTCAACTGTGTCCGGGTGTGGGGCGGGGGAATCTATCCGTCGGATGATTTTTATGACCGGTGCGACCGCTATGGCTTGATCGTCTGGCAGGACTTCATGTTCGCCTGCGCCTTCTATGAAATGAATGACGCGTTTTCCGAGAACATCCGACAGGAGGCTATCGACAACATCAAGAGGCTCCGGCATCACGCCAGCCTGGCTCTCTGGTGCGGCAACAACGAGATGGAGGAGGCCTGGGTCAGCTGGGACATACCCGGCAAAACCCCGAAGCTTCGGACCGATTATCTGAAGCAGTTCGAGATCCTTCTGGCCGATGTAGTGAAGCGGTACGATCCCGACCGGGACTACTGGCCGTCCTCCCCCTCCTCCGGCGGCAGCTTCGACCAGCCGAACGACGAGAACCGGGGCGACGTTCACTATTGGGAGGTGTGGCACGGACAGAAGCCCTTCACCGAATACCGGAAGCACCACTTCCGCTTCTGTTCCGAGTTCGGCTTCCAGTCCTTCCCGTCACCGAAGACCGTCCGCACCTTCACCCTGCCGGAGGACCGGAACATCTTCTCCTACGTGATGGAACGCCACCAGAAGAACAAGGCCGCCAACGGCAAAATTCTGTATTATCTGTCGGATAACCTGAAGTATCCGAAGGACTTCGACTCTCTCCTGTACAGCTCCCAAATGCTGCAGGCCGAAGCCATTAAGTACGGCGTCGAGCATTGGCGCCGCAACCGGGGCCGCTGCATGGGCTCCATCTATTGGCAGCTGAACGACTGCTGGCCCGTAGCCTCCTGGTCGAGTATGGACAACTTCGGACGGTGGAAGGCGCTTCATTATTTCGCGAAGCGGTTCTATGCGCCGGTGCTGCTCTCGGCCAAGGACGAAGGCCCCAAGGTGGAGCTCCATCTGACGAACGATACCCTCTCTCCAGTCACTGGCACCGTGTCCTGGTGGCTGAAGGACCGTTCGGGTCAGGTGCTGAAGGAGAGCAGCCTGGATGTCACGGTTCCTGCGCTGCAGGCACAGATGTGCACCGGTCTGGATTTCTCGGATGACTTGAAGGCCAAGGGTGCGAACCGAAGACTTTACCTGGAATATGCGCTGGACATCGGCGGCCAAGAGATCAGCCGGGCAACGGTATTGTTCACGAAGCCCAAGCACTTCGAATTCGAGGATCCGTCTATCATAACGGAGATCGCTGAGCAGCAGGACGCCTTCGCAATCACGCTCCGGTCCGGATCCTTCGCCAAGTATGTGACCTTGGAGCTCACGGAAGCCGACGGTGTGTTCAGCGACAACAGCTTCGACCTGTCGGCCGGCGTTCCGGTTACCGTACTTCTGGCGAAGGAACGGTTGAGCGCCCCGCTTGAACTGGAAGAGCTCCGGCGGCAGCTGACGGTACAGTCCCTCTATCAATGGTCCTGAAGCTTCAGCCTTCGGATGGGGACGCGGGAGCGGCAGCGCTCCGGTATTGTCCGGGTGTCATGCCGGACAGCCGTTTGAACATGTGGCAGAAGTGGGACAGATCCTGGAAGCCGGCCGCAGCGGCAATCTCAGCCAGGGGATCGGCAGTGCTCTTCAGCAGCTCCTTGGCCTTGTTGACCCGATAGGCGATCAGAAACTCGTGAATGGATACCCCGGTCTCCTGCTTGAAGATTCGATGCAGATAGGATCGGGACAGGTGAAACCTTCTGCACAGATCCGATGAATGGACCGCCTCCCTGTAATTCTCCGTTAGATATCCCAATACCCCTTCCGCCAGCTTCTTGCGGTCGCGGTCCCCGCCTGTAGGCTCGGCGGGGACCGCTTCCGTTTCTTGACGGCCCAGCGCCACGAACATCTGCAGGAGCAGACCCTGTGCCGCCAGCTCATACCCGCCTCGCTTCTCGCCGATCTCCTTCTCCAGCCGGGCCAGGATCTCCTGCAGGCTTAGCAGCTGCCTGGCATTCAGCTGCCAGCGGACCGAATCCGCCCCGGCTCCGGGAAGCCAGCGGCGGATCCATTCCGCGGCATCGCCGCTCCCATGATAAGAGCCCAGAGCGTCCATCAGGCCCCCGTCTATGCCTAGGACATAGCGGTGAAACGGCTCCTCTTCGGCCGAACGGGGCAGGTGCAGCGCCATGGGCTTCACGATGATCAGAACCCCCGGCCCAATCTCATGAACCTTCCCCCCTGCGACGAATACACCGGAGCCCGACAGGCATAAATACCACTCATAGCCTTGGTGGGAATGGAGGCTCGGCTGCCGGATCGGATAGGTCCGGAAGGCACAATGGACCGGGAATTCCGTCAGGGCGCGGTTGGTCGTCGTGTCCACCCAGCTCTCGCCGGGATCAAGCCCTTGGAATCCGAGTCCGCTGGCTTCGGCTTCTTCCGCCTTCCCCTCTATTCGCTCCACTCCCTCCCCCTCCTTCATCACGCCGATATTGTACACAATACCCCAATGATTTGTAGAGAATCAGCCAAGATTCCCGATGCTGTCGGTCTTATAGTAGAAGTATATCAAACCTTGGGGGAGGATCCTATCATGATCGCTCATATTTCGCAAGAAATCTTGAAACAGCAAGCACATAATGTCTACAGCAGGATGAAGGCAGGCCATGGGGAGGACTGGGGGCTGAACCTGGATTACTGGGATTGGGTACCGGGTGTCGGGGTGATCTCCATATTGGAGTATTATGAACAATCGAAGCGGGAGGATGTCATGGGCTTCCTGGAGCAATGGGCCAAGAACAATCTGGCGAAGTCGGAGAAGATGAAGGTGATCAATTCCATGGCACCCTTTGCCATTTTCCCTGCCTTATTCCGGCATTCCAAGGACCCCCTCTATCTGGAAGCAGCCGTTCGGATCGGCGAATGGATTCTGAAGGAGGCTCCACGAACAAGAGAGGGAGCCTTAGAGCACACCGTAACCGAGAACGCCAGCTTCCCGGAGCAGGTATGGGCGGATACCATCTTCATGGCCGTCCTCCTGCTGGCGCGCCTGGCGAAGCAAACCGGTGAAGCCCTATATGCCGCCGAGGCCGTAAACCAGCTGGAAGTCCATCTGAGACTTCTGCAGGAGCCGAAGTCCGGGGTCCTGTACCATGGTTGGAGCTGTATGGAGCAGAATCACATGTCCTCGGCTCTATGGACCCGGGCCAACGCTTGGATCGCCGTCGGCACCCCGATGATCCTGGAAGAGGTGAAGGGACTAACCGATATTCCTGCAGCCGTAACGGGTCGTTACACCCGCATGATGGAAGGCTTGGCAGGCTTCCAGCAGCAGAACGGCCTGTGGGCGACGGTCATGAACCAGCCCCGCTTCTACCAAGAGACCTCCGGAAGCGCCGGCATCGCATGCGGCATTCTGAAGGGAGTCCGAGCCGGACTGCTTCCGGAATCCCTTCTCCCCGCCGCCGGCAAAGCGCTGAAGGGCGTTCTATCCAAGATCCGTCCGGACGGCGAGGTTACCGGTGTGTCCGGAGGCACTCCCGTGATGCCCAGCATGGAAGCATACAACGATATCCCCTGCTACCCGACCCAATACGGACAAGGCCTGGTCCTCATGCTGCTGGCCGAAGCACAAAAGTAAAGAAAAAGAGTCCTCGTACCGGATGTACGAGGACTCTTCCCTTATTCCTCCGCTTCGCCCACATGCTCTCTGCAGAAGGCATCCACGGCTTCGGCTTCGCCGGCCTCCATCTCGAAGTCCAGATATTTGCCGGTGTCTTTCTCCTGAAACTCATACTTCACAATTCCCTGCTTCGATTCCTCCACCCCGTAGATGACCCGGAGCGCAATTCCTCCTTCGGAAAAGAGTTCGTCCTCCTCGTCGGGTTCAATATCCAGGTTGAACTCGTATCTTTTGCCGGGGATGATGCCGAACGGGTCCTTCACCCATTCTACGCTGTATGCGGTAATGGCGAACATATCGAATCCTCCTTCCTATCTGCATCCATGATGCTCAATAACCTTAATGGCCGGCTGCCGCTCCGGCTTCCTTCACTTTGACCTGCATCCAGTTTGTCCGGTAGAACCGGAACATAACCGTCAGACCGAACAGGACCAGGAACGAGTATAAGGACACCCACGCCCCTACGTTCCCCCATTCCAGCACGAAGATGGAGAGGTACGACAGCGGCACGAACACGGCGAAGCCCATAATGAGGCTGGTCACCAAGAGAAAAGAGGTGTCCCCCGTTCCCCGGAGGCCGCCTGCGAAGAAATTCAACAAGCCGTCGAAGAGCTGCAGGAACGCCGAGATCATGATCAGTTCTCCGGCCATCTCGTACACAAAAGGATCCTTCGTATAGATCCGGGCGATGGGCTCGGCTAAGAAAAATTCGACGGTCCCGACGGCTAGGAGAAAAATGCTTCCCAGCACGGCCGTATCGGTGCCGAGCCTCCGTGCTTCCATGGGCTTGCCCTCGCCGATCCGCTGCCCCACCAGGATGGTGGCTGTGGCCCCGAAGGCGAAGGCCGGCATGAAGCCCAGCGACATGACATTCAAGGCCACCTCGTTGGCTGCCAAGGCCTCCTCACCCAGCACGGCCACAAACAGCGTGAAGAGCAGCATGGAGATGCTGAGCGCGAATTCCTGCGCTCCCAGCTTGCCGCTTTCCTTCAAGATCAAGGCGGCTTCCGTACGGTTCCAGCCTAAGATGCGGGAGCGCGTCTCGTATTTCCGATGCAGCCGGATGAAGTAGAAGTAGAGACAGCCCAGCAGGCCTACGGCCTCCCCCAGGAAGAAGGCCCAGCCCGCACCCGGAAGCCCATACTCCGCAAAACCCAGCTTGCCGTAGGTCCAAGCATAGGTGAAGGTCACCATCAGCAGATTCGAGACGAGAGACAGCAGCATGGGTGTCTTCGTATCCCCGATGCCCCGGAAGAAGCCGTGGAAGACGAAGTTCAGGATGCCGCAGGCCATCGCGAAGAAGCGGATCTCAAGATATTCGCCCCCCGCAGCCAGCCCGCTGGAAGCCTCTCCCCCTACAAGCCGCAGGATATCACCGGCGAACAGAAGTCCGGCCAGCAGGATGACCAGGGACATCCCGGCCGTGACGGTAAGGGCCACGGAGGTGCGCTCGATGCCCTTCTTCATATCGTGGGCCCCGTAATTCTGGGCGACGAGGTAATTGACGGTATGCCCGATGCCCGAGAACAGCGCCCAGGCGTTGTACATGATAATATTCGACACGCCGACGATGGCGATGACGGTGGCACCGAGTCCCCCGACAATGATCAGATTCAGCGTGCCGGACAGCGTCTGCATGGCAAAGGAGACGATGGATGGAATGGCCAAGGAAAGAATAAGTCTCCAGTGTCGGGCCCAATTCATGATGGTAGATCCTCCGCATTAATCGATGATACGGCTTCGTGCCGCTACCGTCCCAGTATGTGGCACATAGGCCGTACTGTCAACCTCGAACCTCCTTGGCCGGAGCCGGAGTCGCAGTGCTGGCACGTGCTCGCGCGCCGAACAGAAGATGGTACAGAACCGCAACTGCCACGGTAAGAAGTCCGAGCACGACGAAGATATTGCTGTAAATATAGGCCCCCTCCGGGCTGACAAAAGGATTCAGCCGCAGCGATGGCGACTGGAAGTCCAGGACCTTACCGATCAGACTGGTGGCGGTCGCACCGGAGATGAAGTTCAGCATGGAGAAGAAGCCCATGCCTACTCCGGTCTGTTCCCGCGGCAGCGTGCGGGACACCGCGTTGGACATGGAGATCTGCATGAAGGACTGGCCCACATTGCCCAGGATCAGGAAGAAGGAGGTCCAGAGGACGGCTGCGCCAACGGCCGTGGACAGACCCGCGAAGCACAGGAACAGCAGAGCTGCGGCTATGGTGACGAGGAAGGCATTGCCCCGCGTATCCGCCAGCCGGCCTCCCCGGCGCCCCATGATGGCGGTGACCAGCGCTGCAGGAAACATGGCGAAGCCCGTCGCCAGCGGACTCAGGCCGTTCAGCTTGCTCAGAAACTGCGGCGTGATGAAGGGCATTCCGAAGCTGAGCGAGGTCGCCAGGAAGGCGATCAGGAGTCCGAGGGAGTAACTGCGGTTCCGGAACAGCTGCGGGTCGATGAAGGGCTCCTTCGCCGTCCGGAGCCGGAGGACGAGCAGCAGCGCCAGCAGCACGGCTCCGATCAGATAGAAGCCATTGCTCTGGGTAATGGCCATCAAGGCCAGGGCGACGGCGCCTGCCAGAAGCCCCCCTCCCACGAAGTCGATGGACTTGGCCTGGCCTGCCTCGTCATCCAGATACTTCCGGTAGAAGGGCAGGGTCAAGAGCGGCAGGAGCGAGATCAGGAACAGGAAGCGCCAACTGGCGAAGCCGGTCACCAGGCCGGAGACGATAGGGGCCATGGCGGCGCCCAGCGCAAGGCCGATAGCCGAGGTTCCCAGCGCTCTCCCCCGCCGTTCCGGCGGAAAATACCGCACCGGAATGATCATGCCGGTGGCAGGGATGACCGATGCGCCGGCAGCCTGCAGCACCCGGCCCAGGATGATCATCCAGTATTCGGTGGCTGATAGTCCTACCACGGACCCTAGGGCGAAGAAGATCAAGCCGAAGGTCAACAGATTCTTCAGCTTGTATCGGTCCGCCAGCTTGCCGTAGGTGACGGAGCCGATGGCGTAGACGATCATGTAACCCGTTGAGATCCAGCTCAACTGGGACGGTGCCAGGTGGAACTCCTTGCCGATGACCGGCAGCACCACATTGAAGATCGAGGCATTCATAACCGAGAAGATCAGCGTGAATACCAGGATCTTCAACAGTTTTTCACCGTTGTTCACGACTCCAGCGGTTCCTTCGGGCGTATGGTTCATGGAACTCATGCTTCCTCCTCCTTATGGTTCGAGATCTAACTATTAGGGCAGCCTAGGGCCAACCTAGGGTAATTCTTCAAGCATTAAGTCTTCGGGCTTCCCTGCTTCATGTCTCCATCATATGCAGCAAGCAGCTTCTTTAAGAGCTGCACCAGCTGCGCGGCTTCTGCAGCCTCCAGCGATTCCTGCAGCCTCCGCTTCGTCTGATCCACCTGACAGATGACCCGGCCGGCCAGCTCTTCCCCCTGCTCCGTCAGATAAATCCGCTTGATCCGGGCATCCTCCGGATGCTGCCGGCGGACCACCCAGCCTCTCTTCTCCATCCCGTTCACCAAGCTGGTCACACTGGGCTTCTCAATGCCCAAGACATGCTCCAGCTCCGAATGGGTGGAGCCCTCCCGCATGGTCAATACCCGCAAGCATTGCCCCTGCTGATGAGTCAAGCCCAACGGCCGGATGACCTGCTCGATGCTGCGCCGCATGGCATGATGCACCAGCTTCACCATAGCGCCGACCTGCTCTTCCGTCTCCCAAGGAAACAACCCCTTGGGTCGGCATCCGTCTTGCCCCATCCTTCATCACCGCCTTTAGTTCGAACTCTAACTAATTTCACTATAAAACCCCGCCCCTGGATTGTCAATGCGATTTGGGGCGGGATTTATTTTAGCGGTGAACGTCGGTCCGGCTGCTTCGCATGAGATAAGGATAGAGAAGGATCAGCCCTGCAACGTAGAGCATCGCCACGAAATAGGCCGGCAGCAGATGGACGAAGTCCGTATAGCCGATGCTCCAATGAACGCCGAAGCCGGCGGCGAAGCCCGGTGCCCCGGCCAGAAGCAGCATCCACCAGATCCAGCGCTCTCCCCTCCGGATCCCCCAGAGAGCCGTTCCCAGCACGGCCAGTGCATCCGAAACCAATGCGCCGCCGAAGCCGGCCCGGTCATGGGCGATCAAGGGCAGCAAGCGCCCGTTCACTTGGCTCAGCTCGGATGCCGTCGTGCATAGATAATCCAGATCCTGCGGCACGAAGACTCCCGTGATGCCGACCCAGGCAATAACCAAGCCTCCTGTGGCAAAGCCGGCACCAAGGAGAATGAACATCAGCTGGCCCCATTGAGCCAGGAGCCAAGACCTGTCGTTCGATAGCTCCGGCCGTCCTCGGAATGGCCTGGTGCCGCCACCCCTCATCGCCAATAGAAATAACGGAAGCAAGAGCAGTGCTGACAGGGCATGGAGCGGATCGAAGTATCCGTACCCCAGATACAAGAAAAAGCTGCTGAACCCCACCACACCGGAGGTTAACAGGGTGGTCTTGGCCCAATGAAGCTCCGCACGCAGCCCATATTGTCCCAAAAAGCCATACAGAATGCCGATCGAGATCATCGTCCCTGCCAGCGAAATCCGGTCGTGGGACATAAAAGCCTTGACCCGCGGCAGCAGGCTCGTAAGCTCCGCAGCACTCAGTCCCAGGTATGCTTCGTCATAGGTCAGGAGCACCGAAGTAGCCGCGACGACCCAGGCCAGGACCCCGCCCAGAATCATACCGAGCCCCATCAGAACCATCCAGCCCCAGTGCTTCCGGAACGGAGGCTCGATCCAGTCCGGCTCCTTCCGAAGGGATTCATACAAGACCGCCTCGTTAACCCGCTTGGGCAGACCGGGACCCGAATAGACCAATCCGCTATTCAATTGAACATACCGGGCTCCCGCTTGCAGCAGCTCCAGCGCATCCTTCGGTTCGTGTACGCCGCCGGAGGCTATGGTTGCGAAATGCTCCGGAAGATACGGCCGAAGCTCCCGGAGCTTGGCGATACTCCGTCCCTTCCCTTCCGGAGACATGGTATATCCCTCCTCCGTGCGGTAATGCTCCCCCAGCACGACTCCATCCAGCAGCTCTGCCGGAACGGCTTGCAGGAGCTCACCCACCCGGGATGCGGGCGTATCCAACGGAACGTATAACAGAAGCGGCGCCTCTTCCCGGCGGGAGCGCAGCTCCTTCAACAGGACGGTTAGCCCCTCCGCCGTCTCTTGCTGGCTCCACCGATCATCCAGCCAATCGAGATAAAAGCCGGAAGCCGTTCCGGATGCGGCTTCAGCCATTCCGACCACCTGCCGGCAGGCCTCCTCCGGCCAGCTTCCGGGGGAAGGACGCAGCCGGAACATCAGCGGCGCTCTCCCCCGGTATGTGCGAAGTCCGGCCAAGACCGGATCGATGCCGGCATTCGCATAAGGATCGGCATTGTGAATCGCCTCTTGCGTTTCGACCCGTCGGAGCGGATCCACATAAGGCTGCGCTTCAGGAGTTACCGGACCCACCTCGATGAATCCGAAGCCGATCTGGGACAGCGCATCCGCGGCTCGAGCGCAGGAGTCCACACTGCCGCTAAGTCCGACGGGGAAAGGAAGCTCCGCTTGGCGCAGCCAACTCTCCAGAAGCGGGGAGCTTTCCATGTGTCCCATCGTTCGGATCAGGAAGGAGCCGCCAGGCAGCTTCCCCAGCGCACCGAATACCGAAAGGGTCAGGTCTCTCGCCTTTTCCGCGGACAATCGGAACAGAAGCGGGCGGAACAACGTCCGGTAGGACCAGTCGGGCATGGAGCCTCCTCCTTTTACGGGTCTACATTTTGCCTTGCTCGGTCTTCCTCAGGTGAAATCAAAAACACCTCTGTCCCGCGGCTGCGGATCAGAGGTGTAAGAGCGAGAGAGGCTTACAGCGCGTTGAATACGTCGGTCAGAACCGGAACGATCTGGGATTTGCGGGATACAACGCCCTTCAGGACCGCTTTGTTGGCGTCCAACTTCACGTTATAGGCCTTCTCCACAGCTTCGGTTGCCTTGCCCAGCGCAACGCCAATGGAATCGTTGTTCAGGATGTCGGTGACCACGAACAGGAACAGGTCCAGACCCTTCTCGGCGATAATGCCGTTCAGAGCGGCTTCCAGCTCGCCTTGGCGGGACAGAACGTCGTTCACGTCCACGGCGTTCACTTGGGCGATCTCCACCTTCCGGCCGTTCATGGTGAACTCCTTGGAGTCCAGGGAGATGAGCTGCGGAATGGACTTGTCGCTCAGATCCGCGCCGGCCTTCAGCATAGAGAGACCATAGGCTTCCAGCTCAACGCCTGCGATGGCGGCCAGCTCCTTGGCTGCAGCCACGTCCTGCTCGGTGCAGGTCGGGGACTTCAAGAGAAGGGTGTCGGAGATGATGGCGGACAGCATCAGTCCTGCGATCTGCGGTGTAACCTCCACGCCGTTCTCCTTGTACATTTTGTTCAAGATGGTGGTGGTGCAGCCCACCGGCTCGGCACGGTAGTACAGCGGGCCGCTGGTCTCGAAGTTGGCGATGCGGTGGTGGTCGATGACCTCGGCCACGCGCACGTCGGCGATGTCGCTGGCGCTTTGCTGGCGCTCGTTATGGTCGACCAGGATGACGGTCTTGGTCTCGTTGGCTACGGTGTCCACTTGGCGCGGAGCGGCGGCCTTGAAGGTGTCCAGCACGAATTGAGTCTCGCTGCTGACGACGCCCAGACGGACGGCCTCCACGTTCTGGCCCAGCTTCGTCTTCAGGTCCGCATAGATCAGCGCGGAGCAGATGGAGTCGGTGTCGGGGTTTTTATGCCCGAAAATCAATGTTTTTTCCATGATCAGACCTCTTCTTATCCGAGTTATTGGTCGGAACTGCCGTCACAGGCGAATTCCTCCTTAATGATTATAGCGTGTAATCCTCCTTATTCCAATTCCTTTACACAGTTAGTCCGCGAAAAAGTTTCACCCCAAACACAATACCTATAGAGATCACGCCCCTATATTCTGTTGCCATTACGCACCGAACCTGACATCCGCCTATATATTGAAGCATACCGTAACAAGGAGATGACTTCCGGCATGTATGAATATGATCTGGGGTTCAGACCGGTCCGCCCGAGGATCTGGACACCGTCCCAAGTGGAGTTGAACCGAAAGCTGCGCACCCTGTGGGAGCAGCACATTTATTGGACCCGGCTGACCGTCAACAGCATTATCGGCCGGCTTCCGGACGAGAAGGCCACCACGGGACGCCTGCTCCGCAACCCTGCGGATTTTGCCGATGCCCTTCGGCCTCTCTATGGTCCGGCTATCGCCAGCCGCTTCGCCTCGCTTCTCCGGGAGCATCTCACCATAGCGGCCGAGCTCGTTCATGCGCTTCAGGCCGGCAACGCCATGGGTGCTTCCCAAGCGCGCAACCGCTGGTTTCAGAATGCCGACGCCATCGCCGCGTTCTTGGCCGGCATCAACCCGCACTGGAGCCGGGAAGCCTGGAGACGCATGATGCACGAGCATCTGGAGCTCCTAAGCCAAGAGGTTGCCTCCCGTCTCGCGGGACATTACGAAGAGAACGTCGCGACGAACGACCGCGTTGAACCTCAGGCGCTGGAGATGGCCGACGTTATGACGGAGGGCATCATCCGGCAGTTCCCGGGAGCATTCACGTACTGAAGCGTCGGCTGCGCGCGGACGTAATGCCCTAGCCGGAACAAGGGATCGACTTATCGTTCTTATCGTCACAGATGCTCTACAGCTTCCTTCCGATAAAGGGTATATAATGGGGCCATCCAGAAAAAGGGAGGAGTTCGGAATGGCCGCTACTGGAACGAAGACGGGAATCTTCTATTTCTCGGGAACCGGCAATACGGAACGGGTGGCCGCAAGGCTGGGAGAGGCCTTGGAGCGGCGGAACCATACCGTCCGCCTGAGCCGGATCGATCGGATTCTGAAGGGCGCTGAAGCACCCGACTACGACAGCCTGGAGCTCCTCGGCATCGGACATCCCGTTCTGGGTTTCGGAGCTACAGATTTGGTCATCCGGTTCGCCGAGCAATTGCCCCCCGGCGGTGGGAAGCCCGCATTCGTATTCAAGACCGCCTCCTCCCCCCATTATGTCAACCACGGCGCTTCGGAATCCGTCATCCGGATCCTTCATCGGAAGGAATACCGTGTCTTCCATGATTCCATCTTCGCCATGCCCTGCAACTTCTTCATGAGATATGACGACCGGATGAACAAGCAATTGGATCAAGCCTCCATCGGGCTTGCCGACCGCACGGCAGACGAGATCGCTCGGGGAGTATCCAAGGGCCTTCCGATCCATCCCGCCCTATCCAAGCTTCTTCGTATGGTCAACGTGATGGAGGAGCGCGGGGCACGGTATTGGGTCAAAGGGCTGCGCGCCACTGCTGCATGCCGCACCTGCGGCCGCTGCTCCCGGGAATGCCCCCAGTCCAACATCCGGATGGAGGACGGGAAAATCCGGTTCGGCCCGGATTGTATCTGGTGCATGCGCTGCGTCTATGGCTGCCCGGTGGAAGCCATAGAAGCTAAGCGGCTCCCCTCGAGCGTTGTCCGGCCCTATACCGGAGGGCCTGCACTGGACCGCCTGGCCCGTGATCCTCATAACGACGGGCAATACGTCCATGCGAAGAGCCGGGGTTACTACCGTCACTTCATTCCTTACTTCTTCGATCGGGAATAAAAAAGAGCGGTTGGGCAGAGTTCCTGCACCAACCGCTTCTTCATGTCCAGGGAGCCTATACGCCGGCATAGGCCGCAGCTTCCGCCTCCCGCAGCTCCACCCGGCGGATCTTGCCCGAGCTGGTCTTGGGCAGATCCCCGACGAACTCGATCCGGCGCGGGTACTTGTAGGGCGCCGTCCATTCCTTCACATGCTCCTGCAGCTCCCGGACAAGCGCCTCCGATGCAGCGTCGGCTTCCTTCAGCACGACGAATGCCTTCACCACATGTCCCCGGATCTCGTCCGGACTGGCGACCACCGCACATTCCTTGACGGCATCGTGCTTCAGGAGCGCATCCTCCACCTCGAAGGGACCGATGGTGTAGCCGGAGCTGATGATAATATCGTCGCTTCGGCCTTCGAACCAGAAGCAGCCGTCCTCATCCTTACGGGCCCGGTCGCCCGTAACGAAGTATTCGCCGCGCATCGCAGCGGCCTTACGTTCCGGCTCCTTGTAGTAGGTCTGGAACAAGGCCGGCATGGAGCCGTGGACCCCGATGTCTCCCACTTGACCAGGGGGCAGCGGACGTCCTTCGCCATCGATAACCTCCACCAGCCCATGGGCGGTGGCGCGGCCCATGGAGCCGGCCTTCATGGCGGAATCCTTCAGCGTTCCAATCAGCAGCGTGCTCTCCGTCTGGCCGTACCCGTCCCGGATCGTCAGGTTGAAGGAGCGGCGGAACACCTCGATGACCGCGCCGTTCAGCGGCTCACCGGCCGAAACCGCGCTGCGCAGCGCCGACAGATCATAACGCTCCAGACGGTCGGTCTTGGCCATCAGCCGGTATTCCGTAGGCGTACAGCACAGCACCCGGATCCTCTGATCCTGGAGAAGCTGCAGGAAGGTCTCCGGCTGGAAGCGGCCGCTGTAGACGAACCCTGTGGCGCCGGTGCCCAACACCGAGAGGAAGGGGCTCCAGATCCACTTCTGCCAGCCCGGTGCAGCCGTAGCCCATACCATGTCCGACTCCCGGATATCCAGCCAGGAAGTGGCGGTGATCCGGAGGTGGGCGTAAGCCCAGCCATGGGTATGGACGACACCCTTAGGGTTGCCTGTGGTGCCGGAGGTATAGGCGAGGAGAGCCATATCGTCCCGATGCGTGTCCACGGCCGGATAGTGGTCCGGCTGGTTCATCGTAAGCCGGTCCAGGGACAGCCAGCCCTTCAGACTGTCATCCAGCGTGATGCGGAATTGAAGGGAGGGGGTGTCGTCGTCAATCTTCTCCACCTCTCCTGTAAAGGCCGGGAACGCGATAACCGCACGGGCCTCCGCATGACGGATCCGGTAGCTCAGGTCCTTGGCACGAAGCATCTCGGAGGATGGGATTACCACCAATCCCAGCTTGAAGCAGGCAAGATAGAGCGCGTAAGACTGGATCAGGCGCGGCATGATGACCAAGACCCGGTCTCCCTTGGCCAGGCCCAGGCTAGCCAATCCGCCTGCGATCCGGCTCGCTTCCCGCAGCAGTCCGTTGTAAGTGATCTCTTCTGTATGACCGGCTTCGTCCATCCACTTCAAGGCGGTCTTGTCCGATGCGTGCTTCTCTATTTCCATAGACAGATTATAGCGCTCGGGCGCTTGGTAGGTTTCGATCAGGTGTTGAGTATCCACAAGTCAAGCTCCTTCGTCGGGTAATATCCTTCTATTGACCATTATAGGGCTAAATCCTAGTACCTAGTACTAATAAAGGTGTCAATTTTATGATACATTTTCCCCGCCGAGGATTACCTCCACACCCGCTCCACCCTATACGATTCACCCGTATTTTCCAGAAGGTACACATCCGGGTTGGTGAGTGCCTCCCACGCTTCGTAGCCGTAGCTGCGATCATAATGATGAAGCAGTAAAGACAGCAAGTTTCCGTGGGTGACGATGACGGCGCGGTTCAGTCCGCTTTCACTTATCTCGCGAATCACGGATACGGCCCGCTGCATCGCTGCTCTGCTGGATTCGCCGCCTTCGAATTGCAAGTCAAGATCTTGGAAGGTGTTCCGCAGCATCTCACACCAATCCGGACGATTCTCCCCGCATAGAATCCGTTCGGACAATCGTTCGTCGGTGCGGATGCTCATGCGGAGCTTCTGCGCCAAGGGCGATATGGATTGGACCGCCCGCAGATACGGACTGGAGAAGATCTCTTCTATATGAAGTCCGCTCAGAAATTCGCATAAGGCTTCCGCTTGGGCGCGGCCTTTATCTGTGAGAGGAGCAGCAGGTTCCTGTCCTGCGGCTGAACAGTGCCGGACGATATAGAGCTTCAAGGACGATCCCCTCCTCTATCTTCCAGTCCCTGCCGGATCATCCGGACCAGCCTCATCTTCTCTTCATCGGGAATGCCGTCCGCAGCCAGCTTCCTTGCTGCGATCGGAACGAGCCAGGGAGCAATTACGCCATCACTCATCCCCGTTAAGGTCCTATATTCGTCCATGAAGCCGCCGATGATCTCCTCACGCATGGAATCGAAGAAATTGAGGATGCCGGCCGGAAGGAACGAAGGCAGCACCCCATAGCGGATCATCAGGATATATTCGGCAAGATCCGCTTCCGGATTCCCGATCGAGGCGTTCATCCAATCGAGGATCACCACGCTGCCGTCCGGCCTGATCATCAGGTTGCCCGGATTGGGGTCGCCATGACACAGCATCTGCTTCGGAGGCAAGGAATCAAGGATGGAGATTATGGCATCTTTTTCATCCGAACGCAGATACGGAGCTCTTCGGATATCGGACTTGATGCTGCTTCTCTGAGCTGGCAGATCGCTGCTGACAGACTCCATACGGTGAATCCTGCACAAGACCTGGGCCGTTAGCCTGATGTCCGCATCATTCCTCTCAGGGGAACGGTCCGAAGCCATCTGCCGGATGAACCGCTCCATGAGGGTCTCGCCGACAATACGTTCCACCACCAGCCCCGGACGTCCGTCCTTTTCAATAAATTGATAAGGCTGCGGTACGGGAAGCCCGCATTCCCAGGCGATCTGGTTATTGCGGTATTCCTTTCTGGCCGCTTCAAAGCTCGTATTCGACTTCGCCAGCTTCAGGATCCGGCCATCCCCGATCGCATAAACCTCCGAGCAGCCGCCTTCACCGATCTTTTCGCCAATATGCAGAGTCATAGGGTCCATTCCTTCGACATTGGTGTGGGCGGACTGCTGAGCAGACCGCCTCGTCACCATCTATTCGCCGTACAGGACGTGATTTCCTTTATTTCCCTGCTTACTGGTCTCCCGATTTGTACTTACGGATGAACGAGACCGCTTTCCTGATATCCTCCTCCGGTTGATCGCCCACTTCCCTCTCGATAGTCAGGTATCCCTTATAACCGATCTCCTGCAAAGCCGCGAAATAGGCGTCAAAATCCACCCCTCCCTCGCCCAAGGGAAGCTCCCGGAACCAGGCTCCCGAGCGGACCAGCTCGGCCATATGCTGATGATCCATCGGCTGGTACCCCAGCGCACCATAGACCGCCCGCGGATCGACGTCCTGATAGCGGATGCCATCCTTCACGTGCGTATGCACGATGTAGTCTCGGAGTAGGCGCACGCCCTGCACCGGATCGTCTCCCGTCACCATGACCATGTTGGCGGGATCGAAATTGACCGCCAATCCCTTGGTCCCGAGAGAATCGAGGAATGACTTCAGATGGGCGGCTGTCTCGGGTCCGGTCTCCACGGCAAAATAGCCTTGCATTGCCGCCGCATATTCGCCAAGCTCCGCACAAGCCTCCTGCATCGTCCGATAAACCGGGTCCGCCGGATCTGCGGGAATGATGCCGATATGGGTGGTCACCGTCGAACAGCCCAAGTCCATCGCCAGCTCCAGAATCCGCTTGGATTTCTCAATCTTGAGGGGATTCTCCCGATGGTCCTGAAACCCATGGCCTCCCAGGTCGCCGCACAAGGCTGAGATTTCCAGACCCAAGCCGGCGATGGTGCTTCTCCACTCCTTGCGCCCGCCGGCGGAGAGATTACCCGGATCCATCTCGCCGGATACCGCCCAGATCTGAACACCGTCCGCTCCGATGGCCTTAGCCTTCTTCAGCCCTTCCCGGACACCGACCCCGAAGCAGTCCACGACCACGCCTATTGGATTCGTGAATGGATGTACCATCGTATTCCCCCCTTACCCTTTCTCATGGAGCGTTCCATCGACGTCGATCCAAGCCCCGGCTTGGGCCGCGGACAGAGCTTCCGCCCGGACGATAGTCAGCGTATCCGCTGTGCTCTCCGGCGTACAAACCCGGATCGGCCGATCCTGGAGCACGGCATTCAAGAAGTAGACCAGTTCGCCGTAATAGCCGCTGTCGGCCGCAAGCTCCGGTACGAAGCCGGGGGCACCGTTGGGGTTCACCTTGACCGTGGAGCCGTCAAAAAGGAGATTGCCTCCTTCGAAGTTGACCCGGTAGCCCATATAGAAGCCGAAGTCCCCTTCCAGAGTCCAATCCGCTTGAGCGTTGATCACCTTGCCGTCCGGATAATAATAGTGGCTGGATACGAGGTCCATGCCTGCACCCGGTATGACGTTCCTTCCCAATGCCGACACTCTGGACGGCTTGCCGAATAGATAATGGATCATGTCCGTGTCATGAATGTGCATATCCAGCAAGCATCCGCCGCTCAGCTTCTCATCGAGGAACCAGTCCTTCGGGGAATGGGAGCCCCTATAGAAATACCCTTCGGTCACAGCGCCAAACCGCCGGTCCTCCACACACCTCTTCAAATATTCATATCCCGGCCAGAAACGGAGACATTGGGCGATCATCAGCTTCTTGCCCGTTCTGGCAGCGGTTTCGGCCATCTTCCGGGCGTCTGCCGGATTCAGCGCCATCGGTTTTTCGCAGAGGACGTGGAAGCCCTTCTCCAGCAGCTCGATGCTCATCTCGGCATGCAGATATGTGGGGACGGCCAGGTCGATGACATCCAGCTCTTCGGCCGCAATCATGCGATCCAACCGGTCATACAGGTGATACGAGGTCAGATCATAAACCGACTGGGCCGTGGACATATTGCCGCCTGCCGCACCGTCCTTCAGCTCCTCGATCCGGATATCGCATATGGCCTTCAGCTCCAGAGGAAAGCCCTCGGAGATCAGCCGGTTGTAGTTGTCCAGATGCATGCGGCCCATAAAGCCGAAGCCCACCAATCCGATTCTCAACATCGTCATGAACCCTCCTATTCGATTCCGAATGCGGTCCTGCCCAGAATGACATCCATGGAAGCGGACGTATTGTAGATGATCTGTTCCGTATAGTGCCTATAGTTCGGGATCATCTCGGCCGTCACATACCCGTCGTAGCCCGTCTGCCGGAGCGCCGCCATCACCGTCGGATAGTCCACGTCTCCGGCCAGCAGGTCCACGAACCCGTGCAGTCCCCCGGCTTCCCGGCGGTAATCCTTAAAGTGAACCTTCTTGATCCGCTTCCCCAGGATGCGGACCCACTGCTCCGGGTAGCCGGCGTATACCACGTTGCCCACGTCAAAGTAAGAACCGATGAAGGGAGAGCCGATGGAGTCGATGAAGCCTCGCAGCTCCAGGGGAGACAAGAGGAACTTGTTCCATACGTTCTCGATCCCGATGTTGACCCCCGCTTGCTCCGCTTCGGGAGCCAGCTTGCGGACCGCCTCCTGCGCCCGTTCGTAAGCCTTCTCATAATCCACCACATTCGATCCCGGGATAAAATCAACCCCGACCGCGCCAGGTATCACCAGGATCGTATCGGCTCCTAATGCCGCTGCGGTTTCCAGCTGCTTCTTGCAGATATCCATGGCCTTGATCCGTTCCGCCTCCGAATCACTCGTCATCCAGCTGCCCCAATAGAGGCCTGTGGCCAAGCTGCTGATCTCCAAACCCAGCTCCCGGATCTGTCTGGCTATGGACCTTACCTCCTGCTCCGTCGTCGCAAGCCCCAGCTCGCCCGATTCGTTCAGTGACAATTCCAATCCCTCGAACCCTGCCTTGCGGGCCAGCTTCGCGCATTCCATAATCGGCATCCCCTCCGGGAATGACCAGATGTTGATTCCCTTTTTCACCGGAATCCTCCTCATCATTTTGTACATTTCCGTTATAAACCCGCACGATGGAACTTTTCACATCCCTCCTGCGTTTAACTGTATTATAGTAAATGTTGATCTGGTTTTATTTAGGGAAAAGAGCGAGTTTTTGGACGATTCCGTTCTATCCGATAATTCTTAACCCCATACCGGGAGGGATTCTTGCGCCGTGAATCCGGGACATATTCAACAGCCGGTCCGCAGACCGGCTTTCTTTCAAGACTGGGCACCCAACATTCATTACGCCCAATACCAAACCGTAGCGCCCCGGACGTTCCCGGGTAGACGCTTGTATGACTTCGAGCTTCTGTATGTGTGCCATGGCCGGTTGGACGTCACCATCCAGGGCGAGGCTCACTCCCTCCTCCCCGGCCAGCTCATCCTTCTGCCTTCCGGCGTCTACCATCAGAATACGACCGCAGGTGTGCCGACCACCAAGCTGATCGGCATTCATTTCGACTTCTTCGGGGAGCTGTCGATTGCAGGGGAAGAGGATATGGTGGTTCCTGAAGGCGAAGGAACGGCGGGGAAATATGCTGCAGAAGCGGTGGACCCGTCCTCCCCCCCATTGTCGGAGGACCTGATCTATCTTCCTTCGCACGGATGCGTGCAGGCCATGGAGAATCTGATTCACGAATTCGCCATGCGCCCACTCGGATATGCCTTGGTCTGCCGCGGACTTATGCTGACCGTACTCGCCTCCCTGCTCCGAAGCCGCATGTCCGGCCGGGTCTCGGATACGACCGTTCACGGGCAGCGAATTAAGGAGATCATGGCGGAGATGGAGAGCAAGCCCGCCGCTCCGTGGAGCAATACCAGCCTTGCCGAGCGTCTGGGCATGAGCGGGGACTACAGCACCAAGCTCTTCCGGCATATCGCCGGAGTTCCCCCCGTGGAATACCTGCGCTCCATCCGGCACCGTGAGGCACGAAGGCTGCTCCGGGAAACCGATTGGCCCATTGAGCGCATCGGCGAGTATGTCGGGTACGCGGACATCCATTATTTCAGCAGATTGTTCCGCTCCATCGAAGGTATGTCCCCCCGCAACTACCGGAAGCTGTCCCGCGTCCTATGAAGCATCGAAGATAAAGGCATTCCTGGCCGATATAGTGATCGCAGCGAACGCAAAAAAGCCTGCGGATTCGATCCTCGATCCGCAGGCTTTGTTCATACTGGGGCCGGCTATCCATCCCTCCCTTTCATACCTATGAATCGAACCGTCCGCAGTCTATAGCTTCCTTCCACAAACGCCGCAGGTTGCAATTGGATTCTCATCCACGCAGCTATAATTCACGGGGGTCGCCCCCGCCCATCCTCCTGCCAAAGCGATTATACTCTATGAACCGTGGACATAATAGAGAGAAAAGCAATGAAAGGAGTCCTGATCGTCCGTGCACTCCCCATACAGCTATAACGTTCTCCTCGTAGCCGTATCCGTCGGATTGGCCGTCATGGCCGCCTTCGTTGCCCTGACCATTATGAACCGCTCGTTCGCCGCCCAGGAACGGCACCGGTATGCCCGCACCGCCGCCGGTGCCGTCACGCTGGGTGCCGGCATCTGGGCCATGCATTACTCCGGATTGCTGTCCCTGAATCTGCATGCCGCGGTTACTTACGACGGTCCCCTGACCCTTCTGTCCTTGCTGCTCGGCGTCTCCGCTTCCTTCATCGGCTTGCATGCCGCCGTATATGGTCCCCGGGGAAGGCTCCGTTGGTGGGCCGCCGGCTTCCTGATCGGCTTCGCCATCCTCTCCCTGCATGTGACGGGCATGATGGCGATGAAGATGCCTTACCGGATCCATCTACATCTCCCCGCTCTCATGCTGATCCTGCTGCTCGGTTCGGCCTTGTCCCGGCTATCCATCCGGCTTGCGCTCCACAGCATTCCCGGCAGGCCGGGGCACAAGAGCAGGCACCCCTATGTCCTGTACGGCTCCCTCGTCATGACTGCGGCCATCTCCGGCACTCACTACGCGGCCATGTACGCCACCCGCCTCATCCCCGAAGCCCGCGGCGGCGTCCGCACCGAGGCCTCCGGCCTGGCGGCCTTCGAGATGAGTCATACGGTCCTCGGGCTCATCGTCGGCGCCGTCGCCTTGATGATGGCAACCGGACTGTCCGTCTATCTGGTTCTGACCATCCGGAGGGAGAGCTACAACAGCCGGCTCCGGGAACAGCAGTACAAGTCCTTGTACGAACGGCATCCGCAAGCCGTGTACACCTTGGATCTGGAAGGCTGCTGCACGGGCACGAACCCGGCGTTCGAGGCCCTGACCGGCTACACGGCGGAGGAGCTTATGCATCGGCCCGTCACGGCCCTTGCCGCAAGCGACAGCGTCCGATCTCTGAAGGATCAGGTCTTCCAAGCCTCCTTCGGCATATCCCAGAGCGGGGAGATCGCGTGGCAGCACAAAAACGGCGGGCTGGCCCATTCGGTCTCCACCCATATTCCGATCCGGATGAAAGGCCGGACCGTGGGCATCTATGGCTTCGTCCATGACGTAACCGGCTTGAAGCGGGCCATGGAGGCCCGGGACCGGATGGCCAAGGAGCTGCGGAAGAGCAACGAACGGCTGATGCGCATCCAGCAGATCGCCGGCATGGGCATCTGGGATACGGATCTGAAGACCGGACGCGCCCATTGGTCGCCGGAGACCTATAAGATCTTCGATCTATCCCCGGATACTCCCGTATCCACCCGTCTCTTCCGGTACTATCTCCATCCCGACGACCGGGAGCTGGTCCGCCGAAGCGTCGATTCCGCCAAGAGCGGCGAGCCGTTCCAATGCGAATACCGCATCGTCCGGCCCGACAAGGAAATCCGGACGATCTGGTGTCAAGGGGAAGCCCTGTTCGATGAAGACGGGGCGGCTTACCGCATGTGGGGGCTGGTCCTGGACATTACGGACCGCAGGAAAACCGAGGAGATCCTCCGCAAATCCGACCGGATGCTTATCGTCAGCCAGCTGGCGGCGGGAGTGGCCCACGAGATCCGGAATCCCTTGACCAGCATCAAGGGCTTCCTCCAGATCTCGAAGCCCCACCTCCAGGACCTGCATTACCGCGTGATGCTGTCGGAGCTGGAGCGGATCGAGCAGATCATCCGCGAATTCCTGCTGATCGCCAAGCCCCAGCCTATGGAATCCTTCAGGGACAGCTCCCTGGGAGGAATCCTGGAGAACGTCATCTCTCTGGTGAACACCCAAGCCGTGATGAACAACATCTGGATCGTCTACGAACCGCTGGAGGAGATTCCGGCAATCCGCTGCAACGAGAACCAACTGAAGCAGGTGTTCATCAACATCGTGCAGAATGCCATCGAGGCCATGCCGGACGGCGGGGAGATCCTGATCCGGACCGGTCTGGCCGAGCACGGCGGCGTGCGGGTCAGCATCCGCGATCACGGAGTCGGCATCCCAGCGGAGCGGATCAAGCGTCTGGGGGAGCCCTATTACACCTCCAAGGAAAAAGGCACCGGCCTCGGACTGACCATCTGCCAAGGCATCATCGAAGCTCATGGCGGAAGCATGGCCATTGCCAGCGAGGTGAACCGCGGCACTGAGGTGGTGCTTCACTTCCCTCAACCGCAGACGCAGCCCCAAATGCGGGCGAAGGCCTCTGGAGGCTGATTCAAGTAGAAAGGACCGCGCCGGAGCCTCCGGCACGGTCCTTTCTTCAATGAAGCTGAATAGCCTACACTTTGAACTGATGCACCGAGGCCTTCAGCTCGTTGGCCATCTTCGCCAGCGCTTGGATCGCAGCGGAGATCTCCTGGGCTGAGGCGCTCTGCTCCTGCGCGACCGCCGTCACCTGCTCCGTTCCCGCCGCCTGGTCCGCCGTCGTATCCGAGATGCGCCGCATGCCGACGGTGATGGTCCCGAAGGAGCCCTTCACGCCTCGCACCGCATCGAGCATCTCGTCCGTCTGCTCCACGAACTGCTGAATGCCCTGGTAGATCTCCTGGAAGCTGCTGTAGGTGACCTTCATCCGCTCGTGGCCTTCCGTCACCGCCTGGCTGCCTTCGGTAATCCGTTCCATAACCTGCACGCAATCTCCCTGCGTTCTGGATACCAGCTGGGCGATGGAGACCGCCGCTTGGGAGGACTGGTCCGCCAGCTTCCGCACCTCCTCAGCGACCACCGCGAAGCCACGTCCCGCTTCCCCGACCCGGGCGGCTTCGATGGCAGCATTGAGCGCCAGCAGGTTGGTCTGCTGGGAGATCTCCGTGATCATCTGGATGATGGCGCTGATCTCCCCGGACCGCTTCTCCAGCTGCTGCGCGGCCTGATGGGACTGCTGCATCGTCGATTGGATGGCGCTCATCTGCTGGAGCGTTTCCTCCACGACCTGCTGTCCGTGGGAGGAACGGACACCCACCCGCTTGGCCTCCTCCTCCATCTCCAGCATCCCGGCGGCAGTTTTCTCCAGTTCCCGGTCGATGATGACGATGGAATCGGCGCTGTCGGTGATGGAGGCCACCACCTCGGCAATGCTGTCGTTCATGGCGCTCATGGAGCTGGCCACCTGTTGGGAGCCCGCGCTGGATTCGCCGGCGGTCAGCACCAGCTGGGAGCTGGTGGACGCTATGTGCTCGGAAGCCGACGAGATCTGCTTCACCAGGCTCTGCAGATTATGTCCCAGACGGCTGAACGACGAGGCCAGCTTCCCGATCTCGTCCTCCTGGTTCACGGCGATGTCGACGGTCAGATCCCCGCCGGCCATCTGCTCCGAAGCCTGCATCAGACGGCGGATCGGCTTGGTGATTAGGCGGCTGATCAGGAAGGTGACGCCGAAGCCGATGACCAGAACCAGAACGGTGATCGTGGCCGTAATCCAAAATACCGTGCGGCTCGTACCGGGAACGACCGACGCATCCAGGTCGATGCCCAGAATGCCGGCCGCCTTGCCCTGCTTGTCCTTCAAGGGAAGGAAGATGGACTTATGAATGCCGTACTCGTCCTTGTAGATCGGGCTCAGCACCTCGACGCCCTTCTGCAGGGACTCCTTCATCTCGCCGGTGAAGGGGTAATCCGTGCCGAAATCCTCGTCCAGGCCCGTCAGGATCAGAATTTGCTCCTTATCCTGGCGGTTGGCCAGGATGTAGACATTTTCCAAGCCGTGCTTCTGCTTCAGGGCCTCCAAAGACTTCTTCACTTGCTGGTAATAGGGATGCTTGACCCCGTCGATCTCCTCGATGTGGCCCGGTATGGAGGCAACGGCTTCATCGGCCACGTGGATATCCGTCGCCAGCCGAAGGTCGAACTGCTCCAGGAGCCGGTCCGTTTGTTTGGTATTCACCATATACCCCGACAGGGCGAAGGCGGAGCAGGTCAAGAGCTGGAGGATGGTGACGCCCAGCATGATTTTCATAGATACGGATCTTCGGAATCCTCTCGTGATGGGGTTGTTCCATATGCGGTTCAAGGTATGATGGTCCTCCTTAAGGTGCGGTTGGAATCTTCAAGGCCGACAGAGCCTCGTTTACTCTGGACTTCAGGTAGCGGACGATCTCCGGGACGTGCTCCACCTCGGTGTACGGCGAGATGACGAAGATCTTGGAAGCCGATAGCGGCTGGTCCGGACCGTCCGTTGTGGGAACGAGCAGATGCTTCTTGGTATCGCCGAAGAACATCTTATCCCGATCCCGGCCCAAGAGCTCGAACAGCTCCTCGTTCAGCCGGTTGGTCTCGGCGATCTGCCCGGTGGAGCAGCGCCCGGCCACTTCGTCCGCGAAACGGGGGCCTACCGGCGCATACAGCCGGAACAAGGAGACGATGCCCGGATTATCGGCATTCACGAGAGTCAGCTCGGGAATCTCCCGGGCCACCTCTTCACGGATACGGTGGCTCACCTCGATGAACTGCGCCAGCAGTCTTTGGTAGCCCTCGATTCCGAATGCGGTCAAGGCGCTGTAAATGCTGACGGCGCTGGCCATCCTGGAGCATTCGAGCGTGTAACCCGTATGGTATTGGCCGTACCCCCGGTGTCCCACATAAGGCGTCTCCTCGGGCTCCAGATCCAAGAGCTTCAGATCCGATGCGTTGCGGACCATGAACAGGCTCGTCACGTACGGCGTCTGGCCCAGCTTCTGGAAGTCGAAACAGAGTGAATCAGCCAGGTTCAGGTGCCGGAGCCTGCGGTGAATGGCGTGCAGAGGCTTCAGCGCCGTAATAGGCAGCCCAAGCGGGTTACGGTCGAAGTCATACCCGTTGAAGAACGCGAAAAATCCGCCCAGCGCCGAATCGGCATGGATATGGGGATCAGGCAAGCCGTGGGCTTGTGCGATCTCACGGGAGACGGCGCTGACGCCCTGCACATCGTCGATGCCCAAGGCATCCGTCGTCCCCGTCGTGGCGACGATATAAGCGGGAATTCCGCCTTGGCGGATTACCTGCAGCAGCTTGTCCCGCAGATCATCCAGGTCCATGCTGCTGTCGCGGCGGGTGCGCACCCGGATCAGCCGATCCGTGCCGAGACCGGTGGCCTGGACCGATTTATAGAGGCTGTAGTGGGCCGCTTCCGAGCAGAAGGCGTACAGGTTCCGCGGCACTCCGGTCTGTTGAGCGTCCGGCGCAAGCTTGGCAATGGCCAGACGGAGACCTGTAAAGACCGCCCCTTGACCGCCCCAGGTCGTATAGCCGCCGCTTAGCATGGGGTCGTATCCGACCAGCTTGGACATCATGCCGATGACGCGCACCTCCGCCTCGGCTCCAGCGGGCCCGTAGACATCCCACAGGTTGTTCCCGTTCACCAGGAAAGCGGCCAGCATGCCGACGATCCCGGGAATGCTCGCCATGGGCAAAATGTTCGTCAAAAAATACTTCGTGTGGTATGGATGGTCATGAAGCAGCTCCAAGAGCTTCGGAACCACATCCTTCATAGGAGCGCCCGATTGGGGTATCGCGCTCTCCTGCAGCAGCTCCCGGTAAAAATGCTCCGAACGCCGCTTCGTTCCGGCCAGATTGACCCGATCCGGATTTTTCAACCGGTCGGCTCCTGCCAGGAGCTCCTCTAAGAGCTCCTGGAGCTGCTGGCGCCGGGAGGGGTCGCCGTCCGCACTGGGAAACCATTCTTGAACCCGATTCAAAGCATGGTTCACGTACATCTCTCCTCTTCTGTCTTTGTAGTGGGCTTGTAAGGGAAAGAAAAAAAACTGGAGCCGGATATGCCACAGTTCAGGAATGGGCAACTGGCTGACTTTCCCGACCTGCGGGAGTAGTCCCTATAGCTTTGCGTCCCTGCCTTTCGGCAGGTTTGCCGGTCACTATTCGATTCAGGTCCAACTTCATCCCCCAATAGGTAGGATAAAGGATGAACGATCTTTGTCACGCAAAAAATGTGTCTAAATTGGAAACTTTTCTGTAATTTGTCGTTTTTAACTCCCGTTTCCATGGGTAAGATTGGCTAATTCCCTGCAATCAGGCGATCTTGGGGTGCGACAAAGAGGACCGGACGCCTCCCTTCGGATGCATCCGGCCCCTGCCGGTCCCTTGTCCCTTTAATCCCAAGCCGGACGTTCCTCGTCCGCCGTATCCTGAAGGTCCTGCGCCGTAATCGTGATGATTCGGTAAGGCTCAATAGCTGCGTAACGCTGAGCCTCCGCACGGAGGTACCGGGGCGAGCCCTCCTTCTCCTCATCATACAGAAGCAAGAGGCCGTCCGTGTTGCGGAGCAAAAACCGGTCTTTGGCCTTGAACTGCCAAGGCCCCTCATACCCGCGCTTGGAGACGCAGGCCTTGTAGTCCGCCCGCGCGAGGAGGCTGCGGTACCATTCCTGCTTCTCCTCGCCCCAGTGCTCCTCCTGGTTCTCGTAAGGGGTGATCACCGCCAGCCGGAGCGCAGGATACTCCTCCCGAAGCTCCAGAGCGGCTTCGGCGGCCCACAGCTCCACCCCCCACTGGCCGCTGACCACCACCCATTCCAGGCCATCCTCCAGCAGGCCCCGGAGCACCTTGGCCACCGCCTTCTTAATAATCGGAATCCCTGGATGCTTCATGGAGTGGATCCCCAGCTCCGATGCCTTGTAGCCTGTGATCAAAATCCGTTCCAGCGACAATCCCCCCTTGTATTCGACACGGATACAGGTTAGCATAAGATGGTAAGTCTAGGAAACTTTGAAAAGGAGAATGCAACCATGGCACGCAACCGCAAGCTGATGACCGACGCCGATTTCCAGGAGGCTATGACCAAGCGGATCCCGATCCGGGTGTTCGAGGACGATATGATCGTGGATCCCAAAGGGCTGATCATCCGGTTCGACGATTCCGTCATCGTCGTACAATCAAGCGTAAGCGAAATTACCTACCATCAACGGAAAAAGTGCGAGTTCTTCGAAAACGAGAGGGACTAGCCCCGCGATTGCCCAGGGGCTCCTTCCGTCGCATGGCACGCTACAGAGCCCGTCGAACCGCCAATATATATTTGGACTGGTCGAGCGGATTCACTCCCCTCCGGGGCCGCTCCACATGAACCTCCGGCGGGCATTCCCGGTATCCACCGAACGATACGGACAGATGGCCCCTTCCCTTGGTCATGGAGCTTAGCCGCGCCGGAAAATCAAGGGAGGTTGCCACCGGGAGCATCCCGGTCAGCTCCAGCCGCTCCCCGCTCAAGACGGGGTTGTCGAATTCCCCCCTCATCAGCACCAGCTCATTCATCACCTTGCCTCCGGCCTCCTCCGGCACGGACAGGCGGAACCGGAGCATCGGCTCCAGCAGCTTGGTTCCCGTGCGCGCCAGCCCGTCCATGATGCCCATCGGCGTCGCCACGACGAAATCCAGCGGATGGGTATGCCACACGTGATGCTCCCCCTCCACCAGCGTCACCTTCAGATCCGTTACCTCCCAGCCGCGCAAGCCCTGCTCCAGCGCCTCCGGGACCCTGCGAGCTACCTCGTTCTGATAGCTCTCCAGAAGGTCTTCTTTCCGTACAATGGAGGCATATTGCAGGCCGCTGCCCCGCTCGCCGGGCTCGATCCGGAACCGGAGTACCGCCCAGCAGGGCTTGGGCATCGTATAGGCGATGAACCCGAAGCCGGCTTCGGCCGGCGTTTCCTTATAAATGACCGTCGGCTCCCCGAAGTCCACGTCCAGCCCGTAGCGGCTCTTCACCAGCTCCGTCAGGACCTCGATCTGGATCGGGCCCATGACCTTCAGATGAAGCTCCCGCTCCTCCTTCAGCCACTGGACGTCCAGATGGGGATCCTCATCCGCCAGCTCCCGGAAGGCGGCTACCGCCGCAGGGAAGTCCTTCTCCTGACGCCACTTCACCTGTACGGTCAGGAGGGGCACCGCCATCCGCCCGAGGTGCGGGATCCGCTCCGGACTGCCGAGAATGTCCCCTACGGCCGCGTGGCTGAAGCCGTACACGGCTCCGATGTCCCCGGCTTGCAGAACCCCGGCGTCCACGGATTTGGGCCCCTCCACCTTGCGGATCTGCGTGATCTTCTCGTCCAGCCCCCGGGTGTGGTTCAGGACGGAATCCCGGTTGCGGAGCACGCCGTCGTACAAGCGGACATACGCCACCCGGCCCATGGCCGCATCCTGCTCCAGTTTGAATACGACGCCCGACAACGGAGCGTCGGACGAGCCTGCCGGTGGCGGCAGCAGGGAAATGATGGCATCCATCAGCGGCAGGATGCCGATGCCTTGACTCGAAGCTCCGAAGAGAACGGGATAAGCTGTGGCTCGCTCCGCCGCGGGCTTCAGAACATCCCTCAGCACTTCTGGCGGCTGTTCTCCTTCCTCCAGCACCTTCATGAGCAGCTCCTCGTCCTGCTCCGCCAGGATCTCGTTCAGCAGCCTGCGGTATTCCGCCGCTTCCGGACAAGCCTCTCCCGAAGCCGTCGCCCCCTCGCCCATAAGATCGAGGACTCCCGTAAACCCATTTTCAACCCCCACAGGCGCCTGGATCGGCACCGCGGCAGGCGAGAGCAGCCTGCGGATCTCCGTGAGAACGCGCAGCGGGTCTGCGCCGATCCGGTCCATCTTGTTCACATAGAGGAGGGTCGGAATCCGCAGCTCCCGCAGCGCCCTCCAGATCACCTCCGTCTGAGCCTGGACGCCTTCCACCGCGGAGAGAACCAGCACGGCGCCGTCCATCACCCGCAGACTTCTCTCCACCTCGGACAAGAAATCCACATGTCCCGGCGTATCCACCACATTTACGGATACTCCCCGCCATTCGTATCGGGTCACCGCCGCCCGGACGGAGATGCCCCGTTCCCGCTCCACGTCCAGCCAATCCGTCTGCGCCGTCCCCGTATCGACGCTGCCTAAGGTCCGGATTCTGCCGCTGGCATACAGAATCCTCTCCGTGGTGGTCGTCTTGCCGGCATCCACGTGGGCGAACACGCCCACGTTCCGGACCCGAAGGCCCTCCCGATTGTCTTCCCCTATCATGCTCAAGCCGCTCCTCCCCGGAACAAAAGAAAAGCTCCCCCGCCCGGAGGGAGCCTCATGTTACGTCCGCAATCCGTCCACGCTTATCCCGCGCTGTGTGCCGGACGATTATACCAGATCACAGGCATCCGCAGGCATCCAGTGCGCATCCTGGCCTTCCCACTTGACGTTGCAGCCGATGGGATTGGTTACGGGCACGGATACCGGCTTGCCGGACACGATCTCCTCCAACGCGCGGTCCAGATCGTTGACCGTGCTCTTGGCGGACTCTCTCGGGTTGTCGATGGCCCGTCCGGTGTAGACCAGCTTCCGCTCTTCGTCGAATACGTAGAAGTGCGGCGTCCGCAGCGCCCCGTAGGCCAGCGCCGTCTGCTGGGATTCGTCGCGCAGGTAGGTCCACGGGAACTTATGGTTCTCCATCTCCTCCACCATCTTCTCGAAGGAATCCTCCGGCTTGGTCTTGACGCTGTTGGAATTGATGCCGACGAAGCGGACGCCCTGGTCCCGGAACCGGTCCGCCGTCTCGCGGGTCACTTCATTGGAGCCGATGACGAAGGGGCAATGGTTGCAGGTGAAGAAGACCACCAGCACCTTCGCATCTGCGAAATCCTTCAAGGCATACGTCTTGCCGTCCGTACCCGGCAGGGAAAAGTCCGGCGCGCTTGCGCCAATGGGCAAGGTAAAGCTCATGGGATCGTCTCCTTCATGAATGGATTGGCTTACAGTTTATGATCTCCGGTGCTCTGGAAAAATTCAATGGTCTCGCCGTTCAAGCCCTGTACGAAAGCGATGCGCACGGGTGTCGGAGGGTTGCCCTGAAGCACCACGTCCTTGGGCTCCACCGTGACGACCGCGCCTGCAGCCACCGCCGCCTTCACCGCGCCGTCCACATCTTCGCTTCGGAAGGCCACATGGAAGTAAGCGCCGTCCGGCTTCGTCGGGCTGTCCCCGCCGGCGAACACCTCCAGATAATTGCCGTCACCGCAATCCAGAAGCCGGATACGGCTATTGCCTTCCCCCCAGCCGAAACGCTCTTGGAAACCGAGACCTTCCGTATAGAACTTCAATGTCGCTTCGAAATCATAGGCTCTCAGGGCCACATGGTGAAAGCCTCCGCCGCCGATCTTTGCATTCGTTCCCATTCTCGTTACAGCCTCCTCTTATCCGGTAATCGCTTCCTTGTCCAGTATAGACAAAATCCTCTCATCTGAAAATGACTTACGTGAATGTAACTAAGTAACGGCGGAGAAAGCGGAACCCAGCTGTTAGCGTTTTCACCGAATTGTTTACAATTCGTTTACAATTCCTTTCATTTTTCATCGAAAAATGATGGTATTCTGAAACAAAGTCGTATATCGATGTCTTGGACACCCAAGAGCCTGCGGACCTAAAGGGCTCTTCTTTTTTTGGACTATATAGATGTAAGAAAGGAGCCACACCATGAAGTCTCGAGGATATACCCTTGCCTCCGCCAGACGGTTCCGCAGCCGCAGACTCCCGTATGCCAGCCAGACGGCCGTCTATCTTCTGGCCGCGCTAGGTTCCTTGATCATGGCGCTGGGAGCCGAAGGTCTCCAGAGGGGTTCTCTCTCCGAAGCTTGGAGCTGGCTCAGCTCCCATCCCCTGCTGTTCGCCGTGAATGCCCTGCTGGCGTTCGCGGTGATGCTCCTCCTGTTGTCCCTGGCGGGGTCCCTGCTTCTCTCAGCTGCCTTCGCCGTGCTTCTGCTCTCCGCCATGTCCCTGATCAGCTACTTCAAGACCAAGCTCATCGGCGAGCCTTTCTATCCGTGGGATGTGATTCTGAACCGGGAGGGCATGAACATCGCGCCTCTCGTTACCGGCTCAGGTGCTCTCCTTAAGATCGGCGCTGTGGCGGCCACCGTCTTAACCCTTCTGCTGCTGTCGCTGATGCGGCGCAAACGCAAGCTGGGCCTGACGCCCGCCCACAGACTGATCAGCGGCGGACTCGCTCTGGCCCTCCTGGTTTCGGTCGGGGTCCAATCCCCCTGGACACAGAGCTGGATCCATCGGGCCGGTGTGGAGGAGATCGTCTGGAACCAGCAGGAGAATTACGCCAACAACGGGATTCTCACCGCTTTTGCCCTGAACGTGAAGAATTCCATCATCCCCAAGCCCGCGGGCTATAATGAAGCGGCCGTCCAGAGCATCGCCGGAATCCTGAAGGAGGAGCGCACCGCTCAATCGTCAGACACCGTACGGGCTCCAGTTCCGGTTAAGCCCAATGTGATCTTCGTGATGAGCGAAGCCTTCTGGGATCCGTCGCTGCTGCCGGGAGTCCGCTACAGCGAAGATCCAGCACCGACGCTGCACCGCCTGCAGGAGGCATCCACCTCCGGCTATCTGGTGTCTCCGGTATTCGGCGGCGGCACGGCCAATACGGAGTTCGAGGTGCTGTCGGGCTTGAGCATGAGCTTCCTGCCGGCCGGGTCCATGGCCTACCAGCAGTACATTACGAAGCCGCTGCCCAGTCTGGCCAGCTATTTCAAGGAGCAGGGCTACAAGAGCGTGGCCGTCCATCCGTACGAGGACTGGTTCTGGAACCGGGACAAGGTCTATCCGTTGATGGGCTTCGACAGCTTCAAGAGCAAGTCCCAGTTCCAGGACCCTGAGGTGAGAGGCGCTTTCATCTCCGATGCGGAGGTGTCACGCAGCATTCTGCAGACCGCCCGGGATACGGAGGAGCCCCTATTCCTCTACGCCGTGACCATGCAGAACCACGGACCTTATGATGATAACCGGTACGGCCCCCCCACGATCCAGGTGCAGGGAGACATGACGGACAGCGCCAGGGAAGCGCTCGCCACCTATGCGGAAGGGATCCGGGATGCAGACCGGTCGCTGGAGCTGCTGATGGAAGGCTTCGAAGAGCTGGATGAGCCGACGGTCGTCGTCTTCTACGGAGACCATCTCCCGATGTTGGGCTATGATTACGACACCTACGTGCAGACCGGCTTCCTGTCCTCCCCGAATTCCGGGAACTGGACTTCGGAGGAGCTGCGGAAGATCCGGAGCGTGCCTTTTGCCGTATGGTCCAATATCGGTCTGCCGCAGGAACGGATCCCGGCTATGAGCTATTCTTTCCTGGGTCCATATATACTCCATGCGCTGCACCTGGAGCTGCCCGGCCAGTTCGCCATGGGCCGCGACGTCGCCAAGATGACCCCCGTGCTGCTCCGCAACCTTACGGTGGATGCTCAAGGAACCTCCTCCGCCGAGGTTCCCCTGGAGGCGGAGCATGCGGTGGCGGAATACCGTCTGCTCCAGTATGACCTACTGTTCGGGCGATCCTACCTGGCCCAATACATGGATACTCCATTCTTAAGCGGCTACGTCGCTGACCGCTTCAATGAATAGTTCGAAGATTTGCCGCAGGAGCAGTCTTCACCATAAAGCATAACGACAACGGCTGGACAGGGATGACCCGTCCAGCCGTTGCCGTTATTCCATATAGTCCTTCAGCCTCTTGCTGCGGCTCGGATGGCGCAGCTTCCGGAGGGCTTTCGCCTCGATCTGCCGGATCCGTTCCCTCGTCACGCCGAAGACCTTGCCGACCTCCTCCAGCGTTCTCGCATGGCCGTCATCCAGACCGAAGCGCAGGCGCAGCACGTTCTCCTCCCGCTCCGTCAGCGTGTCGAGCACATCCTCCAGCTGCTCCTTCAGGAGCATAAACGCCGCCGAATCCGCCGGAGCCTCCGCGTCCGGATCCTCGATGAAATCTCCGAGATGGGAATCGTTCTCCTCGCCGATGGGGGTCTCCAGACTGACGGGGTCCAGGGATATCTTCATGATCTCCCGCACCTTCTCCGCCGTCAGATCCATGGCCTGGCCGATCTCCTCTGCGGTGGGATCCCGGCCCAGCTCCTGTACCAGCTGCCGGGTTATCCGGACCAGCTTGTTGATGGTCTCCACCATATGCACGGGGATCCGTATGGTTCGAGCCTGGTCCGCAATGGATCGCGTGATGGCCTGGCGGATCCACCAAGTGGCATAGGTACTGAATTTGAATCCCTTGGTGTAGTCGAATTTGTCCACAGCCTTGATCAAGCCCATATTGCCTTCCTGGATCAGGTCCAGGAACATCATGCCCCGCCCCACGTAACGTCTGGCAATGCTGACAACCAGCCGCAGATTGGCTTCGGCCAGCTTGCGCTTGGCCTCCTCGTCGCCTTCCAGAATGGACTTGGCCAGCTTCACCTCATCCTCCGCGGATAAGAGCGGAACACGTCCGATTTCCTTCAAATACAAGCGGACCGGATCGTCCACTTTGATCCCCGCCGGCAGGGTCAGATCATCCTCGGTCCCATAAGCGGCGGAATCCTGTCGATCATGGAAAGCCTCCATGGAATGATCCCGGTCGAGCTCCAATTCCTTCGTTCCGGAGGAAACCCCGTTTGCACCGTTTGCCATACCCTACACATCCTTAATCTATAAGATCCTTAGCTGCAACAGCGCCTGATTATATATTGACTCATTCGGGTGATTGTGTTATGATAATATATGATTGGCACATCAGTTGTATGACGATAGCAGAGTGACTTTCACCATTGTACCACTTTTATCCCGGTAATACAAGCCTGCCTTGCTGCGAATTTTGGAAGGGGCTGACTTCAGAACCATGACCATGGTCCTGAGGCAGCTCCTTTTTTGATGGATTCCGAGAACAGTGGCGAAAAAAAAAGAGCCATACCCGCCCCTTATGCACCGCTTCATCCGATGAAGTTTGCTATAATGGTATACTGGAAGCCGTCTCCTTAAGGGAGGATTCAGGGCGCGTTCAGGGCACATTCAGCATCAGGACTCATAATGAAAGCAACCACAAGATACGGGGGAACCTCTCATGAAAAATCTAAAGGGTGTTAAAATATTGCTGGTCGACGACGAGCCGCACATTCTTCAATTTCTGGAGCTGGGCCTGTCTAATGAAGGCTTCGAGGTGCAGACCGCTCCGGACGGGTTGAACGGCGTCAATCAAGCCAAGGAGTTCCAGCCCCATGTCATCATCCTGGATGTGATGATGCCGGGCATCGATGGCTTCGAGGCGTGCCGTATGATCAAGAAGTCCGGCGTGCAAGCTGCGGTCATCATGCTGACCGCCAAGGACGAGATCGACGACCGCGTCAAAGGCTTGACGCTGGGTGCGGATGATTACCTGGTGAAGCCCTTCAGCTTCGAAGAGCTTCTGGCCCGCATCCATGCCCGGCTCCGCAACCAGTTCCCGAGCCTGCTGGGAGAGGTGCACCACGGTCCCTTCCGGATTGACGACCAGCGCAAGGAGATCAGCTTCCGCGACCGGGTCCTGGAGCTTTCCCCTACCGAATACGAGTTGCTCAAGTATATGGTTCTGAACCACGGCATCGTCCTGAGCAAAGCCAAAATACTGGACAAGGTATGGGGCTATGACTTCGGCGGCGAGGAGAACATCGTGGAAGTCTACATTCGCTCCCTTCGCGAGAAGCTGGAAGATAAGGAGCACCGGCTGATCCGCACGCTTCGCGGCGCCGGCTACCGGGTAGACCTGACATGATAGATAGCTTCGCAGCGGCGTTGAAACGGCTCCTTGTCCCCCGCTCCCTGCGCCGGCAGCTTCTCTCCCGTTCCCTGACCATCCTGGCCGTCATTCTCGTGTTGATCGGAACCTTGCAGTACTGGTTCATGAAGGATTTTGCCTATCGGAATAAGGCCGAGACGCTGAAGAGCCAGATCTCCACCTTCCCGAAGGATCTGTTCGGCTATGATTCCGACCGCCGGATGGAGGAACCGGGCTCCGGCAATCCGCGCCAGGAACCCAACGGCGGCATGAACCGAGGTGAGCCCCCAGGAGGAGGCCGGGAGGAAGGGTACCGCGGCAAGCGCCCGTTTATTTTCCTGCCGGATATTGCCATCGCCGCCATCGATGCCGCGGGAACCCAAACAGTGATATCCGTCGATAATACGCTCCAGCCTCCCAAGCTGACCGCGGAGGAGTACCAGACCATTCTCGATCAGTTGAACCGGCGTGCCGAGCCGGATTACCGGATTGCCTCCAACGCTGATGGCGTGGAGCAGCTGGTCGTCTTCCGGAGCATCGGCGGACCCGAGCACCCTGCGGCAGGCTTCATCCAGATCAGCACGCCGACCGAGGCCCTGCAGGATGTTCTGTTCCAGCAATTATTCCTCTTCCTGGGGTTGTCTTCCTTCGCCCTGCTCGCCGGGTTATTCCTGTCTATGCCTGTGGTTCGCCGCACTCTGGTCCCGCTGTCCAACATCGGCAATGCCGTTCAACAGATCGATGCCGGCAACCTGTCCCAGCGTCTTCCCGTTTGCCAAGGTCAAGAGGAGGTCGACCGGCTGTCCCTCTCCTTCAACGGCATGCTGGAGCGGCTCGAAACCTCCTTCCAGGTAGAACGTGAAGCCAAGGAGCAGATGCGGCGGTTCGCAGCGGATGCGTCCCACGAGCTCCGGACTCCGCTGACGTCGATCCATGGCTTCCTGGAAATCCTGCTTCGCGGAGCAGCAGATAAGCCCGACCAGCTGTACCGGGCGCTGAACAGCATGTACGGCGAATCCAAGCGCATCAACAAGCTGGTGGAGGATCTGCTTCTCCTGGCCAAGATGGACCGGGAGCCCCAGCTTCTCTTCAAGAAGGCAGCCCTTAAGGACGTGCTCCAAGAGATGGAGCACCAGCTTCGTATGCTGGCCGACACCCGCAGCGTTGGCTTCTACCTCGGCGAGCCCTGCCAAGGCAGGTTCGACACGGATAAGATGAAGCAGGTGATCCTGAACCTGTTCCACAATGCGGTCCAGCATACCCCAGCGGAGGGGGGCGCCATCACCTTGAAGCTGGAGCGCGCAGGCGACGACGCGGTGCTGACGGTCATGGACAACGGCAGCGGCATCAGCGACGAGCACCTTCCCCACGTATTCGATCGGTTTTACCGCAGCGAATCGTCCCGCACCCGCCGCTCCGGCGGCGCCGGACTGGGCCTGTCGATTACCAAGTCCATCGTGGAAGCCCACGGCGGCACCATCCGGGTGGAGAGCAAGCCCGGAGACGGAACCTCCTTCATCATCCGCGTTCCGTTGGTTGGGAACGATCCGGGTTGACCGTTATTCTGACGATCCCCGAGGAGCAAGAAGCCTCCAAGGCCTATGGCTTGGAGGCTTCTTGCCGTATCAGGCCCGGCCGGCATGCGTGACGTTACGGGCACTTGCCCTCCCTCCATGGACCACGCCGCGCCGAAATACTAGCTTTTCTCCGCTTTCAGCCGGACCGTGAAGGTGGAGCCTTCCCCGAGGACGCTCTCCACCATAACCTTGCCCTGATGGGCCTCCACGATCTCCTTGACGATGGACAGCCCCAAGCCCGTCCCTCCGATCTTGCGCCGGTCGGAATTATCCACCCGGTAGAACCGGGTGAACAGCAGATCCATAGCCTCCTGAGGAATACCCAGGCCGAAGTCGCGGATGCGGACCACCGCTTCCCCGCCGGCCTGCTCCAAGACCAGCTCCACCTTGGAGGCAGAGGGAGAGTACTTGATTGCGTTGCTGATCAGATTGTGGAAAGCCTGCTTCAAGCGGTCCTCGTCGCCAAGAACCGTCAGCCTCCGATCCGGCAGGATGAGCTCGATGCTGTGAGCGTCCCTTCCCTGCCACTGGGCGGCCAGCTCCTTCAAGAGCTCCGCCATATCCAGCGGCCGGTATTGGAAGCTCATCTTACCGGAGGTCAGCCGCTGCAAATCCAGAAAATCGTTGATCAGATTGGCCAGCCTCCCCGCCTCCTTCTGGATGATGGCGATATAAGCGGCCCGCTTCTCATCGGTGACGGAACGGGTGGCCAGGATCTCCACGAAGCCTACGATAGAGGACAGCGGCGTTCGGATCTCGTGGGAGATGGTGCTGACGAACTGATCCTTGGCCTCATCCAGCTTTTCCTCCTCCGTCCGGTCCCGAAAGCCGATCAGATATCCCCGGGGACGGATCTCCCCTTCGTCCGCCACCGGGATCACATAGCACTCATAATGCCGGACGCTCCCGCCTTCCGTAAGATGGGTGATCCGCTCCACGAGGGCTTCCCCATCCCCGCCATTCTCCATCACCGACCGGAGCTTGTCGCACAGTCGTCCGCCTTGGGCAAGCCTCATCTCCGAGCAATAATCTCCGAACAGCTCCCCGGGCACCGCTTCCTTCCCGAAAAACGTCTCGAGACGCCGGTTGGCGAAGATGACACGGCCGTCCTCTCCACACATGACAATGGCTTCGAGACTGGATTCCAGCATACGCTCGATAATCCGGCTTTGCTCCGCAATCTTCCGTTCCGCCGCCCGGCTCTCGTCGAACAGCACCCTGAACCGGTTCTCGCTGTCCGCCACCTGGCGGTACAGGACCGTCATTCGGTAATACATACGGGTGAACTCATAGATCATACCGGCCAGAACGATGTTGGAGCAGACGAAGGTATTCCAGCGGGCGATGTACCACCCGACGCTAAAGCGTTTGCCCCCGCAGAGAATAATCCCCACATCCAGCGCGGAGGCCAGGAGCGCGATGCAGAGCCAGACGGACATGACCGTTCCGCCCCGGGTCGACCGGTAGTAGAGGATAATGGTCAGGAACGTCACGATCACGATGGGAGTGGCGAGCCCATAGTTGAACAGCGGAGTCAGCTTCCCGTTGTTCAAGAGAACCGGAAGACGGTCATGCAGCGAGGTGGTGAGGTACGTGATAAAAACGATGACGGCGAGCACCATTACCGGCACAAGCCAGGCCAGGATGTGAGCCATCCTTCTGCTCAGGGGGACCGGGCCGAATTTCCGGTCCACTGCGAGATGAAGAAGAATCGCCAGAGGGAACCCGCCATGCAAGGCTAGATACAGCCAAGGAGCCGTCTGCAGGCTCGCATGAAACAGACCGGTCTCGGAGAAGGTACGAGGAAAGGTCAATAGGTACATCAAGCTCATGCCGGAGGAATAGAGATATCCCGCCACCAGCACCAAGGTCGACGGAGACCGCTCGATCCAGAACTGGGTATACAGCACATAGGCGGTAATCAGCTCGAAGCTGATCACGGTGGAGAATAAGGCCGGCTGGTAAGCCTGCAGCTCCGGCAGCTGAACGCGGGTATAGGGAATGGCCGCCAACGAGATGACACATACCAGAGCGCCGATCAGAAAAGCAAAGCGCCGTTGTGCGGCGTTCGTCGGCAGCGTCAACAGATTGTAAGCCGGTGCTTGCGGTGGGCTCATGAAATTCTCCTTCGCGATAATCAATCTTTTATAATATTCGGCAAAATCTGTCACAATCCTCCCCTGGCTGCAAAAATCCTCCTAGTGCACTAAGTCGGGAAATTTAGGCACTTGACAAAATAAAATTTATGTGGTATAATAATTTATTTTGCTATTTACAAGTAATCATCTCTTTTTCTATGATAGAAACAAGATCCCGGCCGGGTCCACCAACCAGGGAGTGTGAATTCTCGTGATCCTCTATCCAGGCTTAGCGATGCTGTCCATATCGGCTTCTGTAATGGGACGTTCCGACACCGTTCATCCCGTTCTGTTGTGGGACGGTCCGGAAGCGGTTCTCATTGACACAGGCTTCCCCCGACAATCGGCGCAGCTTGCGGAAGCCATCCGGACTTACGGCGTGGAGCCGCACCGGTTGACCCGGCTTATCCTGACCCATCAAGATATCGATCATATCGGCAACGTGCAGGAGGTTGCGGAGACCGCCTCCACTCGTCTTGAAGTAACGGCACATGAGCTGGAGGCTCCTTATATCCAAGGGGACCGGAGGCTGATCCGGTTCACGGACGAGGCCTTGGCCGGATTGGACCTGCTGCCGGACCAGGTGCCCGCTGCATTCCGGGAGGGACTCCGGGCGCTTATGCTCCACCCGCCGAGAACCGCCGTCCACCGGACGGTCCAGGGCGGAGAGCTTCTGCCTTGGTGCGGCGGACTGACGGTTGCCGCAACGCCGGGACATACGCCGGGCCACATCAGCCTCTATCACGGACCGTCTCGAACCTTGATTGCAGGCGATGCCCTTACCGTCCGGGAGGGCCGGTTATTCGGTCCGGATCCGGCTACAACTCTGGACCGTGAGACCGCAAGGGCTTCCCTGGAGGAGCTGTCCGCTTATGATACCGAAACGGTGGTCTGCTACCATGGCGGATGGTTCAGAGGCAGGATCCGGGAGAGACTGGCGGAGCTTGCAGCGGAAGCCTGAGCCTCAATGAAGAAGAGGCGATACCCTGGATAACCGGGGGCATCGCCTCTATCTATCTTCTTGGGATCGGACTGCACGCTCCGATCCGTTAATCCTCGTCCGCCGGATTCAGGATGGCCAGCACCTGGTGGTCCTCCCAAATACCATTGATCTTCACGTTGCTGCGGGCGATGCCTTCCTTGTGGAAGCCGGCCTTCTCCAGGACCCGGATGGACCCGGTGTTGCGGGGTGACGCCTCCCCGACGATACGATGGAACTTCAGCTCCTCGAAGGCATAGCGCACCACCTGCTTCACCGCCTCCGTCATATAGCCCTTCCCATTGTAGGCGCGGTCCAGGCTGTAGCCGATCATGCAGCTCTGCAGCGGCCCCCGCACGACGAAGGAGAGCCCCACGGTGCCGATGACCGTCCCGTTATCCCCCAGGCAGACGACGAACGAATACTTTTTGTCCGACTCCCGCTCCTGTTGATTCCTGCGTATGGCTTCCAGATGATGGTCCACCGTGTAATACTCCTCCGGGCTGATGGGGGAGAACTCCTGGAAAAACTCCCGGTTTCTCAACGCCATTGCCGCCAGCTCTTCCGCGTCCAGCTCTACCGGAAACCGGATGTACACCTGCTCTGCTCCCATACCGTTATTCATCCCCGTTGTAATCAAATTCCAATCCGTTATTGGAGGAGTATACCATACATTGAGAACCTGCGGACAGCAAGTACGATGATGTGAAGGTGAAGCTTCCCTACGCCTCCTCTGCAAGACAACAAGAGCTGCCCGATCCGAACCCGGATCCTTGGCAGCTCTTGTTCACTTTACATACAGTCAGGCAGGAAACCCGGCACGACCCGCCCATATCCCTCCGGGGGAGGTCCATTCCTCCGCCAAGCGAAGGAGCTCCAGGTCCCGGAAGCGTCCCCCCAGCAGCGACAGGCCGATGGGCCGTCCTTCCGGTCCCTTCACCGGGACGGTAACCTGGGGGAGACCCGAGAGACCGGCCGGACAAGTATACCGAAGGAGAAGGGAGCGGATCCGGTCCATAGCCCTGGCATCCAGGCCGATGCGGGGCGCCGGGCAGGGAGCCGTAGGGAATACGAGCACGGCTCCGCTGTTCAGGAGCTCCTCCAGCTGATGCCGGATGGCGACCCGCACCTCCGTCTGCCTCTCGTATTCCTCCCGGCTTACCCCCCGCGCCATCTCGAACCGGCCGGCTACATCCGCCCCGAACCGGGGCTTCACCCGGTCGATCCAAGCGCCGTGCTGCTGCCAGATCTCGAAGGCCTGAAGCGTCCGGAAGCAGGCCGGCCAGCTCTCCGCTTCCACATCTTGCAGGAGTTCCGTCCACTCCGGAGACAGAGCCTCCGCCAAGGGGAGCAGGGCGTCCCGCACTCCGTCATCCGCCAGCTTCCACAGCTCCCGGGGAGCATAGACGGCAGCCGGTACACCGCCCGCTGGGCCGGTTCCTCTCCCCAGCTCCACAAGCACTTCGCCAACCCGGCGAAGCACCGCCGCCTCCCTGGCCATCCAACCCACCGTATCGAAGCTGGGCGCCAAGGGGATGACCCCCTCCGGAGATACCGCACCGTGGGTAGGACGGATGCCGAACAAGCCGCAGTAGGAGGACGGGATCCTCACCGAGCCGCCCGTATCCGTTCCCACTCCGAAGCCGGCCGCCCCTGCCGCCACGGCAGCGGCGGAGCCGCTGGAGGAGCCGCCCGGCAGCGAATCCGGAGCGAGTGGATTTAAGGGAGTGCCATAATGGAAGTTGTCCCCGTTCAAGCTGTACATCAGCTCGTCCGTGTGGGTAATGCCATGCAGCAGGGCCCCTGCGTCCAGTAGGCGGCGGATGACCGGAGCATGGGCGGCGGCAGGGCTATGGGTCCTCTTCCAGCTCGGATTCCCTGCCGTATTCGTATGTCCCTCCAGATCGATCACATCCTTTACGGCGAAGGTGTACCCATCCAGCGGACCATTGCCTGCCGGCTCCACCAGGTATCGTTCCCGCACGTAAGCATTCAGCGGCTTCCCCATCCCTCCTGCACCTCCGTTTCCTATTAGGGCCCTATCTCTACCGGCCGACGGCTGCGCCGTCGCATCTCGGGTCCGTTCCGCCCTCCAGGCGTCCGGCTCCGGAGATCTTAATGGCGTGGGCGTGCCCGACCACTCCGTCGAAGGGGGCCACCGGCTTCACCCGGTGGCCGGCCCGGCTAAGCGCCTCCAGCACCTCCGGCTCCACTCGGCTCTCCACCTTCAGCTCCTGAGTTTCCTCTCCCCACGTCCGGCCCCATACCCAACGGGGCGCGCTGACCGCCTCCTGGGGATTCATGCCATAATCCACCATCCGCGTCAGAAGGGCGGCCTGGGTCTGCGGCTGCCCCTCCCCGCCTTGGGTGCCGTAGAGAAGGTAGGGCTTGCCCTCCCGGCAGGCCATGGCAGGCATAAGCGTATGGAACGTCCGCTTGCGGGGCTCCAGCCGGTTCACATGCCCAGGATCCAGCGAGAAGAACGAGCCCCGGTTCTGCAGCAGAATGCCGGTATCCCCGGCCGTCACCGCAGAGCCGAATTCGAAGTAGAGACTCTGGATGAAGGAGGCTGCGTTCCCCTCCTCGTCCACCACCGCCGCATAGGCCGTATCCGAGCCCAGGGACACCGAATCGAAGGGACGGCTGCCCATCGGATCGATGGCTTCTGCCAGTTCACGGCAGTAGGCCTTGGAGATCAGCCGCTTCACCGGAATATCGGCGAAGTCGGGGTCCGTCAGCACCCGGTTCCGGTCCGCAAAAGCCAGCTTCAGCGCCTCCACCAGCAGATGATAATATTCATAGGACCCGTGCCGAATCGCCCTGAAATCGAAATGCTCGAGAATATGGGGAACCATGATCCCCGTGAAGCCCTGTGAGTTCGGGGGAAGCTGATAGAGCTCCAGCCCCCGGTAGGAGCCCATCAGCGGCTCCACCCATTCGCCGCGGTGACCGGCAAAGTCCTCCATCGTCAAGAGCCCGCCGTTCTTCTCCAGATAGCCAGTGACATTGCGGGCCAGCTCCCCCTGATAGAAGCCGTCCCGTCCGGTCTCGGCCAGCTTCCGGAGACTTCTTCCCAACAGCTTCTGGGTGAACCTCTCTCCGGCAGCAGGGACCCTCCCCCCCGGCACATAGATGTCCCGGGTCACCGGCATGCCCCGGAGCAGCTCCAGGCGCTCCAGCGTAGTGGCGTGCTGGTCCCGCGACAGGGGAAACCCGTTCTCCGCATGGCGGATGGCCGGCTCCAGCACCTCCCCGAGGGTCAGCCTCCCGTACCTCCGCAGAACGGCATCCCAGCCGTCGACCATTCCCGGAACGGTGATGGCGCTGCGTGCGCCGCGTACGGGAATCCGCTCCTCCCCCTCGAAGAGGCTCCGGCTCACGCCGGCACCGGAGCGGCCGCTGGCATTGTAAGCCGCCACCTTTCCCTCTCCCCCATCGTGGAGAAGCCAGAACGAATCTCCGCCGAGTCCGGTCATATGGGGATAGACGACAGCGAGACACGCGCTGACCGCCACGGCGGCGTCGAAGGCGTTGCCCCCTCGTTCAAGAATGACCGATCCGGCCTCGGAGGCCAGATAGTGGGGACTGACCACCATGGATCGTGTCCCTTCCGCTGCCAGGCTCATGGCCATCCCCCCCCTTGCAACCTTGGTTTAGGGGTATCATATTCCGAGTGGAATCGGCCCGTCAACGGGGCGTCCCCAATGTTGTGCATCCTGACAAAAAAACAGCCCGCCCTCCGTTCGCCATACCAAAATCAGCGAGGGATGCGGGATGGTTCGATACGAATCCGGACCGGTGCCGGAAGATCGGCACCGGACACCGGCTGGTCAGCCTCTTCCGGTGAGCACCGCCAGAATGCCCGCTGCGATCAGCGGACCTACCGGGACGCCGCGGAAGAACGCCACGCCCAGAATGGTGCCCAATAGCAGGCCGTTGACCGCCAGCGGGTCATCAGCCATCAGGCGTACGCCTCGGCCGCCCAAGTAGGCCACCAGGGCACCGACTCCAAGGGCCGCCAGGGAGCGCCAGTCTCCGAAGACAGCCGCCATATCTCGAAGCCCAGCGCGGCCCCCTGCAATGGGCGCCATCACCCCGGCGGTCAACAGGATGATGCCGAGGGTAACGCCGTATTTATCCAGCAGGCCGATGGATTTCTCCTGCTGGGTCAGCCGCAGGAGAAGAAGCGCCAACACTGCGATGGCGACGCTCTGGTTCTTCCCCACAACTCCCAGCACCGCAATCCCCAACAGCACAAGCGATGCCCCGTCCATCGGGCGGACTCCCCTTTCAAGCGCGATAGCCTTATCTTCACTATCGTCCAAAAGCGGAAGGTCCATACCTTCCTTGCCGTTGCCATCCGGATCCTTATCGCTGAAGGCCTTCGCCACCTCCAGGGACTCCTGCGGATTGGCCGGCATCTTCATGCCCACCGCTTCCAGCCAGTCCTTGCGGATGCGCAACTTACCATATGCTGGAAGCGTATAAACAAGTAACCCGAATGGAGCGGAGGTAACCCATGGATTTACGCCTCAAGTTTGATGAAGATGTGGTCAATTATGAGAACATGCGCCCCACGTATGTCCAAGAGCTCTTCCAGGATGTGATTCGGTTCTCCAGCTTGAATCCTCTTGCGGAAGCACTGGAAATCGGCATTGGGACAGGCCAAGCCACCCTACCTTTTTTGAAAACCGGGTGCCAGGTGACGGCCATTGAGCTTGGCGAGTCGATGGCCCGTTACTCCGCTGCCAAATTCTCGGACTTTCCGAACTTTCAAGTGATCAACCAGGATTTTGAAGGTGTGCCGCTCGAGCCCGGTCGATACGATCTGATCTATTCGGCAACCGCTTTTCATTGGATCCCACAGGACATCGGCTATCCGAAGGCTTATCAGCTCTTGAAGAGCGGGGGAACGTTAGCCCTCTTTTGGAACCGTCCGTTTCCAGCTCGGGAAGATGATCTTCATGCGGCCATCCAGAACGTTTATGAGCGCTATTCCCCTAAGCTCCACAAGCCGGGCTCCACACACAAGCACAACGAAGACAACTGTAAGAATCTGGTCCGTACCATCGAGCAATACGGTTATAGGGACGCAAGCTATAAGCTGTATCATACGGCAAGGACTTTTGATGCGAACCGCTACATCTCCCTGCTGAATACCTATTCCGACCATCGGGCCTTGCCGGATGAGCAGCGAGTACTTCTGGAACAAGGCCTGGAGGAAGCCATCCGCCAACACGGCGGACAGATTCGGGTGCAGGATACGATCGAATTATATCTGGCGCGAAAGCCCTGACGCAAAGACGGACAGTCCAGAAGGACTGTCCGTCTTACTACTCGAGCCTATTGAATCTGAATCGCCATCTCCTGCGCCTTCAGGCACAGCTCGGCCGCCTTGAAGGCATGCTCCTGCGTCATGGCGTTCTCCGTCCGGTTCAGGCAGTCAAGGATCAGCTGCCCGAAGAAGGGATAGCCCACTTGCCCCTTCACCTTGAAGTGGTATTCGCCCTGCTGGTTCACCAGGTACACCTGGTCGCCTTCCTTCTCCCGCGCCACATCCGTGTACTTGCGGATCTCGATGTAGCCGTCGGTGCCCAGGATCAGGGTCCGGCCGTCGCCCCAGGTGCTCAAGCCGTCCGGCGTGAACCAGTCCACGCGGAAATATTGGGTCGCCCCATTATCTCCCACCAGCGTCGCGTCGCCGAAATCCTCCAGCTCCGGATATTCCGGATGGTTGTAATTGGCCACCTTGCTGTGCAGCACCTTCGCGTCCTTGCAGCCCGCATAATAGAGGAACTGCTCGATCTGGTGGCTGCCGATGTCGCCCAGGATGCCGCAGTACTTCTCCTTCTGGAAGAACCACTCCGGACGGGACGGCGCATTCAGACGGTGCGGACCGAAGCCCACCACCTGCAGCACCCGGCCGATGGCACCCTGATGGACCAGCTGGCCGGCGTACATGGCCGATTCCACATGGAGTCGCTCACTGTAATACACCATATACTTGCGCCCGGTCTCCTGCACCTTGCGGCGGGCGGATTCCAGCTGCTCCAGCGTGGTGAACGGAGCCTTGTCCGTGAAGTAGTCCTTCCCGGCGTCCATCACACGCAGGCCCAGAGCACAGCGGTCGGAGGGAATGGCGGCAGAGGCCACCAGCTTCACCTCCGGATCGGCAAGCACCTGCTCCTCCGAATCGGCGATTCTGACCTGCGGATACTTCTCTGCAAAAGCCTCGGCCTTGCTCCGGTCGGGGTCGTAAACCCACTTCAGGGTCGCCCCCGCCTCGATCAGACCGTTGGTTTGCCCGTAGATATGGCCGTGGTCCAGCGCCACAGCCGCAAAAATAAACTCTCCCGGACCCACCACCGGGTTCGGTTTGCCCTGCGGGGCATAGTTCATTCCGTCACTTACTTGCATTCAGGCAGCCTCCTTCTATGCAATGCAATCGCTTTATTTCTCCTCTCCACCATACCGCGATTCCCGCGCGCCCGCCATAGCCGGAATTAAGAATCATTTATCCAATCCTAAGACCTTTCAGGTAAATCGGCGCCGTGCTAGAATGGAGGTACCGGAACAATACGGCCACACCGCACCCGAAGGAGCGACTCCCATGAAGCCCCCCGTCCCCTCCCGGAACACCACCGCCAATCTTCTGGAGAATCTCAAAGTCACCGTCTCGGGCACCATGCTGAAGTCCAACCTGTCCGATTGGATCCGCACCGATGAGGTTCCCCGGTACAACCGGATGTACTTCTTCACCTCCGGCGCGGGAACCATTCAGCTGAACGGCCGCACCTACGAGCCGAAGCCCAACCAGCTGTTCATCCTGCCCGCCGGCACCGTGCAGACCTTCACCACCCGGACGGACGATCCCTATATCCGGTATTACTGCGACTTCTACGCCACGGTCGGAGAATGGCCGCTGCTGCAGGCCGCCGACCAGGCGTTCTGGGCCCAGGTCCGGGACCCCGAGGATGTGCGGCGGACCTTCGAGGAGCTGACCCTCCACTTTCGGCGCGCGTCCCCCGCGTCCTACCTCCGTACCCAGGCGGCGCTCATCCGGCTCATCTCCATCTGCATGGAGGACGGCGGGTACGGCAATTTCCTTGAATCCCTCCTGGTTACGCCGGAGCAGCACAAGCTGACGTTAACGCTGAATCATATCCAGAACCGGCTGGCGGAGCCTCTGACGGTGGACGGTCTGGCGGAGCTGGTCCACTTCCACCCCAACTACTTCATCGCCTTCTTCAAAAAGCACATGGGCATCTCGCCCATGCAGTTCGTTCAGCGACAGCGCCTGGAGGAGGCCAAGCGGCTCCTGGGCTCCACCGAGCTGCCCGTGTCCGAGATCGCGGCCGCCGTCGGCATGGACTTCATGAACTTCTCCAAGCAGTTCAAGCGCGCCATCGGCCTCTCCCCCAGCGTCTACCGCAGCTCGGCACGTTAAGGGCGGGTACAACGAACAAGCCCGGATCACCAGGATCCGGGCCTGCCTATTCTAGGATCCCCTTCGCCTCCACCCGAACACGCGAACGTGAACGATGGCCTTCGTGGACCAGTGGGTGACGACATAGAGCACCAGGAACAGCAGAATAAGCGGCTTGAACAGCAGCCAGACGAAGAACCAGCCGACGAAGATCTGCCAGGTCCTCAACCGCCGCAGCATCTTGGACGGCCAGAGGAAGAACCGGTAGATCCGGCTGCTATTCTGCAGCGCCTCCAGATATTCGTCCTGAACCTGCTTATCCTCCGGATTCAGCCGTACCGCCGACCGCATGTATGCCTCCTGCTGGTCGTAATCTCCCCTCCGGCAGGCCGCCCATGCCAGGTACAGGAGCACCTGGGGGTTCTCCGCATCATACCGGACCGCCTGCCGGTCCAGCCGGCGGGATTCCGCCATGTCCCCCAGAAGCGATTCGATATAGCTCAGCGTCGCCAGATATTCCGGCGTTTCCGGCGCCAGCTCCAGAGCCAGCAGAAGCTGCTCCTTGGCCTCCTTGAATTTTCCCTTCTTATTCAACCGGTTTGCCAGTAAGTAATAATAGTCCGATTCGTACGGATCGATGCGCAGCGCTTCCTGTACCGCTTCCTGAAACTCCCGCTCCCGGTCCGTCTGGTAATACACGATGACCCGGACGTTCCAGGCCTGTTCATGATCGGGCTCCCGAAGCAGCGCTTCCCTCGCCCAATACAGCGCCTTCTCGTATTCTTCCTGCAAGAGATAGATCCGGCCGATCAGCGCCATCAGGTCCGGTTCCTCCGGCTCCTCCGCCAGGAGCTGCTCCGCCTCGCGCAGAGCTTCCTTGTAGCGTTTCCACTGGATGAGCTGGTAGATCTCTGCGTATGCCCTCTGATTCCTGCGTTGTTCCACTTACGAACGCCCTCCCGAAACTCCCGCCGGCTCCTACTTGATCCCGTGCTGCTTGATATAGTCGAGAATATTCTGGTAATCCTTGTTCACGTCGCTGAACGTGGCGTAATTGCGGGCCGTCGCGAACCACTCCAGGGTGGTAGCTTTCCGGGATTTGGCCGCTTTCCGGAGGTCATCCTGGGTGATCGGCTGGATCTCCCCGGTCTCGAAGGTACGCTCCATGGCGGACTCCACCGCATCCTTCACCACCTGCTCCAGGTCCGCCCCTGAGAAGAACTTCGTCTCCGCCGCGATCTTGGACAGCTGGAGCGAATCCGCAGGCTTGCCGGCCAGCTTCAGCTGAAGGATGGTCTGGCGCTCCGGCTCCTCCGGCGGCGGAACGAAGACCATATGGTTGAAGCGTCCCGGCCGCCGGAGTGCGGAGTCCAGGTACCACGGGGTGTTGGTGGCTCCGATGACGAAGACCTGATCGTTCTGGGCCTGCAGGCCGTCCAGCTCCAGCAGGAGCTGGTTCACCAGCATCCGGTCGTGGTGCTGGCGCATGTGATGACGGCTTCCCCCCATGGCGTCCAGCTCGTCGATGAAGATGATGCAGGGCTTGTTGGCCCGGGCCTGCTCGAAGATATCGTGCAGATTATGCTCGCTTTGTCCCACATACATGGACAGAATTGCTTGGAGCTCGATATGGACGAAGTTCGCTTCGATCTCGCCGGCAACCGCCCGGGCGAGGAAGGTTTTGCCGCAGCCCGGCGGTCCGAACAGAAGCAGGCTTCCCCCCGCTTCCTTGCCGTACGCCTTGAACACCTCCGGCTGCTTCAAGGGGAGGATGAAGTTCATCCGGATCTTCTTCTTCACTTCCTCCAATCCCCCGACATCCGCGAAGGTTTCCTGCGGCCGTTCCGTCTCGATCATCGCTTGATCGTCCTTGCTGAATTGAATGAGCTTCAGATTTTTGCGGCGTCGCTCCGCCAGCTCGTCATGGTCGGACATGCTCTCTCTCCTTTGGACCGGTCTCTATGTCAAGTGTACCATGAGTTTAGAATATTACCAGATGTTTACTTCCCGAGCAGAATTTCCGTATAGGGGGAATTCACCGGCAGCATGATGACCGGCTCGCCTTGGAAGGTGGTCACGTAGCTCTCCAGGGTGCGGTACAGCTTATAGAATTCCGCATCCTTGCCATACGCCTCATTATAGATCCGCGCCGCTTCCTGCTCGCCCTCGGCGATGATCTTCTTGGAGTCGGCCTCCGCCTGGGCGATGAGCTCCTGGGCCTGCCGGTCCGCGTTGGAGGTGATCTTGCGGGATTCCTCATCCCCCTCGGAGAGGTAGCCCGCTGCGATGGAGCGACGGTCCGAGATCATCCGGTTATAGACGCTCTGCTTGTTCTCCTCCGGCAGGTCCGTGCGCTTGATGCGGACGTCGATGACCTCTACGCCGTAGCCCTGACGCTGTACGATATCCGACACCTCCTTGGTGACCTCATCGTTTAGGTCTCCCCGGCTGGAATTCTCGCTGATGATGCTGCCGTAATCGATCTCGGAGAGCTTGCGCCGCACCGCGTTGTAGACCGCGTCGCCGATCCGGCTCTCGGCGGCCGAGACGGTCCGCAGAGACCTCAGGAACGCCTGCGGGTCATTGATCCGCCACACGGTGTAATTGTCCACCTTGATGGGCTTTTTGTCGCGGGTGATGATGGTGGATTCCGGCGTGTCGCTGATCTTCTGGTACTTGGGCAGGGACGACACCGTCTCGATGAACGGCACCTTGAGCTTGATGCCTGGGTTCGAGTGAATCCGCACGGCTTCGCCGAACTTGAACACCACCTTATACTCGCCCTCCCGCACGATGAAGAGCGATCCGGCAAGCAGGATGATCGCGGCTACGGCCGTTACGCCGGTTATGATCCATTTTTTCATTTAGCCGTCCCTCCCGTTGTGCCGGATTTGGTCAACAGCTCGTTCAGCGGCAAGTATTTCACCGTATCCCCCGAGCCGTCGGTCACGATGACCTTGGAATGGGGCAGGATCTTCTCCAGCGTCTCCAGCGTCAGCCGGCTCTTCGTTACGCCGGGGCTCTTCACGTATTCGTTGTAGACGGCGTTAAACTTGGCCACGTCCCCCTGGGCGTTCAGAATCCGTGATTTCTTCGTCCCTTCGGCCTTCTCGATCAGAGCCTGAGCCTCACCGCGCGCCTTGGGCAGACGGTCGTTCACGTATTTCTGGGCTTCGTTGATCTTCGTATTCTTCTCTTCCCTTGCATTCGTCACATCCTTAAAAGCCGTCTGAACCTGCCCCTCGGGCGGCTCAATATCCTGGAATTTCAAGTCGATGATCTGGATCCCCGTACGGTAATGGGTCTGCAGCTCCTCGAGCTTGGCCTTGACCTCCGTCTGGATGATGGTCTTGCCGTCCGTGATGGCATAATCCAGCTTCGTAGACCCGATGACCGACCGGATGGCGGACACCGCCGCATTGCGGAGGAACAGCTCCGGATCCTCGATATTGAACAAGTAATCGCGGAGATCCGCCACCTTCCATTCGACCACCGCATCGGCGGAGACGATATTTTCATCCCCCGTGATCATCAGCGCCTCTTCAGGCATCGGAGTGGTCTGGCCGTCCTTCTCCCTGTAGCCGATGTGGATCTTCTGGGTCAGGTTGGCGGGTACGGTCTTCACCTGCTGGATCGGATACGGCAGCTTGAAGTGCAGACCGGGCTTCTCCTGCGTGGCCGTGTATTGCCCGAAGGTCAGGATGGCCGCCTGCTCCTGCTCCTGCACCGTATAGAACGTACTGAAGCCGAAGCCCAGCACCAGCGCTCCCGCCGCCCCGATCGCGAGCTTCTTCCCCCAACCAGCAGGCATCTGCGGAGGTCTGACCGGCCGGTCCGTCTTCCCACCCGGGAATACGTCCATAATCCCACTCTCCCCTCTCTGATACGGTTTCCCGTTGCCTGTAGTACGAAGAGATGGGGTGTCCCGTTTCATCCTTGCGCGATTTTCAGCCGCTGTGGTAGGATGCGGAGAAGAGGAAGAGCGGAGGTTGGCAAATGAAGAAAATATGGACAATCCTATGGATTTTATTGATTTGGAGCTTAGGCGTGGGCACGCTGAATGCGGCTCCGGCCCTTCCGGACCGTACCGGTTCCGTCTCGGACCAGGCGGGCTTATTCCCGAAGGACAAGCTGAAGTCGCTGGAGTCGAGCGCCACCGGGGCCGGCTACACCTTCTACATCTTGACCCTGGATTCCCTGGACGGGGAAAATCCGGCCGCGCTGGCCACCGCCGCGTACGAGAAGTGGAAGCTGCAGGAGAACGACATTCTCCTGCTCCTGGCAAACCGGGAACACCGGATCGAGATGAACTTCAAGAACAGCAGCCTGCAGAAGCGGCTGGATGCTCTGCCGCCGGATTACGACCGCGACGGTGTGACGAACGAGACCAAGCTGGACGAATTCGTCACGGTCCACTTCATCCCGTCGGCGAAGGCCGGTGACTATGTCCGGGCGGCCATCCAACTGATGGATGCGACCCGCCGCCTGCCGGAGCCCGCTGCTTCGGCACCTGTCATGCCTGCGGCACCGGCGGCTCCAGCTGCGCCGGTTGCCCCCGTTGCTCCCGCGTCTCCTGCAGCCCCGGGCGTCCCCGTCGCGCCGGTAACGGACGGCGTACCCGTTCCGGCTTCGAGTCCCTTCTCGTACGCACAGGCCGGACTGTTCCTGGCCGGCTGTGCTGCGGCCGTGCTGGCCGTGTGGGCGGCTGCCGCCTGGTTCATGCAGCGCAGGATTCGGCGGCTCAAGGACCGGGGCACCCGCCTCCTCGTGAGCTTGGCCCGGATCCAGGAGGAGCTGCGGCCGTTCCACGGCTTGTCCGAAGGCACCACCGCCCGTCTGTCCGAGAAGCTTGGCCAGGAGCTGGCCCAGCTGATGATCCGGGTCTCCGATTGGGAGGCACAGCGGGAACAGTCCTCCGGCTATACGCTGTTGCCGGCCCGATGGTCCTCCTCCTATGCCCGGCTGACCGGAGAGCTGGACCAGCTGGAGGCGGCGGCGGCCCAAGCGGACCGCGAAACGGCGGCGATCGTCGAAGCGGACCGCAGCGTCAAGGAGCAGCTCCAAGCACTCCGGGAGGATCTGGCCAAGCTGGTGGCGGACCTGCAGCGGATCTCGGCGGAGACGGGCTTCCCCCTTCCTGTGCTCCGGACCGAAGCGGAAGGACTTCTCGAGGAGCATGCACGGGCCGATGCGCTGAAGCTCTTCGACCCTGTGGAAGCGGTGCAGGCGGCTCAAGGTCTGGCGGAGCGGTTATCCGCCGCCAGAAGGCTGCTGGAGGCGGTGCTTCCGCACCGGGAGAAGTACCATGCCTACCCGTCCGCTATGGCCGACGCCCGGAAACGGATCGACGCGTTGACGCAGGAGCATGGAATCAACATCGCCGTGGGCCGCCTGAAGCCCCATTCCCATCTGGAGCAGGCAGCGCAGCTCATGGAGCAGCTGTGGACGAAGCTTCAGGAGGGCGATATGCACCCGGTCATCAAGCTGGGAGAGGAGGCGGACCGGTTGCTGTCCGACGCCGTGTCCGTAACGGAACGCCAGGTCCGGCTGAAGGAGCAGAATGCGGGCGATCTCGGGACCATCGGGAGCCGCTCGGAGCAGCTTCGGTCCCAATGGCCCCCGCTGAATGAAGGGCTGGCGCGGGTGCGCAGGGAATATGATCCCTCCCATTGGACGGAACTGGATGCCGGGGAGAAGGACATGCGCAGGCTGCTGGAAGCCGCCGTTGCCGGGCTGCCGGAGATTCGGGAGCTGACGGCTGATAGCCGTCAGGAATACGATCTGGCGAGGACCGCCTTGGACCGGCATCTTGCGGAGCTGCATGAATCCGAACGGCTTAGCGGATGGATCAGGGACGAGATCGCCGGGCTGGACCGACGGCTTGCCGAAGCGGCGGGCCGGGCGGAGCAGCTTCGCCGCCTGCAGCAGGATACCCGGAACATGATCCGGCACGAGAGCCTGCCGGTGAACGAGGGCTGGAAGCGGCAGCTGGCATATCTGGAGGAGGCGGACCACCAGGTCGATGAGGCGTTGGGCCGTTCGCCCCGCCGCCTCGACCGTATCGAGGATACGCTGGAGGAATACCGGAAGGAAGCGGAATCGCTCCGTCATTCCGTGGAGCGGATGGCCGAAGAGAAGCGAGATGCGGAGCGTCGCTACCGGGAGGCGCTGGCCCGCTACCGGTCCGTATCCGCCCGGGCGGGATCCAGAATCCGCCTCGGCGCCTCAGACGGCCAGCTCTCCTCCGCGGAAAGCGACATTGGCCGGCTGATGGCCTTGGGCTTATTTGCCGAAGCGATGAGCCGAATCTCGGAGGTGGATAGTCTGGCGGATCGGCTGGACCGCGAATACCGGCAGCTCCTGGAGGCCGAGGAGGCCGAGCGCCGCAGACAGGAGCAGGAGCGCCAGGCCCAATCGCAATCCTCCGGCGGCAGCTCCTGGGATTCGGGAAGCTCCGGCAGCTCGGATAGCGGCAGCTCCGGCGAAAGCTCGGACAGCGGCAATTCCTCCGGCGGCTCCAACTGGTAACGAAAGGAACACCCCCTCGATCCCATGAAGTCCTGGGTTCGAGGGGGTGTTTTTCTGTTCGCATGCGTGGAACCTTAGTACGTCCAAGCCTCCACCTGCCGGATCGCTTCGGCCAGACTCTCTCCGGTCACAGGGAACGGCATGTTGGCCATGGTGCCTTCGGGGGAGAGGGACACTCGGATGAGCTCCTCCATCTCCCGGCCGGTCAGGGGACGATCGAGTCCCATGTCACGCAGCTTCACCGGCAGCCCGATACTGCGGTAGAAGCCGGTCAGCTCGCGGATCTCCTCCTCAGGCCGACGCTCCAAGGCCAGCTGGACCAGGATGCCGTAGGCCACCTTCTCCCCATGGTAAGCGGCATGCATCTCCGGGAGCGTCGTCAGCCCATTGTGCACGGCGTGAGCCGCTGCGGAGCGGCAGTTGTCCTCGCCCAGCCCGCCGACCATGCCGCTGAACAGGATCACCGCGTCGATCACCCGCTGAAGCTCCGGCGTAGGCCGCTGGGCACGGGCATCCTCCAGCGCTTGTTCACTGTCCGCCAGCAGCGTGTCGAAGATCAGCTTGGCCGTCTGCACCCCGCCGATGGTGGGCAGATTCTGCGGCTTCCCGGTGGAGCAGGCCTTGGACTCCACCCACTTGGCGATGGTATCCCCGATGCCGGCTGCCAGATAGCGGGGCGGCGCCGCAGCGATCACCTCTGTATCCACCAGCGTGAGCAGCGTATTCCGGTAAAAGACGGGGAAGTCCATATAGACGCCTTCCTCCGTGTACATGATGGACAAGTTCGTCACCGGGGCGCAGGTGGCTGCCAGGGTGGGGATCGTCACCAGCGGAAGGGACAGATCATTGGCCAGCTTCTTGGCGGTATCGGTAACCTTGCCGGCGCCGACTCCCACGATCAGCTCCGTGCCGGGCTCCACCAGCTGCTTCAGCCGGTCCGCCTCGCCGTAGGTACACTCGCCGCCATAGCGCTCGACCCGGTAGTTGATCCCGGCCCGCTCCAGACTGTCCGCCAGCTTGGCTCCGGCAGCCTCCCAAGACTTGACGCCTGTTACGAGGAACACCTTGCGGCCGAACCGGGAGATCCACTCCCCCGCCCGTCCGATCAAGCCCGGCTCCTGAATATAGGCATTCGGCGTTCCCGCCACATAATGCGATCCCTGCATGTTGGCATCCTCCTTAAGATAGATCCGGTACCCAGCTCTGCGTGACCGACTGTACGGCTTCCCCGGATTGAATGGCTTGCTCCATGAGCATATAGAAATAATGATCCTGCGACGCCTCCGGCAGCCCGTAAAATTCCGGTCCGCCCGCCGCATAATCCGCCATCTTCATCATGCATACGGCTACGGCAATCTCATCGTCGGAGAGTCGGGCCGGCACCGCGGGATTGCGGTACACCCACTTGTCTCCCGCCAGGATCCCCTGGAGGTGGAAGCCCTCCATGTTGCCGTCCTCGCCCTTGTTGATCCGCATCAGCTCCAGATGCACCGGGGTTGCGTGATCCTCCAGCCAGCTGATCCGATTGTCATAGATTTCTCCCCGTTCGCCCCGCACATTCACATGGTTGGACCGGATCCAGGAGCGATGCTGATCCTTCTCAAAGTCGAAGATCCCCAATTGTCCACCGTCGAATTCCAGCCAAGCCAGATCCCGCTCTACGGTAATGAGCTTGTCCTCTGCCGGTGGCCCGGATCTCCCCGGTCCGTTCACCATCGGATGATGGAAGCGGGCGGCCCGGATCCTCGCATTCTCGAATCCGGCGCCGAGCAGCTTGCGCATGAGGCTGATCCCGTGGTACCCATGGGACTTGGACACGCAGCACTGGGTGATGCGGCCCAATTTCCCGGAATGGGCCAGTGCGATCTGCGCCGCATGCTGGGGCTGGTATTGATACTGCTCCGCCACCTGGATCCGGGCTCCCGCCCGGGTCAGCTCATGGAGCGCCAGCAGCCCCGGCAGATCCGGCGCCGGCGGGGTCTCCGCCAGTGCGGGGATCCCCCGGTCCGCCAACTCCTGCAGGAAGCCGGGACTGGCCGGCCGGGAAACGGACACGATAACGAACGCCGGCCTCTGCCGGTCCAGGAGCTCGGCCAGGGTTCGGTATGCCGGAACCCCCCATTTTTCCTCGAAGGCCCTTCCCTTCTCTTCATCCCGCAGCACCACCCCGCACAGATGGAACCGCCGGGGCATCGCTTGGGCGATCCGGACGAAGAACTCGGCCCGGAAGCCCCCGCCAATGATGGCAAATGCCGTAGCCGCAGACATAGTTAACCTCCCTCTACCTGTTCAAACTCCGTATATTCGAGCATGAATATACTATGCTTCATCGGAATTATCATCTGAAAACGTGTACAATTATATTATAACGTATTTATATGGCGGTTGCTTGATTGTTTTTCGATGGATACCGGACTGAACCATCGACCGGACCGAACTGGACCTGCTCTGCCGATTCCCCTATAGTAAGAAATATCCATCCCTACCCATTATGGACAAAGGAAGATTCTTCTATGACCCGAATATTGCTGGTGGAAGACGACGAATTGCTGGCGGAAGGATTGATTTTCGCCTTAACCAAGGAGCTCTATGAGACCGACCGGGCAGGCTCCGTTGCGGAAGCCAAAGCCCATCTGGCTGCCTCCCCCTACGATCTCGCGCTGCTGGACGTCATGCTCCCGGACGGTACAGGCTTCGAGCTGTGCCGTCATGTCCGCAGCTTCTCCCGGATGCCCATCCTGTTCCTCACGGCATGCGACGAAGAGGTGAATGTGGTGCAAGGGCTGGAGCTGGGCGGCGACGATTACATCACGAAGCCGTTCCGGCTCCGGGAGCTGCTCTCCCGAATCAAGGCCATTCTTCGCAGAGCTCAGCCCCATGAATCCCAGGCCGACGCTGGAGGCTTGCTGAGCGCGGGAGCCGTTACGCTCCGGCTGTTGGATACGAAGGTATTCAAGCACGGTACGGAGGTAAATTTGACTCCGGTGGAATTTCGCCTGTTGGCCCTGCTTCTGAAGCACCCGGGCATGACGCTGACCCGTGCGCAGCTGTTGGACAAGCTGTGGGATGAACAGGGGGAATTCGTAGACGACAATACGCTGTCCGTCCATGTCCGGCGCCTAAGGGAGAAGCTTGAGGACGATCCCTCCCATCCTCAGCTCATCACGACGGTCCGGGGAATCGGTTACCGTCTGGAGACGGGGGGTGCCGGTCATCATGTCTGACGCGCCGCACTCTCTTCGAACCCAGAGCGCCCTGCCGCTCTGGGTCAACCCGGAGTTCCGGAGCTTCGCCAAGCGGCTGCTAGTGATGACCTTGGTCCTGATCTTCCTTGCCCAAGGGCTCTGGTGGCTCATGATAGAGCACGAGCACCAGCGCCGGATATCCCGGGACTTGTCGGTCATCGGACAGCTGGCCCTCCAGCATCCCGAATGGAGCGGAGATATTGCCCGAGCCTTCGCCCGGGAAGCCTCTCCGGAGGAGATGGCCGCAGGAGAAGCAGCCGCACGGGCCTTCGGGCTCGACCGCTCCCTTCCCCTTCGGACGGACCGGGATATGACCCGGCTCCTGTGGAGAGGGGCGGCCGGCCTTATGGCGGCGGAGCTCCTCTTAGCAGCGCTCCTGCTGGGAGCGGCAGGCCGTTCCTTCCGCACCCTCTATCGAACGGCTTCCACCTACGCGCATTGGGCCGAGCGGATCGTAGAGGGTGATTTCCGCACGGAGTGGGTCCGCCCCGCGGAAGGGGTCTTCGCCAAGCTGGCGCACCAATTCCAGCTCATGTCCAACCGCATGGAGCTGACCTTGGAACGGCTGCGTCAAGAGAAGGAGGCCATGGAGCGCCTCCTCTCCGATATCTCACACCAGCTCAAGACGCCGCTGGCGGCTCTCCAGATGTTCATCGAGCTGGCCCAGGATGACGCTCTGCCGGCGGACCGGCGCAACGCCTTCCTGGCGAAGGGCGAGGCTCAGATCGGGAGAATGGACTGGCTCATCCGCCAGCTGCTGACCGTCGCCCGGCTGGAGGCCGGCTCCACCCGGCTGGAGATGAAGATGGGCTCCCTCCTCCCTTCCGTCCAGGAGGCTGCGGAAGCTTTCCGCGCCCGGGCGGTTCAGCTCGGGGTCGAGCTGTCGACCCAATATGATCCGGGCAAAACCTACCTCCTTCCCCACGATTCCGCTTGGCTGGGAGAAGCTCTGGGCAATCTGATCAAGAATGCGCTTGAGCATACCCCAGCCGGAGGCCGTGTACAGGTACGGCTGGAGGAAACATCGGTCCTGACGCGTGTGGTGGTCACGGATACCGGAGAAGGGATTCCTCCGGAGGAGCTTCCCCGGGTGTTCGAGCGCTTCTACAAAGGCCGCTCCGCCTCGCCGGGAGGCGGAACCGGTATCGGGTTATCGCTGGCCAAGGCCATCGTTGAGCAGCATGGGGGCTTCCTCTCGGTGCGCAGCACCCCCGGAGCCGGCTCCGTGTTCACCGCAACCCTCCCCCGAAAGCTTACGGAATCGTAAGGTACCGCGTCATCTGGACGTAAGGCGGGGCTGATAGGCTTAAGGCATCACCTTAAGGAGGCATGACTGCCATGAATATGGTTGAAACCATCGGATTGACCAAGTCCTACGGCAAAGGAGAGGCCCGGGTGGATGCCTTAAGCCGGGTGGACCTAACGATCAAGCAGGGAGAGTTCGCCGCCGTTATCGGCCCTAGCGGCTCGGGCAAGAGCACGCTGCTCCACCTGCTCGGAGGTCTGGACCGGCCTACCGAGGGCCAAGTGATCATCGGCGGCAAGGACATCTACAAGCTGCCCGAAGAGGAGCTGTCGATCTTCCGCCGCAGGCAGGTCGGGTTTATTTTCCAATCGTTCCACCTGGTTCCCGTCCTCTCGGCCGAGGAAAACATGCTCCTGCCTCTGATGCTGGACGGCAAGGACATCGATCACGGCTATATGGAAGAGCTGCTGCGGATTCTGGGCTTAAGCGACCGGCGCAAGCATCTTCCGTCCGAGCTGTCGGGAGGCCAGCAGCAGCGGGTATCCATCGGCAGGGCCTTAGCCTACAAGCCCTCCGTCATTCTTGCAGACGAGCCTACCGGGAATCTGGACCGCAAGAACAGCAAGGAAGTGCTGGATCTGCTCCGGCTGACCGTCACGAAGTACCATCAAACGCTGATCGTCATTACCCATGATCTGGAGATCGCTTCCCAAGCGGACCGCATCATCGGGATTGAGGACGGCCGGATCGTCCGGAATGAGACGGTGCGCGCATGAACAACCTGACCCAACTGGCCCTCCGCTATCTGAAGCAGCAGAAGAGGCGCTCCCTTTTGACCATCGTCGGGATCATGCTGTCCATGGCCTTGGTCTTCTCCTCCACCGCGATGGGTGAAGCGCTGAAGGATTACCTGCTCGAGAGCATCAAGCTCCAACACGGCAACTATCATGCCGCTTACCTGAACCTGACGCAGGAGCAGGTGGATCGGCTGAAGAACAATGCGAAGATCCGGTCCGTCGCCGTGAAGCGCGATGCCGGGTACATGCCGGTCCGGACCGGTCTTACCATTCAAGTAACGGGCGGCGGACCGGAATTCCTGGATGTCATGTCGCTGGAGCTGGAGGAAGGCACTCTGCCTGCGAAGGATGGGGAGATCGCGCTGGAGCGATGGATGCTGGAGAATCTGCCGGGATCCCTCCACATCGGCGACAAGCTGAAGCTTCCGCTGACAGATACGAAGCCCGGTGCCCCGGCCCCGGCGGACGGCAGCTCATCTGCGGTGCGGAAGCAGGATAAGGAAGTGGTCCTGACCGGTATATTCAAGAATAAGATGGAGACGCAGCAATACGGCACCGGCATGGGCATCGTGACGCTGGAGTATGCGGATGCGCTTCGGCAGGGCTTCCAGGCTCCCGTGAACGAGTGGGATGCCGCCGTCCTGTTCAAGGACGGGATCAAGCTCCAAGCCGCTATCCGGGATACGGCGGAGGCCATCGGTGCGGGCGCCGGACAGACCGCTCCGAACACGGCTCTGCTGACCGCATTAGGAGAAGGCGCTCATTCCGGGCAGAACCGGAACGTGCTGTTCGCCCAAGCCATCGTTATCGCGATCATCATGACCGCGACGGTGGCCGTCATTTATAACGCCTTTCACATCACGGTGCTGGAGCGGATCAAACAGTTCGGCTTGCTGAGGTCCATCGGCATGACCCCGCGCCAGATCCGGGGCCTGGTCCTACGGGAAGCCTCCATCCTGGCAGCGGCCGGCATTCCGGCCGGCATCCTGCTGGGCTGGGGCGGCATCGAAGCCCTTATGGCCCTCTTCGCATGGATGGATCAAGGTGCATTCCTCGGGATGCTGAAGGTTCAGATCCACTGGTATATCCCGGTTGCTACAGTGCTGATCGGACTGGCCACCGTCCTGATCTCCGCCTTCGGTCCCGCCTACGCGGCCGGCCGGGTATCGCCCTTGGAGGCACTTCTCCACCACAATCGCTTTAATAAGGAAAAGGCCTTCCGCAGCCGGAAGTTCCGCGGGTTCTTCCCCCGGGGCATCGTCCTTAGGATGTCGCAGGACAATCTGAAGCGGAACCGGAAACGGTATCGGGTCACGTTGTTATCCATGTCCATCGGGATCGTGCTCTATGTGTTCTTCACCTCCTTCCTTCAGTTCATCCATGATGCCGAATCCAGCGGGTTCTCTAAGGACTATCAGCTTACGACCTTCGATCGGCAGGCTCAAGGCTACAGCGTGGAGGATTACGAAGCCGTTGCCGCCGTTCCAGGCGTGGAGCGGGTCTACCGGACGATGGAACAGGTGAACCGGTATGCGGAGGTCGCGGCGGAGCAGCTGACGCCCGTATACCGGAAGGACCGGATGGAATTCAAGACCGTTCCGTTCGCGACCACGATTCAAGCCTATTCTCCCCGCGACCTGGCCCTGCTGGAGCCTTATCTGGTGAAGGGAAGCTTGGATTCGGACCGGATGGATGCAGACAACGGCGTTCTGGTGCTCCAGAAGCTGGAGACGTCCAAGGGAATAGTCGTGCCCACCGATCTGAAGATCGGCGACACGATCCGGCTTGGCGAGCTGGATGCCTCCGGTACCGGTCTGGCGCAAGCCCGGGAAGTCAAGGTGTTGGGCATCCTGGACGGCTCCCCGTATATCGGCTCCCTCCAATATCAGATCATCACCTCGGAAAAGATGTTCACCCGCATCACCGGCCGGAGCGACTATGCCCGGTTTGACGTTGAGCTTCAGCATGGAGCCGATCCGGAGGCCGTAAAGCCACAGCTAAGAGCCATATCCGACCGGAACCCCGAAGGCCGCCTACAGGATTACATCGGCAATGACACGAAGGTCATCGAACTTCAGATTTCCATCCTGCTGTACGGCCTGGTGGCGGCCATCTCCGTCATAAGCGCCATCAACATCATCAACACCATCAGCACGAACCTGATCCTCCGAACCCGGGAGTTCGGAACCCTCCGGGCTGTAGGCATGACGATGAAGCAGATGCGGCGCATGATCGTCTTCGAGAGCATCTGGTATGGCATCATGGCCACGCTTGCGGGAGGCACGGTGGGGTCGATGCTGGCATATTGGTTCTATTCCAATGTGAATGCGGTCCAGGACATCCCGTACCGGTTCCCTCTGGGAGCCCTCCTCACCGCTGGCATCGCCTCAGGGCTGATCTGCCTCATGGCCTCCCGGGTGCCGATGAAGCGCATCGAACGTATGGACATCGTCATGGCCATCCGCGCGGAAGAATAACCCGCCAAGAAAGACCCATAGCCTCACTTGCCACTTGTTTCGTGGCCGGTGAGGCTTCATGGTTCATGCAATCTGACTTCCCTTACCTAATCGTTTCCCTTCTTCGTTCCGTCCGCTTGATCGTGTTCTGCCCTTCCGGCCGGCGCGTCATCCACTCCTTCGCCAGCCCGCCTCTGTGCATCCAAGTCCACTTCGAGCTCCCTCTCGATTTCTTCATTCATGGCGAGGAGCTTGCGTTTGTCTTCCTCGTTCCCTTCAGCCAGCGTCTCCTCCGGATCAGGATAGACCTCCAGCTCCTCCGGGTCTTGGATCCCCAGCTTCTCCTTAATCAGCAGCAGATCCTTCTGCATCTCCCTGGTGCGTAGATGGGTGCTGAAGACCATTCCGAACAGCACGGCCAGAATCAGCATTCCCCCATAAGGCCCCATCATCATCGTCAACCCGATGGTCACGATGATGGCCAATATGATTCCGAAGATGGTCATCCCGCCAATCCTCCTCTAGTCCCTTTCCTGAACGGCTGCATACGCCAACACCCGGCTTACCCTCTCGGCTACGGACAGATCTCCCTCCAACCGCAGCACCGGACAAGGCAGCTCCGACAACCAGCTTTCGTGCAGCCGAAGGCTCCTCACGTCCATCCCGGCTTCATCGTACAAGGAAGCCCACTTCAGGAATGCTCTCGATTGCTCGTACAGAACGCCGCCGGGCAGTACCGCATCCCCATAGCGCTGCCGCTCCCGCTCCTGCAGTCTATGAAGCCGGACCTCCTTCGGAATGTGCAGGAAGATCACCAAATCCAACTCGTTCTGGAGCTCATCTCCCCACCCGCAGACCGCTCCAGACAAGATCCACCGGTCATGCATAGCCAAATCCTGCTTCAACAGACGAATCCGCTCGGCCGGCGCCCGCGGTACCGTAAACTTCTCTGCCCAGAAGTAGTCATCTCCATCGAAATGAGCATGAGGAAGCCTGCGGGCCAGCGACTTCCCCAAGGTTGAAGCCCCCGAGCCGGAGGCGCCCAGAATATGAATCCGGTTGATCATAATAGGCCTCCCTCTGTATCCCCGCTCCGCAATCAGCTGTCACTTCTCCAATATTCATAAAGCTTCATTCCCGTATACGACACGTCGATACCGTCCCGCAGACGGTTGATCTGCTCCGTACTCACCTTGAAGGAGAAATCCGCCATAGGGCCGCTTCCCCCCTGGCTGGGATCGATCGGCTTGCCGCTTGCATCGAACGGCAAGAGCTCCCGGAAGCCGCCGCTGGTGGAGACCGTCCCGTTACCTAGGAACCTCTGATTATGCAGGAACTCCCCTCTGTCATCATCCGGCCGGAAGACCGTGTGGAAGCCGAAGTAAAGATCGTCCCCCCGGTTCCAGATTTGCTCCAGATAGATCTCGGTTCCGTAAGCCTCGTACAGCTTCTCGTGCAGGAATCTCTGCTCCTTGCCGGCAATGGGGATCCACTCCGGCTTCACATGCAGGGTCATGGGAACCGACTCCTCCATGATACGAAACGAATAACCGTTACCGCTTAGAATTCGCTCCATAATGATATCCGGGTCATGATGATTCCGGTACGCCCGGAGTCCGAACCATGCCGGAAGCAAAAGGACGGCTGCCAAGATCAGGCACGGTATGGTTAATCTTCTCATCGGATCACAGCAGCCTCTCCATATGCCGAAGATACGGACTAAATATTAGCTTCCATTATACCATCGGTTCAAAAATCTGGTAAAAAATAAATTTTATCTCCCTTCGCCCCTCACCTTGCCCATCACCGCCTGTTCAAAGAGGCAGGATTGGTTTACAATGGGTTGATAGCGATTTCATGGAAGGAGATCTCGGATGACTTCCTATGCCTGTGTAACCGGTGCGGATCGGGGAGTTGGTCTGGCCTTGGTTCAGGAGCTCTTGAACCGGGACTGGACGGTGATTGCCGGACAATATGCAGATGAATGCGGCGCATTGGAGCGGCTGGAAGCCTCTTCGGAAGGCAGACTCCACCGAATACGGCTGGATATTTCGGATCCCGCCAGTGTCGAGCGGGCTGCGGATCGGATACGCTCCCTGACCGGAGCGCTGGACCTTCTGATCAATAACGCCGCCGTCCTCGGCGACATCCGGTCGAAGGTGACGGAACAGCTGGATTTTGAGGAGATGGAGCAGGTTTTCAGGGTGAATGCCCTCGGCCCTCTCCGGATGGTGCAGGCATTGGTCCCCTTGGTAATGAACAGCGGGATGAAGCTGATCGTGAACATATCCTCCGAAGCCGGGAGTATTGGGAGCTGCTGGAGGGACAGCTGGTATGCGTACTGCATGTCCAAGGCGGCGCTCAACATGCAATCCGCGCTGATCCACAATGAGCTTAAGCACGCTGGAGGACAGGTGATGGCGCTTCACCCCGGGCACGTCAGAACCTATATGCAAGGCCGGTTGGATACGGAGGGCAGGCTGGAGCCGGCAGAATCGGCCCATAAGCTGCTGAAGCTGATTCAAGACCACAAGAACTACATGGGAGAGACCCCCGTCTATTTGGATGAGGAAGGGCGTTCCCTTCCCTGGTAAGACGCAAACCGAAGGAGAAGAATATCATGAACGACCATACGTACCGCGTCTTGATCGTCGGAGATACCGGCGATCGCGCCCCCTACCATCCCGTGACACCCCTGCTGGAGGAGCTGTCCGGCTTTCTGCCGGACTTCATCAACCTGAATGGAACGGAGGAATATGACCGTCTGAAGGATCTATCCTCCTATGATCTGTGCATCTCTTACACCGACTGCTGGAACGGCACGGTCAGCGACGACCAGGCAGCCGGACTGATCCGGTTCGTGGAGGAAGGAGGCCCCCTCATGGTTCTCCATAACGGCATCTCCCTACAGGCTCATGACAGCCTGTTCCGGCTCATCGGCGCACGGTTCACAGGGCATCCGCCTTACCAGACCTTGAACTTCCATCCGGCGGCTAACGGCTCTCATCCCATTACGGAAGCCGGCCTTCCCTCCTTCGCCATGGAGGAGGAGCCTTACCAGTTCGCATTCGCCCCGGATTCGCAGATCCAGCTGCTGATGGAGTACGAGTGGGAAGGGCAGCGCGTCCCTGCCGCTTGGTACCGCCGCCAAGGCGAAGGTCATGTCGTATATTTGATGCCCGGCCACCACCGTCCCTCCTTCACCCAGCCCGAATACGTTCAATGGATCATGACCAGCATGGATTGGCTCCTGCAGCAGGCCCCCGGAAGAATCTGACCGGACGGCGGCTTGACAGGTCTTCCTGCAATTCAAACAAGCTGCCTCCGGGATTCCCGAAGGCAGCTTGTTGTCGTTCTATCACTTGGAGTCAAAGGCATTGCGCAGCCCGTCACCCACAAAGTTGAAGCACATGATCGTAATGAAGATCATCATGCCCGGGAAGATGGGGTACCAAGGCGCCTCGATCATAATCTTCAGGCTCTGGGCGGACTGGAGCAGATTGCCCCAGCTTGCGGTGGGGGGCTGAATGCCCAAGCCCAGGAAGCTGAGCCCCGACTCCGTCAGGATCATGCTGCCCATATTCATGGCGGCCGCGACGATGACAGGGGCGATGGCGTTGGGCAGCACATGGAAGAAGATGATGCGCCTGTCCGGAAGACCCATGGATCGGGCCGCATCTATATACTCCCGGTTCTTGACGGAGAGGATCTGTCCCCGCAGGAGCCGGGCCTTGCCCATCCATCCGAAGGCCGTCAGCACCACGATGATGTTGAACAGGCTGGGCTTCAAGAGCGTCACGACGGTGATCAGCAGGAAAAATTGGGGGAAAGCCAGCATCACATCCACGAATCTCATGAGGATGCTGTCCACCTTTCCACCGTAATATCCGGCGATGGCCCCCACTGTCACACCGATAATGACGTTGAACAGAACGGAGAAGATCCCGACCGAGAGGGATACTCGGGCGCCGTACAGCACCCGAGTAAACAGGTCCCGGCCCAAGTCATCGGTGCCGAACCAGTGGTCGGCGCTCGGAGGCTTCAGCCGGTTCAACAGATCCTGCTCCGCGGGGTCGAACGGGGCGATCACAGGAGCCAAGAGCGCCAGAAGGATCAGGATCAGGAGAATAGCCAGGCTGATGACAGCCATACGGTTCTTCCTGAAACGCTCCCAAGCCCGGTTCTTGGGGGCCGTAACGGCAAGCTTCGGCAACGGTTCGGTTACAGCAGCATTCATCGCATCAAGCCCTCGCTTCCTGTGAACGGTTCAGGTTGATTCTCGGGTCGAGAAGGGCAATCAGCACATCCGCCACAATGCTTCCCACCACCGTCAGAATGGACGCCATCGTCGTGACAGCGAACAGGACGGGGTAATCCCGCTGGAAGGCGGATTCGATGAACAGCCGTCCCATACCCGGAATGCTGAAGATGTTCTCCAGAATGAGCGAGCCGGTGAAGAAGCCGGCCAGGGTCAGGCCGAACAGCGTCGCCACCGGAATCAGCGCGTTGCGGAGTCCATGCCGGAAGAGCACCAGGAAGCTGGGGAGGCCCTTGGCGTGGGCGGTTCTCATGTAGTCCTGGTGGATGACCTCCAGCATGCTGGAGCGGATATGACGAATCCACAGGGCCACCTCGCCCAGCGTCATCGTAGCGACCGGCAGGATCATATGCTTGATCCGGTCCATCAGGCTGAATTCCGCATTGATGGTCTTAAGCCCTCCCGATGGGAGCCATCCCAGCTTGACAGCGAAGAACATCATGAGGAGGAGCGCCAGCCAGAAGCCGGGAACCGCAATGCCTGCGAAGGTGAAGCCGGAGATCAGCTGGTCCAGCTTGGAATTGGCCTTGATGGCACATAGGATTCCTAAGGGCACCGCGATCAGGATGGACAACAGGAAGCTCGAGACCGTGAAGAGCAGGGTGGTTGGAATCCGGTCCAACACCAGCTTGGATACCGGCTCGGACTTCTGGAAGGAGGTGCCGAAGTCACCCTTCAGCATGCCTCCCACCCAGTCCAGGTACTGCCGGTAGAGCGGTTTATCCAAGCCGTACGCCTTGGTCATATTCTCGATGTCGACCGCCTTGATCGTGGGATCCTCCGTAAATTGGGACAGCGGGCCTCCCGGTGCCAGATGAATGATCGCAAAGGAGATAATCGTAATTCCGATCAGGATCGGAATGGCGTTCAGCACACGCTTAATCAGATAGAGGGCCAAGGAGGGTCACTTCTTTCCCGGTTTCTTATTTGGTAAAGTACCACTTGTCGATTTCCTTCAGGCTGTCGCGCAGCGGATTGAAGCCTTCCAGATTGCTCGGGTATGCCATGACGGTAGTAGGCGTGTACAAGAAGGTATACGGCTGGTCTTCGGAGATCAGGGCGTCCACCTTGCCGAGCAGCTCCTTGCGCTTGTTCTTGTCGAAGGTCTTCAGGTCTTCCTCGATGAGCTTGTCGACCTCCGGATTTTTGTAGGAAACGGTGTTCAGGCCGTGCTCAATTTCACTGGAATGCCAGATGCCCTTCGGATTCGGGTCCCCGGTAATGTTCCAAGCGTAGTAAATAGATTCGAACTTCTTCTCCTGGAAGTTCTTTGTGAAGGCGGAGCCTTCAACCACGCGGATGTTCACGTTGATGCCGACCTTCTTCAGCTGCTGCTGGATGACGGTGACGGCCTTCTCACGGATCTTGTTGCCTTGGTTGACCTGCATCTCGAACTCAAATTTCTTGCCGTCCTTATCCAGCACGCCGTCGCCGTTCGTGTCCTTCCAGCCGGCTTCCTCGAAGGTCTTCTTCGCTTTATTCACATCGTACGGGAACTTCGGCACATTGTCGCTGTAGGTCCAATACGAAGGTACCGTCTGGCCGTGAACGATCTTGCCTTGCCCCTCGGCCACGCCGTCGATGATGCCCTGTCTGTCGATGGACATGGTCAACGCCTGGCGGACCTTCTTATCCGCGAACAGCGGGTTGGTCAGATTCCAGCCGACGAAGGAATAGGAGGTAGTCACGATTCCCTTCTGCAGCTTGATCTTGCCGGAGGTCTTGGCATACTGCTCGATGACCGACAGCTGGTCGGCCGGTACGCCGATGACGTTGATTTCGCCGGTCTGCAGCTGCGCCATCATGGAGTTCGCATCCGGTATGATCTTCGCCGTGATCTTCTCAATGGCCGGCTTGCCTTTGTAGTACGCGTCGTTACGGATGAAGGTCAGGTACTGTCCGGTCTTCCACTCTACGAGCTTATAAGGACCGGAGCCGATCGGTTTCTTATAGAATTCGGATTTGTCCAATTCCTTGACCGGAACGTCCTTCAGCAGGTGCTTCGGCAGGATGTTGTACGGGAAGATATCGATGTAGCCGGCAAACGGCGACTTGAAGGTGAATTTGACGGTTTCGTCGTCCACCTTCTCCACCTTGCTGAGCTCCGAGAAGGTGCCTTTGCGGGGTCCGGTGTAGTCGGGGCTTAATGCCACATTATAGGTAAAGACCACATCCTCCGCCGTCAGCGGCTGCCCGTCGGTAAACTTGGCGTCCTTGCGGATCTTGATGGTCATGGTCAGCTTGTCATCCGAAAATACAGGCAGGCCTGTGGCCAGATCCGGCACGATGTCCTGGTTCTCATTCACCTTGTACAGATAGCTGAACACCAGCTCAGCCACCTCGCTGGAGGTGGTTGTGGTCGCCCACAGGCGGATGAAGCCCTGGGGATCCGACAGGTAGGCGGTGGTCACTTCTCCTCCGTCCACCTTCGCCTTGGCAGGGGCGGCGGATGCGGCGGCCGATGCGGCGGGACTGGCTGCCGGAGAGGCGCTGGATTTGGCTTGATCGCTGCTGTTGGACGAGCAGGCGGATAACACCACCGATCCGGTCAGCAGAACGGATAATAGAGCCTTGGTCTTGGTACTCGAAGCAATTGGCAACATGGTATTACCCCTCTCAATGAATAAATGGACTTACAGACTTTCTATGAAATGGCAGGAGGCGTAATGCCCCTCGCCGGCTTCCCTTAGCTGCGGCTCTTCCTTGCGGCACCGGTCTTGTACATAAGGACAGCGCGGATGGAAGGCGCACCCGGACGGCGGGTGGGCCGCGTTGGGCACTTCGCCGGTGAGCAGAATGCGCTCCCGGTGAACGTCCACATCCGGCTCCGGTACGGAGGACAGGAGCGCCCGGGTGTATGGGTGCTTCGGTGTGTCATACAAGTCGTTCTTGTCCGCCAGCTCCACAATCTTGCCCAGATACATGACCGCCACGCGGTCCGAGATGTGCCGGACAATGCTAAGATTATGGGAGATGAACAGATAGGAGACATTGGTCTTCGCCTGAAGCTCCGAGAGGAGATTGACGATCTGGGCTTGGATGGAGACATCCAGGGCGGACACGGCTTCATCGGCCACGATCAGCTTCGGATTCAGGGCAAGAGCCCGGGCGATGGCAATCCGCTGACGCTGGCCGCCTGAGAATTCGTGCGGATAGAGGGCGGCCGCTTCCTTGCTGAGTCCGACCGTGACCAATAGCTCTTCAGCCCGGGCCATGGCTTCTTTCCAGCTGATCTTATCGTGGACCACCATGGGCTCGGCGATAGCTTTACCGACGGACATCCGGGGATTCAGGGAAGCGTAGGGATCCTGGAAGATGCATTGGAGCTGCCGCCTGAACCGTCTAAGCTCACCAGGCTTCATTCTGCTAAGGGACTTCCCTTCAAAGGTAATTTCACCGTCGGTCAATTCTGTCAATCGTAAAATCAATCTGCCGACCGTAGACTTGCCGCAGCCGGACTCACCAACAATGCCCAGCGTTTCGCCGGGTTTGACCGAGAAGCTGATTCCGTTCACCGCATGGATGGACGTCTTATTCAGCCTGCCACCCGTATGAAAAACCTTCTTAATCCCTTCCACCTGTAGGAGTGGGGAACTCATGCGGGGGTACCTCCTTTCGTCATTAGATTAGAGTGCAGCGGACGAAGTGATTCCGCTCCACTTCGCGAAGCTCCGGCATGGCTGCCCGGCATTCGGGTGCGGCCATCCGGCAGCGGTCAGCGAAGCGGCAGCCGGAGGAATACCGGCCGGCAGGCGGAACGGTTCCCGGAATCGGCACCAGCGGGCCGGCCGATCCCCTGAGCTTGGGCGTGGACTGCAGGAGTCCTACCGTATAAGGATGCAGGGGGGCGGTGAACAAGGTCCGTACATCGCATTGCTCTACGATCTGGCCTGCGTACATGACGATAACCCGATTGGCCATCTCGGCGACAACGCCCAAGTCATGAGTAATGAAGAGCATGGACATGTCGCTCTCCGCCTGCAGCTTGCGCATCAGGTCGAGCACCTGAGCCTGGATCGTCACGTCAAGGGCCGTCGTGGGCTCATCCGCGATGAGGAGTCTGGGCTCGCAGGCCATCGCCATAGCCAGCATGACTCTCTGCCGCATGCCTCCGGACAACCGGTGGGCATACTCCTTGCGGATCCGGGCGGGCTCCGGGAATCCGACCCGCTTCAGCCACAGATCAGCGCGGTCCTCGGCCTCCTTCTGCCCAAGCTTCAAGTGCCGCCGGATGCCTTCCGTGAGCTGCCTGCCGATGGTCAGCACCGGATTCAGGGAGGTCATCGGCTCCTGAAAGATCATGGCGAGATGATGCCCCCGAACCTTGGACATCTCTTTTTTGTTCAACTCCAGCAGGTTGCGGCCCTGAAAACGGACTTCCCCCTGGTCCACCGTGCCGATGCGCGGAAGAAGCCCCATTATGGACAAGGAGGTCATGCTCTTGCCGCAGCCTGATTCCCCTACGAGTGCGACCACTTCATTCTTGCCGATCCGGAAATCAATCCCGTCCACGACGGCCAGGTCCCGATTCTTACCCTTCAATACCGTCCTTAACTGCTTCACGTCCAATACCGCCTCGGACACCAGGGATCACCTTCGCTTATCCATTTACTAGTAGTAGATTTATTTACGCTACAATTATGTTAGTAATATTAACACAGATTTTACAGCGGTCAATTATTTTTGTCAGCAAAAAAGATATTTATGTCCTTATAAATAGATTTTATTCCAGTTGCTAGGAGGTATGACTGCGTCGGTCGCTCTTTTCTTGTCAGTTAATGTAACATAATGTCGAGTCTTGATGATGTGATCATTTCCTCGTGATGATCCGGCGGAGCTTCTAGCACTCGCTCCTGAAAACAAAAAAAGAAACCCGCCATCTTGAAAAAGATGTGGGTTTCTTGGAAGGATGAGCACCGCCGCAGGGTGCTAATTATTAGGAGAGGTGGATGGCCGAAGCTTCCGCGCCGTTGCGGCCCTCCAGGATCAGGAACAGCCCGCCGTAGAACGACTCGGTCCGCACCGCTTCGATTCCGGACCGGCGAATGAGGTCCGACGTGCTCCGGTTCAACCGGCAGCCGTCGCATAGTCTCTTCCATAGGGGAGTCAATACATCCTGCAGCTTGGCCAAGAGAGGCCGGCGCTCCAGCCGGACGTGCTCCAGAAACAGAAGCCGTCCGCCCGGCTTGCAGACTCTTCGCAGCTCGGCCAGCACCCGCAGCGGATCCTCCACCGTGCACAGCACGAGCGTGCAGACGACCGTATCGAAGATGCCGTCGCCGAAGGGCAGCTTCTCCGCGCTTCCGTCCACCACCCGGATCGGAACGTCCGCCGCCTCGGCCCGGACCAAGGAATGCTCCCGCATCCTCTCACCGGGCTCTACCGCCGTTACCTCCTCCGCCTGCGCATAATAAGGAAAGTTCAAGCCCGTGCCCGAGCCGATCTCCAATACGCGGCCGGCGGCTTGTCCCACAAGCGCCCTGCGGACCTCCTGCAGCCGCCTGCGCTCCAGAGGCGCCATGAGCCTATCGTACTGCCTGGGGAACCATTCGCCCAACCTTGAAGCACCTCCAGAGAATTAACGCATGACCGAATCATAGAATTGCTGGTCCATCATGTGGCCCATGCCGTCATACGCGGATCCGAAGAACGCGCTTCCCCCGCAATAGGATGGAAGCTCCTCCCGGATGCCGCGATGCTCCGCAGCCAAGTGAAGCAGCGCCAACGGAGCAATATGGTCCAGTTTACCATACAGGTGCTGCTCCGAGCGAACGAAGAGGCCGTGATGGTAATGACGGCGGATCACGTGGGCCGCAACCGCATCCGCCAGCTTCAGATAATCCTTGCAGCCGGTGGCCTTATGCAGCTCCAGAAGCGCGAAGATGGCGTACGGGTCGGCACACGCCGTATCCGCCTTCACCTGCGGACTCGAACGGCCGTCCGCGCCGAAGTCCCCCAAGCCGTTCCCCGCCGCCATCCCCCGAATGACGGACCAGAGCCTTGCTTCCCCGCTGATCCGGTAGCCCAGGGCATAAGACCAGAGCATCAGCGCGTTGGCCGGCATGGCTTGAAGAGGCTCGCCCGCCTTGCCGTAATAGCCGGATTTCTCCATGATGAGGCCGGTTAGACGGGTTCCGTTCGTCAAGACCGGATGGATGAGATTCTGTTCCGCATCGTAGGTGTAGGTACCGTATGCAAGGAGGTCCTCCAAGGCCGTGTCCGCAAATTCTTGACCGGCCGCCCCCAGCTTCTCGGCCATCACCATGCGGCAGATCGCCGCTTTGCCCGTAATGGCCACGACCTGGCGGGCGACGGACAGCGTCCCCTCCAGCGGAGCATGCTCCTTCAGCTGCTCCCCGAACTGCTCGATGGCCCGGTCGCCGCGGACACCCGGCAGCACGGAGATGCTGAATTGGTATCCGCCCATGCCGGTCTTCGGGTTCCGGGAATCCGTATAGCGTCCGTTCAGCCTCTTGGCCCAGGTCAGAGGCTTGGGATCACCGGTGAAGCGGTGGAGCATCCCTGCCGCATAATATAGGTCGCTGCCCGCATTGATGAACGTCAACCCCTTCGCGGTAAAAAAGGGCTCGCCGCCCGCATACACCCGGTCCCATACGCCGCCTTGAGCCGGCTCCTCCGCCGGCAAACCGTGACGGCTGAATTCCAGATTGCCCCAATCCGTCACATGGCTGTTCCAGTATGCTTCAATATACTCCTTCGTTCCGGCCGGATCCACGTCGAACATCAGCTCATAGAACGGATAATGGCATTTGAGCTCGTGCTGCGGCCCCTTGTCGGGTGCATGGACGACCCGGCGTCCCGACAGATCGTAGGCCAGATGCCCGCCCCATTGGAGCAGCTTGCCGTACCGCAAACTGCTCATCGCATAGCGGACGGTATCCTCTGCCTTCTTGCGGTACCCGGAATCGCCGCTTACCGCGCTCATGGCGCACAGGGTGCGGAGCCAATTTTGCTGGCTGGCCAGATTGGACAGCGTCCACTGCTCCCCCTCGCAGAGCCAACGGAACGGCTCCCGGGAATCCACATGGAACCCGTCTGCGAACAACGGGGATGTCTCTCCCAGAGGTCCCTGCTCATGCAGCCGGAGCACCTCTTCGATATAGTCACGGACGATCGCCTCCGGGCGGTCCGTCCTGCCTTCGCTCTTCTGAATCGATATCCCCATCGATGTCCACTCCTTGGTTTGGGTTCACGGTGCTTTGTTGTTTATTATAAGACAACCATTCATATTTTTCTCAGATTATTTATGTCGAGACATATAGTAATTATATATTCATGCCATAGTATGATTAGCTGGTATGTAACCGGACGATAATGGGGAACAGACAAGCACATGAACCGAACGGGATTGACTGCCGTCCAACCTACATTCGGTCTGATCCGTTATCCATTCCTAATGAAGAGAGGTCACCGCCCATGTCCAAACCTATCGCCCTGCTCCTCTGTCTGACAGGTCTTCTGCTCTCCGGCGGCTGCGGCTCCGGCCGATCTGCGGGAGAAGCGTCCGGCGTATCTCCTGCCATAACCTCCTCCCCCACCGTCTCTCCATCCCTGTCCGTTCACTCAGCGGCACCGTCTCCGGCAGCTACGCCCAAGCCGGCTCCGTCTGCCCCAACTGCGGGATCCACCGGTTCCTCCGCACAGGACGTGCTTTCCCGCATGACGCTGGAGGAGAAGATCGGCCAGATGATTCTGGCCGGAATCGACGGCACCGAGCTGGACGAGAATGCGAAGTCGATGATCGCCTCGCGGCGGGTGGGAGGCATCATTCTATACGCCAACAACCTGAAGTCGCTCGAGAGTGCGGTCACTCTCGTCAACGCGCTGAAGACGGCGAATGCGGGAAGTCCCGCTCCCCTCTTCATCAGCGTGGACCAGGAGGGCGGCAAGGTCAGCCGCCTGCCGAAGGAATACGCCGCCATTCCCGCCAACGCAGCCGTCGGCAAGAGCGGCAGCCCGGAGCTGGCCGGAACCATGGGCCGGCTGTTGGCCCGGGAGCTGCGGTCGGCGGGCTTCAATATGGACTTCGCTCCGGTCTTGGATATCAACAGCAACCCCGGCAATCCGGTCATCGGCGAGCGCTCCTTCGGGAATACGGCGGATAAAGTGACCAAGCTGGGCATCGCGGAGCTGAAGGGCCTTCGCGGGGAGCGGATCATCCCTGTAGTCAAGCATTTTCCCGGCCACGGAGACACCTCCGTCGATTCCCACCTGGAGCTACCGGTGGTGAACAAGACTTCGGCCCAGCTTCGCGCCCTGGAATGGCAGCCCTTCGAGGCTGCCGTCAAGGAGAATGCGGAGGCGGTGATGGTCGCCCACATACTGTTTCCCAAGCTGGATTCGGATAAGCCCGCCTCCCTGTCGGAGGCGATTATCGGCCGGGAGCTGCGGGGGCGGATGGGCTACAAGGGTGTGGTCATTACCGATGACTTGGGCATGGGCGCCATCAAGAAGCACTACGACCTGGCTGCCGCAGCAGTAAGCACCGTGAAGGCCGGCAGCGACATTCTGCTGGTGGGACACGGCTATGGGGATGCGAGGCTGGTCTTCGACACGCTGCTCGGGAGCGTCCGGAGCGGAGCTCTTACAGAGAAGCGGATCGACGAAAGCATCACCCGAATTCTGAGCTTGAAGACCGGTTACCAGCTGAGTGATAAAACGGTCCCCGTCCCGGATCTGACGGCCCTTAACCGCGATATCGGGAGCTGGATCAAGCAGCTGAACCCATAAGGTGCAACCTTTTGGGAAGACGCTTCGTTAAGGATAGTGCTCGAGCACACAAGCCAGAACATTCAAGGAGTGATGAAGATGAATACGAAGAAAACGTGGACCGCCCTTACCTTGTCTTCCCTGTTGGTGGGAAGCTTGACTTTTGGCACGGCATTTGCCTTCAACGATCTGGACCCGGAGAACAGTGCAGCCGTGCAGGCTCTGCAGGAACGCGGCATCGTCAGCGGCGTGGATGACCAGCACTTTGTGCCGAAGGGCAAGATTACGTATGCCGAAGGCGTACAGCTGTTGGTGAAGGCCTTCGGCCTGAACATAGACAATGTCAGGTTCATCAAGCAGCCGTTAGCCTCGGATTATTTCACGAACGTGCCGAATGACGCTTGGTATGCGAAGGCCTTCATCATTGCACAGGTGAAGGGCATGGAGCTTCCCCGCGACGTGAATCCCACCGCCCCCATGACCCGGGAACAGTTCGGCGAGCTTCTGGTGCGCACGCTGGAGAAGCAGGGCAACTATCCGCTGATCAAGATGTATATCCACATCCAGGATGAGGATCAGATTACCCCGGAATACCAAGGCGCGCTGCAGCGTCTCCTGCTCTATAAGATTGCGGAGCTGGACCGGGACGGCCGCTTTCATCCGAAGGATGAGCTGACACGGGGCCAGGCTGCGGTGTGGCTGAATAAGGCACTTGCCTTCAAGGAGGCCCACGCGGAGAAGCCGGCGCCTGCGGAGCAGGTGGAGCTGACGGTGGAGAAGATCGCCGACGGTCTGAACCGCATTACCCTGTCCCGCGGGGAAAAGCCTAACGCCGGCTATGGAATCGCCATCACGGGGATCCGGTTCGGCGAGGACGGCAAGGCCATCGTCACCTACAAGCTGACCGACCCTCAGCCCGGCATGTCCTATGCTGAGGTACTGACCACTCCGAAGGCGGTCACGTATGTATCCAGTGATTACCAGGTCCAAACAGAACAGGCGGATTCCGGTAAATCATTGAAATAGTTCCACGGTCACCCCCATCAATATACTTCCTCCTCCGAATCCTTTAGGGCAATCCAGTATTGAAGGTCAAGGAGGAACGAAGGATGAAGAAGAAGATCGTATTCTGTACGGCGGCGCTGTCCCTGATGCTGGCTGGCTCCGCCTACGCCAAGCAGCCGGACGATATGCAGAAGCACCAGAATAAGAAGACCGGATTGGAAAACGCCCTCGAACGGGGCAACAAGAACGACAAGGCCCGGGAAGCCATCCGCCGTGCCCTTGAACGCAAGGAAGAGAGAAGTCATCATGAGGAATGGACGGACACCCAGCGCGTGGCGGCCGATTGGGCCAAGCTGTCCGTTACATACGGAGCCTCCGACTCCAAGGACAGCGTAACCCGCGCTTTGGCCCTGCCCGTCGCAGGTGCACACGGCTCCACCATTACTTGGGCATCCAGCAATCCTACTGTCCTCTCCGATGACGGTCTGGAGGTCAACCGTCCGGCGGCCGGCCAGCCGGATGCAGCAGTCACATTGACGGCCACCGTCACGTACGGCTCCGTCTCCAAGACCAAAGTCTTCACCGTTACAGTGAAAGCCGAAACCAACGATGCCCAGCGTGTTGCAGCAGACAAGGCGGTGCTGGCCATCACCTACAAGACCGGCGATACGGCCGCCAGCGTGACCGGACCGTTGACCTTGCCGGTGCTGGGCTCCAATGGCACCGTCATCACTTGGGTATCCAGCAATCCCTCCGTCATCTCTCATGACGGCAAGACCGTCAACCGTCCGGCAGCAGGCGCCGGTGATGCTTCGGTTACGCTGACCGCTACGGTCACGTACGGCTCTGTAACCGATACCAAGAGCTTCCCCGTAATCGTGAAGGCGAGCTACACCGATGCGGAGCGCGTTGCCTCCGACAAGGCGAATCTGTCCATCACCTTGACGGAACCCGATACGGCCGCCAGCGTAACCAAGCCGCTGACCCTGCCCGCCACCGGGACCAACGGGTCCAAGGTCATCTGGATCTCCAGCAATACCGCCGTCATCTCCCATGACGGGAAGACGGTAACCCGTCCTGCCGCAGGCTCCGGCGACGCCACGGTGGTTCTGACAGCCGTGCTTACGTCCGGGTCCGTCTCGGATACCAAGTCCTTCACGCTGACCGTCAAGCAGCAATTGACCGAGGCTCAGAAGGCGGCTGCCGATAAGGAGTCTTTGGCCGTCGGCTTCGCTGCTGGCGATTCGGCCTCCTGCGTAACCCGCGCCCTTTCACTGCCGGCTGCCGGCGGTAACGGATCTGCCGTGACCTGGTTCTCCAGCAATCCCGCCGTTATCTCCAACGACGGCAAGACAGTGGTCCGGCCGGCTGCCGGCCAAGGTGACGTGAATGTGGTCTTGAACGCCACGATCACTTCCGGCGGCTACACGGAGTTGAAGACCTTCACGTTGACCGTCAAACAGCAGTTGACCGACGCCCAAGCCGTCGAAGCAGACAAAGCGGCATTGGCTCTGACCTTCGCCAGTGGTGACAGCGCCGCCCAAGTGACCCAGAATCTGACGCTGCCCCTTACAGGCACCAACGGCACGGCCATCACTTGGGTCTCCAGCAACACCTCCGTCATCTCCAACAGCGGAGCGGTTACCCGGCCCGCTGCCGGCAGCGCCGAGGTTTCTGTCGTCTTGACCGCCATCCTTACGAAGGGCGGCCTGGCCGATACCAAAGCGTTCATCGTCACCGTGAAGCCTCTGCCGTAAAGAGACGTGCGGCCTAATCAAACATGCAAAAGAAACCAAGGAGCTAAGCGGATATTCCTCGCTAAGCTCCTTGGTTTTTTGTCGTCCACTGCCGCTTCCTATGAACGGAAGCCTTTGGCAAGGAGCCATACAGCCAGAATCATCTCGTTGGCCGCCACCGGCAGCGACAGAAGTGCTCCCCAGACCGAGAGCTGCGGGAAAACGCCGAACATTTCGAGACAGGCAGCCGCGAAGACCAGCACGGAGCCGGTTAAGCCTAAGGTGGAGATGGCCCTCGGCACAAGTCTGGTTCGGAAGAAAATGTAGCTGTACAGCATCGTATTGATGCCCAGCATAAAGTTAGGCCCCAGCATAAAAGTCCAGTCATGCACGGCTTTCAACACGGTTCCGGATGCGAGATAAGCGGTGGTGTCCGGTGATGCGGAGGATACGAATTCCCGGCTTAGCGTCAAGAGGGACAGCACGCTGACGATGCCGATGGTGATGATTACAGCTTCCAGGAAACGGAAGAGGACATGGCCGAGCGCCAGAGTCTCGTTATACGTTCTCAGGTAGGGGAACATGCTGATGGAGGTGCCGACGGCGGATACGACCAGCACAAGCTCCATCAGTGCGCCCAGAATAATCTGATTGCTGTGAGCGGAGCCCGTCTGCAGGTAATCGGCGCCGTTCAGAATCGGATCATACAGGATCAGACCCACAATGGACGAAAGCGCCGCAGCAATAAAGAAGATCCCTGTCATGGTGGCGGACAACCGCTTGGATTTCATTTTGTTTCTCCCTCATCTCCATAATAGAATACGTCCTCCAGCGGACGCTGGAAGGCACGGGCAATGCGGAAGGCCAGCTCCAGGGAGGGAGAGTAGTTTCCCTTCTCCAAGGCGACGATGGTTTGCCGGGTTACGCCGACCATATCGGCCAGCTGCTGCTGCGTCATCTCGTTATGATGAAAGCGTAAGGTTCGAATGTGATTGCCGACCAGATTTTTGCCCATCTTACACGCCTCTCCGGTAGTGGTACCATCTCGTCACGGAGCCGGTCAAGTCGGATACGAATCCCGATCCGATCAAGAGGAGGAACATGACCCGCAAGGGCTGATCCGCCACCAGGGCTCCCATGGCAAGCAGGAAGCCGATAACGAACACGAAGAAGGAATTCCGGAAGGCCCGAAGACCAATAAGGGTATCCAACTCATCCTGGAAGGAAGGCTCCTTCTCGCCGGTTGTGATCCGGTAGACGATGTTGAACCCTATGCCGATCGCAATATGCGCAAGGATGGAGAACAACGTCAGCAAAAGCACATAGGAACCCCAATAATGCAGGGTTTCGGGACTGTCTCCCCCTCCGGGATACCGGGGGACCATGTACGCGGCATACAAACCGAATATGACGATTGCGCTGATCAAGGAGACAATGCTTTTCTTTTCTTGATAGGTCATTCCCAACACCACCTGTACGTTAAATTGGACACGAAGTCATGTCTGTTATACACAATGTAATACATATCATACTTAATGTCAAACAAACTTTACATACAACTAAAAAAAAGACCGATTCCGGGTTACCGGCAATCGGTCTGTTCCGTTCAAGCTTCAACCGTACGGTTCATCTTCCCTTCAAATGCCGCACGGTAGCGGCAATACCTTCCTCGTAGCTGGTGGCCGGGATCGGGCCGATATGCCGCTCATACTTCTCCCCGCTCAAGCGCAGCGGCTCCTCCGTCAGATACAGCATTTCCACCACTTCCTTCATGACCGGAACGAACAACCCCAGCACGGATAAGCCGATTCTTCCCAGAGGCAGGACGGGCTTCGCCACACCGGCAGCCTTCCGTGCGAGCCGGACGATCTCATGACCGGAGATGACGCCCGACCCGGGTATGTTCCACTCCTGGCCGTATGCGTGATCGTGCAGAGCAAGCTCCACCGTCATTTTCGCCGCATCAGGCAGATACACATACTCTCTCGGCACATCCATGTTCCCGATGAAGAATCCCATTTTCCCCTTCGCGATGGCTTCAAGAGTTCCTCCCAAGTAAGAAGCTTGGTTTCCCGTGGGCCCATAGTAGTCCGGCAATCGGACAAGAAGGGGGCGCGCATGCCGCCATCGGCGGTCAAACACCAGGTTGGCAAAATTCAACCGGATCCGTCCCTTCCGGGTATGAGGCGCCTTCGGATGCTCCTCGGTTACGGGATCCGACTGCTTTTTCCCATAGGGGTAGATCCCGTCGACGACCACCACCTTCATCCCGAGACGGTCCGCGGCGGTCATGACCGCCTCTCCAAGCGGCAGCAGCCGCTCCGCCATCTCGTGGTAGGGGACGTTCGCGCAATGGAACATGACGTCCGCCCCTTGGGACGCCGCTTCCAGGTCTTCGGTACGGAAGGCATCCCCTACCGCAATTTCCATGTTGGCGGGATGGCCCAAGCGTGCGGCCGCCTGCTCCAGCTTCGAGCGGGAACGGCCGAAAGCAATAACCGGTATCCCCCGACGCACCAATTCCTCCACCATCACAGCACCTGTACCGCCAGTCGCTCCAATTACAATCGCCTTTTTCATCGAACCATCCTCCATTTCAGTTAGTGATTGATCAATCACTGTTTTGTTAGAACAACTATACCACACGGTTAGTGATTGATCAATCACTATTTTTGAAAAAGAGGCATCCCGCCCCTTCACCCTTCCATCAGCTCCGGCAAATCCAGGGCCATCGAGATGTTGCACAGCATCCCCCTCGCGAGAAACAGCTTCGTCCTCTCCTCGGAGTCCGGTACTTCGTGGCGCCGGAAGGCCTCCAGCACGATCCCGCGGATCTCTCTGTAGCCTGCCTGCATCGCCAAGCGGATCGGCTCCTCCTGAATCGTATGAGCCTGCATCTGGAGCAGCGTCTCCGAGCGGTGCACATTCATGATCTCCACGTATGCGGCAATCAGCTCCTGCTCCAACCGGTCGGAGCTTGCCGTGGCGATGACCCTGCGGAAGGATTCGGCGATCCGCTGCCAAGATGCTTCCAGTGCGGCATGCAGCAGCTCCTCCTTGGTGGCGAAGAAGCGGAAAATGTACGGCTGCGAGATCCCTGCCCGCTTGGCTACCTGCATGGTGGTCGTCCGGTAATAGCCGGTTTCTGCAAACACTTCAATAGCCGCCGAGATAATCTCCATTCGCCGGTTCACCGAAACGGCTTCGTTCTTGGACATGCTTTGCACTCCCCTTTTACACGATTTAGTGATTAATCAATCATCGCACCTAGTGTAACAGGTTCCATGTGCTAATAGCAACCGGGTAGTCCCTCCGGGTGCAGCGCAGGGTTCTCTCCGTGCTTACCAAAAACAGCCGGGACACATCCCGGCTGTTCTTGTGTGCTCAACCCTGACCGTGTGCGGGCTGGGGCGACTTTTTGCCGAACGAGAGAACGTACAACACCGCACTCCCCATAACCACTACGCTTAAGAACAGGATCATATTGGCATATAGGTAAGCTTGCTCATTGGTAATGGCCGGGTGAAGCTTGAAGGCGAACAGTTCGGCCTCCATGGATTTGGCCACCAGGGATGTGACTAGTGCTCCCGCGATGATGGACATCATGTTGAACAGTCCCATGCCGACGCCGATCTGACGGTTCGGCAGAATCTGCGTCACACTCTCCGTCAACGCCGTCTGGACGAAGGACAATCCGATATACATAAGCACCAAGGCTGCACCGATGTACCAGACCCACAGGCCGATGGCCGACGATTGTACGAGCAGGCTCAAGGCGATGAACCCGAGACCCAGGTAGACCACGAAATGGCTGCCCCTCTTCACCGTCAGCCTCCCCGCCACGCCCCCGAAGATGACGGCGCTGAAGGCCCCCGGGAACATGACCAGTCCGATACTGCTCGTGTCCAGGCGGTAGATGCCGTTCAGCATCAGAGGGATGACGAACATGACCGACATGACGGTGCCAAAGATGATGAAGCCGATAATAAGGCCGCTCCGGTAGAGCGGATTCGAGAACAGCTCCGGATCGACGAAGGGCTCCCGGACCCTTCGGATGCGTACGATGAACCCGGCCAGCGCCGCCGCCGTCAACAGAAGATAGATCCAGCTCGTATTCGTGGTGAACAGAATGAGCATCGATACGGCCAAACCCAGAAGCAGCGCCCCCGGCAGGTCAAGCCGTCCCTCACCTTTCTCCTCATCGGGCAGATGCTTGCGCAGAGCCGGCACCGCCACCAGCACCGGAAGCGGGATCAGGAACAGGTAGGTCCAATGGAAGGAGCCGGCGATATAGCCCCCCAGCACAGGGCCGATTCCGACGGCGAACGAGGCGGTCGAGGTGATGATGCCGAACATCCTTCCCCGCTCCTCCGGGCTGAAGAATCGGGCAACCATGACGAAAACCAAAGCTGGGATCGCCGCCCCTCCCGCTCCTTGTACCGCGCGGGCCAGGATGACGGCCGGATACCAGCTCTGCAGCAGAAAGCCCAATAACGATCCTGCGCAGTAGACCAATATCCCGATCGTGATCAGCCGTCTGATGCTGTGCATATCCGCCAGCTTGCCGAATATGACGGTGCCCATGCCGAAGACGATGAAGAAGATGGTCACGACCCAGCTAACGCCTGACGCGTCCAGTCCGAATTCCTCCGCGATGTTGGGCGTCGATACATTGAACACCGATTCGTTCAAGACGGCGAAGAAGATCACATAGTAAATCCACAGCACGCTCTTTCTCATTCCCGGCGCGGCAGACGCCGCCGGATTTTCCTTGCTCTCTACCGCATGCATATCGTTATTGACCTCCTTCAGTCGTTTGGATCATTGTAGCATCTTCCCGCGGGAACAATTTCTCACCGATCGCCATCCTGAGCGACGCGCTTCAGGAACGTGTTCATAAGAAGCGGGATGGAGATCAGGATGGGCGGATCATCCGTTCGGGGCGGATGCAGGGTCAATATCCGATGGGGCGCAGGCTTGCCGGGCTCCACCCGGACCGGTTCCTTGGAACGGGAGCGCAGCGTATGATGCGGCAGCAAAAAATCCATCGCCTGCATGCCCCAGGCTACCGATGTGGCCATCAAGTAATAGGTTCCCGGCTTCACACCGGTAAACCGGAAGCTTCCCGCTCCCGGAAGCACGGTGCCGTACAGGGGCATCCCCTCTGGAATCGGTTTGGGGAATAACCCGATCAGAACGATCCCCTGGAAGGGGACCTCTGCGTGGACAGCCCCGTGAACCTGGGACAAGCCGTGATCATTACGGAGCTCAGGCTCATGCCAATGCCGGAGCCTGCGGAGGCTCTGGAGCGGTGTATCCCCCTGAAGCGCGGACTGGCGGAATTCGGAGGGCGTGACCCCCACCCGTTCCGTGAAGCGGGTCGTGAAGGTTCCCAAGCTCTGCTGGCCGATCTCCAGTCCCACGTCCCGGATCGGCAGAGTCGTGCGCAAGAGCAGATCCTTCGCTCTCTGCAGCCGAAGCGACGAGACGTAGTAGAGCGGCGGGAGCCCGGTCCGTTCCTTGAAGATCCGAGCAAAGTGGGACGGACTGTAGGAGATGTGGCCGGCCAGCCGGTTCAACGGCAGCGGGTCGTACAAGTGGGCTTGGATATATTCGATCACTTCATCGATTTCCGACCTTACGATCAGCATTCGGGAGCCTCCTTGACCAGAACAAAAGTTCGCCTTTTCAGGTTACCATATTTTAGTCGGAAAGGGAACTTATCAAGGCATAATTTTATATAAATTTTTATTTAAGATTATATATTGATAAAACCATTCCTGCTTCCCCGGAGCCCACAGTCCCCAGCCACGGCATTCATGGCCACCGGTGGCCTTCATTTCCCCCACCTCCAGCTTCGCCATGGATTAAAGGCCATCCATGGCCTTCACGCTCCACATCTCCCGCGGCCAGCAGCCTCGTCCACAGCAAAAAAAACCGGAAGGGAGAATTCCCCTTCCGGCCATGCCGCACAACCGTTAATCGTAGGTGGCCCTTACTTCCGTTAGGCTGGGCAGTCCGCCCTGAGCTCCGAACTTTGTAACGGACAAGGAGCCAGCCCGGCAGGCAAAAACCGCCGCTTCGCCGAACGACTTCCCGGACGCCAGACAGAAGCCCAGCGCCCCGTTGAAGGCGTCTCCCGCGCCGGTCGTGTCCGCCACCTCCACCTGCAGGGACGATGCAGTGCGGAGCTCCCCCTCCTCCAGATACGAGCTTCCGGCCGGCCCCCGGGTCACGACGACCCGTCCCCCGTACCGGTCCTGCCAAGCCGCAAGATCCTCTCGCAGCGCCTCCTCACTTTCCGCAACCGGTCGTCCCGATAAGAAAGCGAACTCCGTTTCGTTCGGAGTCAGAACATCGACCAGCTTCAGCAGCTCCTCGGGCAGCCGCACCGCCGGAGCCGGGTTCAAGATCGTCCGAACCCCGGCCTCCCGTGCAAGCCGCAGAGCTTCCCGAACCGTCTCCAGCGGCACCTCCAGTTGGGTGATCAGGACATCCGCCCGGCTGATGATCCCGCTGCAGCGGCGGATGTCCTCCGGGCTTAGCCGGCCGTTGGCGCCCGGAACCACCACGATGCAGTTGTCCTCCGCCGTGTGCAGGATATGCGCCGTCCCCGTTTCCATCCCGTCCATGACCCGGACGTAGCTCGTATCCACGCCGAAGGCCTGCAGCCCAGAGGTCAACCGTCCGCCGAAGGCGTCGTCTCCCACGGCGCCGATCATGGTTACGGCTGCTCCCAGGCGAGCCGCCGCTGCGGCTTGGTTCGCCCCTTTTCCTCCCGGCACATAGTGGACGGCTCTTCCGTGTACGGTCTCTCCCTTATGCGGCATCCGGTCCATGGTAACGACGATGTCCATATTCAAGCTGCCGACGACGACGATATTCGGTGTCATCCTTCTGCCTCCCTCTTCTTAATAATTGTTCTCCTCCATCGCCGTGCGCCGGATCTTGGCGAACAGGTCCTCGATTCGATGACCGGACCGCTTGTGCGGACCGGTGCGTTCCTTTACGATTTGGTTATAGCATTAGCATATCGGATTGGATCCTCCCGGTATAGGTGTGGCTGCCTCTAGACCGTGGAACCCGGCGTCAGATGCCGGCTTGAAGGGCTGTCTTGTGTCCCTTCGAGATCCGCAGGGCCATGACGGAAGCGATCAGGCAGGTCAGGCCGGCAAGGAGGAAGAAGATGGAGTAGGTTCCCGTCCATTCCCGAACCAGACCGGCCCCGTAAGCGGCCGCAGAAGCGCCAATCTGATGCGCCACCACAACCCAGCCGACGATCATACCGGCCCGCTCGCGGCCGAATTCCTGGGTGGCCAGCTTGACGGTAGGCGGAACGGTGGCGATCCAATCGAGTCCGTAGAACACCGAGAAGACCACCAGAGGGATAGACGAGTATTCCAGGGCGTAGGGCAGGAACAACAGGGAGAGCCCGCGAAGGCCGTAATACATGAACAGCAGGCGCCGGGCGTCGTAACGGTCCGTCAGCCATCCCGACAGCGTCGTGCCCACCAGATCGAACATGCCCATCATCGCCAGCAGGCCGGCGGCCATGACCTGTTCGATGCCATGGTCCATACACGCGGAGATCAGGTGGGTGCCGATCAGCCCGTTGGTGGTGAAGCCGCAGAAGAAGAAGGTTCCCGCCAGAAGCCAGAAGGTCTTGCTGCCCATAGCCGAACGCAGGGTGGTCAGCGGTGTGAGCAGGATGCTGCCGGTGAAGGGCTCCGGCTTCACCGCCTCAACCGCACCGTAAGGAGCCGCGCCGACATCGTAGGGATGGTTCCTCATCCAGATGGCTGCAACGGCCAGTATCACCGCGATCGCTCCGACGGCCGCGTATACTGCGGTCCTCCAGCCTGACGCAGCGATGATCTGGGCTAGCATCGGCAGGAACAGAAGCTGGCCGGTCGCGGCGCTGGCCGTTAGAATGCCGACGATCAGCCCTCTTCTCTCAGCGAACCAACGATTGGCTACCGTGACGCCGAGAACATTGGCCATCATCCCCGTTCCCAGTCCGGACGCCACCCCCCAGAGCAGCTGAAATTGCCAGAGGGACGTCATATAGGGGGTTACGGCCAGGCTTCCGCCCACCAGCGCCAAGGCGGCGACGACGGACCGGCGGACCCCGTATTTGGATAGGATGGCCGCCGAGAATGGACCCATCAGCCCGTAGAGGAAGATGCCGGTCGAGACGACGCCGGAGATGCTTCCCCGGCTCCATCCGAATTCCTCCTCCAACGGCGTCATCAGAATGCTCGGCATGGAGCGGATTCCTGCCGATACCAGCAGCACTCCGAAGGTAATGAGAATGACCAGCCACCCATAGAAGAGCCGCGGCTGTTTCCTTACACCGGTCATGGCAGACACTCCTTTGTCATCACATATTTTGTTTGTACATACAACAGTTTGATAAGCCATCCAACCCACACAGACCTTGAAGAACCTTCCTTACTCTCAGGTCCCTTCCAGCTTCTCGCTGGCCGCTTCCATCTGCGCGGACAACTGTCTGGCCACTTCCTTCCCGAGAAGCTCATAATACCGCATCTCGAAATTTTTGGACGCGCGCCGGATCCGCTCCTCCATGTCCTGCCCCTTATCCGTCGGATACACCAGCACCGTCTTGCCGTGCACCTTGCGCTCCACCAGATGCTTCGCCTCCAGCTTGTCGATAAAGCGGGTCAAGGTGGAAGGCGTAATGTACAGGAGCTCTGCCAAGCGCTTCTGGGTAATGCCCGGCTCCCCGTTCACGATCCGGATCAAATAGCCGTACATCGGGGTCAGGCCGGTATCGGCAAACTCCTCCTCCGCAATACGGGTAATCGCCCGGCTGAGCCGGTTGGCGGTGAAAAACAGACACGAATGCAGAAATCCGAGCTCCACCTTACTTCCCCCTTATGTCTATTTTGTATGTACAACAAATATATGCAGATTCCCTTAAATTGTCAATCGTTTGTTTTGAGTGTAACTAAAATGGAACTATAACCGTTCCTTCGCTGTTCCTATAATGAAGGCAAGACCAAACAAAAGGAAGGGATCATATGTCCTCGAACAGCGTGAAACTGGAACGTGCCATCGAGATCTACGATTCGGCGGATATCCTCATCATCGGAGGAGGACCGGCCGGTACGGCAGCAGCCATCGCAGGCGCCCGCTGCGGCAAAAAAGTCATCCTCCTCGAGCAATCCGGCCAACTGGGCGGTATGGGAACCCTAGGCAACGTCAGCATCTTCATGCCGGTAGGCAATGTAACGGGCATCTACCGAGAGATCATCAACGAGGTGCTGCCCGCCAGCCTGCCCGATTCGCATCACACTTCCATCGCTCCCCAATATTCTCCGTTCGTCCTCCGCCACTATCTGAACCGCAAGCTGGAGAAGGAGGGCGTGAAGGTCTATTACCATACCGCTTTTGTCGCCTCCGTCAAGGAAGGCAACCGGGTTACCGGCGTCGTCGCCCATACCCGCCAAGGGCTCCTCGCCTTCGCCGGCACGGTCGTCATTGACGCAACGGGCGACGCCGCGGTGGCTGCGGATGCAGGTGTACCCGTGCGCAGCGGCCGGGAAGGCGACGGTCTGACCCAGCCCATGACCTTGATGTTCATGATGCAGAACACGGGCAAGCCGGTGGAGCCCTATCTTCCGGAGGACTGCTACCACTACAACTCCGTGGAGGATCTGCCCCAAGGTCGGCATCTCTACTGGGAGCGCAACAGCGAAGGCACGCTGCTTGTCAATATGACCCGGGTCAAGGGCAACGGCGCCAAGGTCGAGGATGTGAATGCCGCGGAGAAGGAAGCGCTGAAGCAGGTCTTCTCCGTGGCCCATTACCTGCAGCGCAACGGCTTCGCCACCTACGTCATTTCCCATATTCCGGGTCAAGTGGGGGTGCGGGAAACCAATCAGATCGAAGGGCTCTACACCCTGACCGAGCAGGATTTGACCGATGGCCGCCGGTTCGACGACGTTGTGGCGCAGACCAACTACGAGATCGACATCCACAGCCCGGACGGTCGCAAGTCCACCGACGAGCGCCACATTGACGGCTACGACATTCCCTACCGTTGTATGGTGCCCGCCGACGTCGAAGGTCTTCTTGTGGCCGGCCGCAGCATCAGCGCCACCCATGTCGCCATGTCCTCCATGCGCGTCCAGCCTACGTGCTATGCGCTGGGGCAGGCTGCAGGCATTGCCGCAGCCGTGGCCATCGATGATGCAGCCGCTCTGTCCGGCGTTTCCATATCGGAGGTTCATCGCCGTCTTAGCGACCAAGGCGTGCGTTTCTCCAAATAAGATCCTCCCCCGCCCCCAATCCTCGCGATTGCGGGGATTTTTTTGTCTGCAAATGGGACTTACCGATAAATGAAACACGCGTATTCTCCAAATTTTAGGAACCCATGCATTTTCTCTCTACCCATATCATTCTTTGGTGATTATAATTAAAAATAGTCATATTTTCAGATAAGAACACGAATCGAATCGAGTATTCCTGATCATAACGGAAAACGTTGGTGAATAAGAGGATGAAATCGGTGGTCCCCCTTCGAAGAAGCATCCGGGTGAAGCTCATGCTCCTGGTTCTCAGCATCATGATTCCTTTTATCTCTTTTTTCGCCTACCTTACGTTCCGGCAGTACAAGGACAGTGTGGACGAGCAGCTGAACAACAATGTGGAGCTGGCGGGAGCCTTCAGCATGTCCTTCGTCAACTTCCTGGAGCAGATCTGGCTGACCGAGCTCTCCATCGGCCAGTCTCTCTTGGACAACGAGTCCTGGGATCTCTCCGAGAAGGAAAATTACCTGGAATCGATCCTGGCTAAGGAAGGCGTCATTGACGGCTTAACCTGGCTGGACCCGGAGGGCAATGTTCTGCTCACCACCCAGCCTTCCCTCTACCTCAAGAATTTCCGGGAGCGGCAATATGTCCGGCGCATCCGGGACGGTGAGGAAAAGGTTCTCTCGCCGCTGGTGATGAGCAAGGCGGATAACGGAGCCATCATCCCGATTGCAAGAGGCATCTATCAGGGGGACCAACTCATGGGAATCATGGTCGCCATTCTCGACGACGACAAGGTGGGAACGGTCTTCAAGTCCATGAAGCTGCGGAGCAGCGCCCGGTTCGGACTGGTGGATCCTACGGGTACCCTCGTGTACAGATCCGGTCTGGATACCGTGCCGGAGGATAAACGCAAGATCTCCGACACCTCGCCGACCTGGCGTGCGCTCCGTGGGGAGCTGGTGCTGACCCAATCCCGGAATTCCAGCTTCGACGGATCGGCCCGGTTCGGGGTGGACTACCCGATACCTGAGATCGGCTGGGCCTGCTACATCACGGTTTCCCTGAACGAGCTGTTGACCGAAACCCGCTCCAAGGCTCTGAAGGACATCCTGATTCTGTCGGCCGTTACGGCCGGTGCGCTGTTGGCGGCAGCGTATCTGTTCGGGCGCACCATCGTCAATCCGGTGATGCAGCTCTTCTATACGGCGAAGCGCTATGGCGGCGGCGACCTGGAAGCCCGGGTGCCTGATCTGGGCATGGACGAACTGGGCTCCACCGGGCGAGCCTTCAACCATATGCTCGAGCAGATCCGCAGCCAGGTCCAGGAGATCGAAGAGGAAAAGGGCACCATCCGGGCCATCCTGGATTCGCTTCCTGTCGGTGTCATCATCGCCGACGCCAACGGCCGGATCGTGGAGACCAACCGTCAGTTCATTGAAATCTGTGCGGGAGCTCCCGCTTCGCCTATCCTGAAGATCCAGGACTACGGGCAATTCCAGGCGTCGTGGACAGACACGGGCGAGAAGCTTGATCCGGAGGATTGGGCCCTTGCCAAAGCCATCCGCTTCGGCGAGACCACCGTCGGCGAAGTGCTGGACCTGGTGCGCTTCGACGGAGAAACCGCCACCATCATGAACTCGGCAGCCCCGATCATCGGCTCGGGTGGACAAATTCTGGGCGCGGTAGTGGCCATCATGGACATTACGGACCGGCGCGCCTTGGAGACCCGGCTGGAAGTTATGGTGGCGGAACGCACCAAGAGCCTGGTGCAGCTTCATGGACAGCTCCACGAGGAAGCCTTGGAGAAGAGCCGGATGCAGCAGGAGATCAACCGGATGGACCGTCTGAACTCCATCGGGCAGTTGGCTGCCGGCATCGGCCATGAGATCCGCAATCCGATGACCACCATCCGGGGCTTCCTGCAGCTGTTGAGCCGCAAGGAGCAATATCTTAAGGAACGGCCCTACTTCGACATCATGATCGAAGAGCTGGACCGGGCCAACGGCATCCTAACCGAGTTTCTGGGGATGGCCCGGTACAAACCGATGCAGCTGGAGCCCGGCGACCTGAACGAGATTATCCGTCCCGTCTATCCTCTGATCGAAGCCGAAGCGAACCTGAGCTCTCATCAGGTGATCTTGGACCTGCAGCCAGTCCCCTTGCTTCCGCTGGATGAGAAGGAAATCCGCCAGCTCCTGCTGAATCTGTGCCGCAACGCTCTGGAGGCTATGGCTTCCCCCGGAAGCGTCACGATCCGGACCCGCCATCAGGACGGCAAGGTGATGCTCTCCGTACAGGACGAAGGGCACGGCATGCCACCCGAGGTTATAGAGAAGCTGGGCAAGCCCTTCTTTACCACCAAGGAGGGGGGCACCGGACTGGGACTCGGCATCTGCTATGACATCGCCTCCCGTCACCATGCCGAGCTCACGGTGGATTCCTCCCCCAAGGGTACCCTGTTCACCATTTCCTTCCAAGTATAGAGCCAGATTGGTCAAAATAGTTGCAAATCGATCAAAGGATTCGCATGCTACCGCCGGGATCCGTCGTTATAGTGAGAAGAGCGTCTTCTTCTTGCTGATGAATGATAGATCCCTATTTTGTCGTGATGGAGGTTCTCTGACATGGCTCATCCCAATATGCACCCCGTACACACCAATCCATTACTCACCCGCCAAGATCTGGCCGCCGCCCTGAAGGGTCTGTGCGGTTCGGTTCAACCCTACTACAGCGAAGGCTTCGCCCGTCTGGAGCTGGCCGGCAGCGGCGCCGCCTACCCGCCCCGGATTGCCGGGTTCGAAGGCTTCTCCCGCCTGCTCTGGGGATTGGCCCCCCTCTTGGCCGGAGGCGGCTTCTACGAGCATTGGTCCCGCCACCTGACCGGAATCAAGAACGGAACGGACCCCCAGCATGAAGAATATTGGGGCGATCTGAACGACTACGACCAACGGCTGGTGGAGATGGCCGCCTTCGGCTTGTCGCTCGTGCTTGCGCCGGAGGCCGTCTGGGAGCCGCTCTCCGAACGGGAGAAATCCAATCTCGCCGCATGGCTGACTCAGATCAACCGCTGCAAGCTGTGGGACTGCAACTGGCTGTTCTTCGCGGTGCTGGTGAATCTGGGGCTCCGCTCCGTCGGACAGCCTTACGACCGTGAGCGGATGGAGGAATGCTTGACGGCGCTGGATGCCTACTATCTCTCGGACGGCTGGTATTCGGACGGCGATGGCGGCCACTGCGATTACTACGGGCCGTTCGCCATCCATTATTACGGACTGTTCTACGCCAAGGTCATGGAGAAGGAGGATCCCGAGCGCTCCCGGCTGTATAAGAGCCGCGCCGAAGAATTCGCCCGGGACTTCATCCACTGGTTCGCCGAGGATGGCTCCGCTCTGCCGTACGGCAGAAGCCTGAGCTACCGGTTCGCCATGTCCTCGTTCTGGGGGATGGCGGTGTACGCGGGCATCGAGCCGTTCCCCATCGGGGTCATGAAGGGTCTGTTGCTCCGTAATCTTCGCTGGTGGTTCCAGCGTCCCATCTTCCATACGGACGGGACCCTGACCGTCGGATATGCGTATCCCAATCTGATCATGGCGGAGAATTACAACTCGCCGGGCTCTCCCTATTGGGCGTTCAAGTCCTTTCTGCCGCTGGCTCTGGGCGAGGACCACCCGTTCTGGACCGCGGAGGAGCTGCCGATGCCCGACCTGCCGCCGGTGTCTGTTCAGAAGCCGCCCCATCTGGTGCTCTTGCGCCGGGATTCGGACCGCCAGGTGCTGGCCTTCAACTCCGGCCACCCCTCCAGCAACGAGCATACCCACACCTCCGCCAAGTACGAAAAGTTCGTGTATTCGAACGTCTTCGGCTTCAGCGTTCCCCGGGCCGAATGGGGGCTGGCCCAAGGCGCCTTCGACAGCATGCTGGCACTAAGCGAGGGCGACAACCTGTACCGGGTGAAGCGCAGGACGGAGGCGTCGGAGGTCTCCGGGGAAATGGTATATGCCGTCTGGCGCCCCTGGTCCGACGTATCTGTCCGGACCTGGATTCTCCCGGGGCTGCCATGGCACGTACGGATCCACCGCATCGAGTCGGGGCGTCCGCTGGATGCGGCCGACGGAGGCTTCGCCCTGGGGCTGGAGGACAGTCCATACCATACCAGCCGAGGGCAGGTAACGGAGAGCGATGCCGCCGTATCGGTGCGGACCGTATTCGGCACATGCGCCGCAGCAGTCCTCTGGGGGAATGGCGCGCCCGCACTGGTCCAGCCCCATTCCAATACCAGCGTGATGTTCCCCCGGACAGTCATCCCTACTGTGAAGGTTTCCCTAGAGACCGGCACCTCTTGGCTGGTGACCGCGTTCTATGGAAGCGGAGAGGGAGCGCCGGACGACTCCGCCGCTATGCCGGTCGCAGCCGTGCATGAAGGCCGCTTAAGCATCCTTCGCCCGGACGGCAGTCCGTGGTTCAGCATGGACATGGAATAACCCCATGCAAAAAGGATTGGTACGGAGCCATGAGCTCCGTCCAATCCTTTTTTTGTGCGCTTCGGGAAGCGAACATTCGCCGAGTTACGGATTCTTCCCCTTCTCCAGAATGAGAGTCCAGGCAGCACCGCCGTCCGTAGAGGTGTAGGCTTGAAGATTGTAAGTCGCAATGGACATTTCTCCGGGCCGTGCCGGATTCACTGCTGCATAGGCCACCGCATCCCCGGTCAGAGCCGGAAGCCGAATGTCCTTCATCTGCTTCGAATCCACCGTGATCCGCACCAGACCGGCCTGATTGGACGCATAGGTGCCAGCAAGCAGGGTGCCGTCCGGGGCGAAGCTAAGAGCCGTAATCTGCTTGCCGGTCAAGAGGGGCTCGAAGGAGCCGCCGGAGTCCTTGGACAGGTACACCCCTAAGACGGTGCCGACGGCAGCCACCGACGGCTGGTCGGGATGAACCGCCAAGGCCGTCACTTCCCCACCCAGCCCTTTCCCGGAGGCTCGGGTCCAGCTTTTGCCGTCATCTGTGGTGAGGTATAGTCCCGGTTCCTTCAAGCCGGTCTGCGGGGCGGGGTTGTAGAGGTAAACCGCATGACTCTTGTAGCCTGCAGCAAGCAGATGAAAGTCGATCTGCCCGTAGTAGGCCAGCGTCTCCAGCGTTGCCCCTCCGTCCGTGCTCCGGACTACTCCCAGCGGGTTCTTCAGCTTGGAGCCGGGTGCCGGATGACCGCTGCTGTAGAAGCCTTGATCCGTGACGGAGAAGCCCATATAGTCATGCTTCTCGCCTAGACCCGAGGACCAATGTCCTCCGGAGAGCACCTTCAGTCCGTCATGTGCTGCGAACAACAGCTTCTGTCCGTCCGCCGTATATCCCATGCCGTGTATATGCTGCAGGGTGACCGAGTCCTTAAGCTCCCGGGACGCCCATACGTTCCAACTGCCCATCAGCACCAGGCCGGCAAGGGCCGCCCAGCTCAGACGCCGGAAGCTCCGGCTTCTGCGAATGCTCTTCGTGTCCGGCAGGAAGGAAGCGGCCAGGAAGACGATCCACAGCACCAGGAATGCTAAGAGCAGATAAGTCCTCCAGCCCATAGCGTCCGTCTGGGCCTCCCCATGTGCCGCATCCGCCCAGATGGTGCCCGGAAAGAGGGTCAGTCCGGCTGCAAGGAACTTCCAAACTGCACATCTTCGTTTCAACGCCTTAACCCCCAATGGATAGATATGGTTTCCCGTTATTCTAACCGAAAAGAATGGAGAAAGTATGGAGTATGTATGGAGAACCTGTGAATCAAGCACCCTAATAGACGCATTCCAATCCATCGGATGGGAGGGAAACGAAGATGACCGGGAAGGATTCCATGATGGACCAAGCGAAGGATTGGGCGAAGGATGGCCTTGACGTCGTTCAGGATACAGGCGATGTCATCGGCGACACCGCCAAAGCAGCGGCCAAGTCGATCGGCCAAGGCGCCTCCGCCATCGCCGGCAACGTAACGGACGCCGCGAAGAAGAAGTAAAGGACAATGGACCGTCAGTCCCGGCTGCAAGCCGGAGTCCGACGGTCCATTCTTCTGTTCGGGCATCAATTCTCGGCCCATGCGGCGATATCGGGATTTTCCAGGACAGCTTGGCCGCTTCCCCGGATTCCGCACCGGATCATAGCGGTCCCCAGCTCCCGGAGCGTCGTCACGTGCCTAGGAAACAGCTTGCGCAGCACCGGATACATCCAGGCGATGGCCCGATAATAGCCATGGGTGTTCTTCAGCCCGGGGGTCGGATGGATGTAGCCGGGCCGGAACATATAAGCCCCACGGAAGGGCAGCTGCAGCAGCGCCTGCTCCGTTCGCCCCTTCACCCGGGCCCACATGCTCCCGCCCCGCCCGGTACCTTCACCGGTCACGTAGCAGAACACCATCCGGGGATTCAAGCGTGCCATCGTTTCCGCCAGACGGAGCGTCAAGTCGTACGTGATCCGGCTGTAATCTTCCTCCGTCCTTCCGACCGAGGAGATGCCCAGGCAATAGAAGCAGGCATCATAGCCCGATAACAGCTCCTCATCCGCCGCCAGCTCGAACAGATCTTCCCGCACAAGCTCCTGAAGCTTGGGGTGGGTTGCCCCGCATGATCTGCGTCCCAGTACCAGAACTCGGCCCACCTCCGGGGAGTGCAGACATTCGTGCAGCACCCCTTCCCCCACCATGCCGGTCGCTCCCGTCAGGATCACGTTCATCGGCTCCGCTCCGTTCATTCTCTCCATGACATTCCCGCCTCTCTGTCCGTTGGTTTCATCACACTGCGCCTCCTATGGTACACTGAATAGACCAAGCAACCAGATCACATTCCGCCGGGAGGGTTAACTATGGCATTCGGAATCAAACGGCAAGAGCTGCAGCTGTGGAAGGAGGCGGTTGCCCGCGGGGAGATCGCCTTCCTGACCCATTATTGGACGGACCCCCGGTTTCCGGCTGTACGGACGGTGACCAAGGTGGGCTGCAGCGATCTTGACAGACTGTCGGCATGGTGCCGAAGACATGGCTTGAACCCTGCCTATATCCACCATCGCCCTCCTTATCCCCACTTCGATCTGCTGGGCCCGAAGCAGCTGGATATTCTGCGCAAGGAGGAGCAATGGGAGCAGATCCGCCGGTTTTTCCGGGTATGATCCGCACCTATGCCCACACCATGCACTTCCTCGTACACTGTTTACCGGTTCCTTCCCCCAACGTCACGCCCTTCTTCTCACGCCCCTGACTCATAGCCCATCTTGCCATTCACCACCGTCATCCGCACCTTCACCTTCAAGAGCTCATCGGGATCTCCCTCCAAGGGACGGTCCACCACGGTAAAATCCGCCGCCTTGCCCGCACCGATTCCCCCCCGCAGATCGGCTTCGCCGGCTGCCAGGGCGCTTCCCTCCGTGAACAGGCGGACCGCTTCCCCCAGCGTCAGCTTCTCGGAGGGAAGATAACCTTCGTGGACCTCCTCCGGCTTTCGCCGCGTCACGACGGCGTGAATGCCCAAGAAGGGGTCGAGCGGCTCAATGGGCGCGTCACTGCCTCCCGCACAAGCCACTCCCGCCCGCAGGAGCGTCCGCCAGGCGTACAAGCCGCCGGTCCGTCCGGGACCGACACGATCCAGCACCCAAGGGAAGTCGCTCGGCACGAACCGGGGCTGAATATCGGCGGCCAGCGGCAGCCTCGCAAGGCGAGTCAGCGTCTCCTCCCGGAGGACCTGGGCATGGATGTACCGGTCCGGCAGCAGGGAACCTCCAGGAAGCGGATGCCGCTCCAGGACGTCCGCCAGCAGTTCCGCGGCCGCATCGCCGATGGCATGGACGGCCACCGGGTATCCCGCTTCCCTCGCCCGGAAGACGATGGCGTGGAGCTCCTCTTCGGAATGGATCGCCGTGCCCCTCGTATGGGGAGCATCGCTGTAAGGCTCCTTGAGAAGGGCCGTCCGGCCGCCGATGGCTCCGTCCGCGAACAGCTTCACTGCTCCAATGCGACACCAAGCATCGCCATCCCCCGCTCGGAGCCCCCGTTCCTGCGCCTCCCGGAGGAACGTATGGAAGAGCAGCTGGTGCGTCCGGAAGGCAAGCCCCTCCTCCTGCAGCTCTCTGTGAATCCGGAGCATCGTCTCTACACTGCCCAAGAAACGGAGATCCTCTGTGTGGGCGGCTGTGAGTCCCAGGCTCAGCGCATCCTGGCAGGCGCGGCGCACCGCCTCCTTCTTCGCGGCATAATCCGGCTGCGGCAGCACGCTCTGGAACGGCACCGACGCCTCCTCGTAGATCCAGCCGTTCAATCTCCCGCCGGCGTCGCGGCCGTATGCACCGTCCTTGCTGTCGGAGACGGAATCCGTGATGCCCGCACGGCGGAAGGCTTCCGAATTGGCCAACTAGGCGTGATAGCAGGTGCGGGTCAAGAATAAGGGATGGCTGCCGGCCGCTTCATCCAATTCGGTCCGATGAGGAGCCTCTGCCGGACGGAATAGATTCTCGTTCCAGTTGAGCCCGAGAATCCATTCTCCGGTCGGCGTTACGGCCGCCCGGCGTCGGATCATGGAGAGCATCTCCTCCTTCGAGGCGATTCCGGTGAAATCCAGCATGCTCCTCTTCAATCCGTACATGCCCAGGTGCATGTGGGAATCCGTCAGCCCGGGCAGCACATAAGCTCCGTCCCAGTCCACGGTACGGTAGTCTCGTCCCGTCAACTGGAGCTTCAGCTCCGCCCCTGGGCCGACGGCGCGGATGATGCCGTTCTCCACATACACGGCGTCCGCTGCGGAGGACAGAAGCCTGGCATCGGGTCCTTCCGGTGCCGGAAACCGAAGATTTCCGTTCAAGTATAGCGTAGCGTTCATTCCACAGCAGCTCCCCGGTTCGATGATTTGAAGAATCGCAGTCTTTTCCACCATTATACAGCCTGTCCGGCCAGAGACGAATAGCCCCAACAATCATGAACGTTTGCGTAATCAAGCACAAAAACGGTACACTCCCCCTCCTTCATGAGGTAAAATAGAAACCAGCACAATTAAAACGTTTAAATGCCATGAATCTATCGAACCTCCGGAGGTCCTGACAGCTATGACAATCTTTGATCTGCCTATTCGCCATAACCCCTTGAAGACCAAGGAAGATCTCCAGGAGGCCGTCCGGCAGCTGTGCCGCCCGCTGGAGCCCCACTTCAGCGAAGGAAAAGCCTGGCTTACGCTCGGCAGCTCCGCCGCGCAGTATGAGGAGGTATCCGCGCTGGTGGAAGCATTCGCACGGCCCTTGTGGGGACTCGTGCCCTTGTCCGCGGGCGGCGGTGAAAGCACCTTGTGGGATACCTACGCAGAGGGCATCCGCAACGGAACGAACCCGGAGCATCCGGAATATTGGGGAGTCACCGACGTTTATGACCAGCGTTTTGTCGAGATGGCCGCATTGGGTCTGGCATTATGTCTTGCGCCTGAGAAGGTCTGGTCGCCTCTTACGGAGGATGAGAAGAAGCGCTTCCGGACTTGGCTGGATCAGATCAACCATTACGATATGCCCCCGAACAATTGGCGGTTCTTCATCGTATTCGTCAATACGGGACTGGAACGGGTAGGCGCCGAGTTCGACGCCGGCTCGAGAGAACGTGCTCTGGAGCTGCTGGACACCTTCTATGTGGGAGACGGCTGGTATTCGGACGGGAAGACCGACCAGCTGGACTATTACATTCCCTTCGCCATGCACTTCTACAGCCTGATCTACGCCAAGCTGATGGAACACCGCGACCCGGAGCGCTCCGCACGCTACAAGGAGAGAGCCCGTCTGTTCGCGCAGGACTTCATCCACTGGTTCGCCGAGGACGGTACGGCGCTGCCCTACGGCCGGAGTCTGACCTACCGGTTCGCCATGTCGGCCCTCTGGGGCGCACTCGCCTATGCCGACGTGGAAGTATTCAGCTGGGGAGTCATGAAGGGGCTCCTGCTGCGCAACCTCCGGTGGTGGTTCCAGAAGAACATCTTCACCTCCGACGGCTTGCTCACCATTGGTTACGCGTATTCCAACCTCCATATGAGCGAGGGCTATAACGCTCCCGGCTCTCCGTATTGGGCCATGAAGGCGTTCCTGCCGCTGGCGCTTGCAGACGGACACCCCTTCTGGACCGCCGAAGAGGAGGAGCTGCCTGCCCGGGCCGAGGTTTCCGTACAGACACACGCGCGGATGATTCTCACCAAAGAGCCCGGCCATGTCGTTGCGCTGACCTCCGGGCAAACCGCCGGCTTCCGGCCCATGCATTACGGGGCTAAGTACGCCAAGTTCGCCTACTCCAGCGCCTTCGGCTTCAGCATCACCAAGTCCAATCTGAATCTGGTGCAGGGCGCATTCGACTCCATGCTGGCCTTAAGCGAGGACGGCTCCTATTACCGGACCCGCCACGAGTGCGAGGAGTACCGGGTCGAGTCAGGCAGTCTGTACTCCCGCTGGAAGCCGTGGAAGAACGTGCAGGTGGAAACCTGGCTCCTGCCCGCCGGTATGTGGCATGTCCGGTTACACCGGATCGTGTCGGAACGAGAGCTCCACACCGCAGAAGGAGGCTTCGCTCTGAAGCGGGTCGGACTGGAGAAGCTCTCCGTGAAGGACGGCATTACGCAGGACGAGAACGGCGTCATGGCCCACTATCCATGGGGAACCAGCGGGATCGTGAACCTGTTTGCCGACGGCAGCCTGACGCCCGAGCTGATCAACGTGGAGCCGAATACGAACCTGATCCATCCCCAGACGGCGATTCCTACCCTGAAAGGCCTCCTTCAGCCGGGCACCCATTGGCTGGCTTCCGCCGTACTGGGGAGCATCGCTCCCGAAGCTCCCGTATCCTTATGGCCGAAGCCTCCAGTCTTGACCGTGTCCCCCGAGGAGCTCCGGGTGGAGCACGGCGGTCTCATCTGGTCCGTTTCCCGATAAGCACCACCCTAATGGAAGAACCCGTTCCCTAGCGCTAGGGAACGGGTTCTTTGGCGTTTTTCCGTGCGGTGCTACTTGGCACCCGTAACCAGGGTGATCTTCCCCTTTTGGAGGGTTAGGCCCGACTCGCTCTTGGATGCGGTGCCGGCAACCTGCACGTAGACCCGGTTCTCGTAGTAGCCGGTAGTGGCCGCGATATTCAGGATCTTGGCCGGCCATTCGCCGGTCCAGGAATAGCCCTGGATGCGCTCCAGTTCGATCTCATTCACCTGATGCTTGATGACGCCGTCCCGTCCGGAGAAGATCGGCTTGTTGGTGCCGATCTCGTAGAAGCGGTACCATAAGGTCTTCGATGGATCCGGCAGGATGTAGATGCCCTTCGGATCTTTCTTGTCGAACTTCATGCCGTCCACCCGGACATCCTGGAAGTAGCGCAGGGCGCTGTCCACAGCCTTCTTCACCGCAGGCGTCTGATCCGGGAGGGACATCAGGTAAGCGATGATGCCGACGGACTCGGAGCCGGAGATGGACGGATGCTCGTAGGCTCGGGCCGGCCGGGGCTCGTAGGTGACCGGATCGCTCTGGGCGCACCAAGCGGTCAGTTGGCCGTTGGCGGTGATCTGGGACTTCAGAATATAGTCGAGACCCTTATCGAGCGAGGACTGAACGGCTTGAATGCCGGCAGCGTCCGCCAGATCGGTGTTGAAGGGGAACTTCTTATCCTTCACCATGGAGAGCACGTACATGACGCGAACCATTGCATTGTCGTTGAACGTCACATAATCCGAATAGTTCCCCCGCGCAGGGTACACCTGAGGCCACCCGCCTGTGGGGTACTGCATCTTCAGGAGCATGCCGATGCCCTTCAGAGCCGCTTCCTTGTAGCGGACATCCTTGGTTGCGCCGTACATATAGGACAAGAACAGAATCTCGTCCGTGGTAGCATTGTTGTCGATGGTGGCCAATTCCACACCGTTATTATTGATCCAGCTGGAACGTTTTTCCTTGCCGTCCCAGGCGCCTTTCTCGAGAACCAGCTTGGGCGTCTCCTTGCTCCAGCCGCCGTCCAGCTGATAGGTCAGGATCTGGTCGGCCGTCTTCTTGTCCTTCTCCAGATCACCGGTGTAATAGGCGGCCTTCAGATAAGGGATGGAGGATGGGGCAGCTGCCGGCAGAATGGTCCCGTCCGCCTCCAAGGCTTCTTGGACCTCCAGGGTGACGACGGTCTGGCCGTTGGCGCCTGCGGCCGCCTTCACGCTTTTCACCGTCAGAGTCCGGTCCAGCGCGGGATTCAGGTCGGCCCACTTGGCGGTCGGAGCGGACAGCTGAAGGTCGGAGGCCTTGAAGTCGCTGACCTTCCCGTTCAACACCACCTCTACGGTATGGGCATTCACGGCCTTGGCGCTCAGCACCTCCATATATCGCACTTCCTCGATGGCCTTCTTCAGACGGGCCAGCTCATCCGATCTCAGCACGGCCTCGGGACCGAAGGTACCGTCCGGCAGGGCCGCCATCAGACCGGCCTCCGTCACGGCGCCCACATACGCCTTGCTCCAATAGGAAATGGCCTGGGCATCCTTATATACGTCCGCCGCAGCAGCATTGAGAGCCAGCTTCTTCGCCTTGGCCACGATAACGGCCGCCTGTTCCCGGGTGACCGTTTCCTGCAGACGGGCGGTCCCGTCCGGGAAGCCGTTCATCAGACCGGCGTAGCGTGCTTTGCCCAGCAGGATGCTGTCCGAAGAATTCGCTTGAACATCCTTGAAGGGAGCCGAGAACGCCGATTGCTCCTTCACGTTCAATGCCTGGGTGACCGCCTCCAGCAAGGATGCCCGGGTTACGGGACCTGCCGCTTCCGCTGCGGAAGCGGCGGATACGGTCCACGGACCGGCGGCCAAGGTGAAGGCCACTGCGGCGGATAACACCTTAGCGGGATACTTGCGGCTGAACCTGCTGCGGTTGCCGTTGCTGCTTATACTCATACTCGAATCGCTCCTTATGTACCCATGGTAGAATGACAAGGCTCTCACATTGCGCATTCGTCTGACCATTGTCATTATAGAGCGATCCCCCGCGCAATCACCATAATCATCAGATCAGAACCTTGCAGATACGCGCCTCCGGCCGGCGGATTTGCTCCCCATTGCACCGAAAGTGTGATTTATAGGCCGGCTGGCTCCCATCTGCTGATTCAGGTTAATTGCTGCATATCCGATGCAGCCGCCGTCAATGCTCCGGCTTCCTGCGCACCAGAGGCCCGATGGCCTCTGCCAGATTCCGTCCGATCTCAATCATGCCGTGGTGATTCGGATGAAGCAGATCATGGGACAGGCCGCTGTACCGGGTCAGGAGCGTCCGGCCGTCTATGTAGTGGAGGTTGGACAACCCCGACTCCTCCACGATCCGCCGGAGCGTGTCCCGGTACTCCTGGGCCGTGGCCGCCGGGTGCCGATCCGGCCATGCCAAGCCGAAGTCAGCGAAGCTCGGAAACAGCCCGATGCACACCACCGGCTTGCCCGGGTTCCGACTGGCCACGGTGTATGCCATATACGAGGCCTTGTCCGAGTATTCCGCCAAACTTATCCCTTGGTTCAGCATATTGATGGAGATGCACAGGCTGGCCACGTCCCAGTCCCGGCGGACCGCTATGTAGTCGGCCAAGCCCGGCTCGCAGTGGCAGGAGCCAGCCGCACCTAGATTCAGCACATCCGCCCCCAGGTGCCGCCCGGCCTGCATCACATAGGTGACGTCCGGCACCGATGCCGCCTCCCCGAAGGTGATGGAGGTGCCGTAGGCCAAATACGTGAGCTCCGGTGTTTCGCCGGGCAGCGGTGGCCGGACGGCTTCCCCTTCGATACCATGGAGGCAGACCCGGCTGCCGTGCAGCAGGATCCGCCAGACCTGCCTCGAGAATGCCAGCGGCTCCGGCTTCACCGCTTCATGCAGCAGGTGGTAGGGATGCTGAGGCTCCATCCGGACCGGGACGGGAGTCGGGGTCAACGGCACCGTTCCGCAAGGGAAATCCCCGTAATACAGATAGGCCGTCCCATTCCCGTCCGGACAGGACAGGGTGACGGTGACGGGTTTCCCCTCGATGCTCACGAAGCGGATCTCGCTTGCTCCCGCCCGCCGGTACTGGGCTTGAGTGCTCTCCCGAAGCAAGGCCCCGACACTCCGGGGGACCCGCTCCAGCATGAAGCCCCCCTCCACCGGCGCGGCTTCCTCTATATTGTGCAGCCATACGTTTCCGAACAACATGAGACATTATCCTTTCGTAACGATTATCGATAATACGGAATGAAGAACTGTCTTAACCAGAATACCTCGAAGCTGGAAAAGTTTCCAGGCTGAATCATGTCCACCAGCGTCTTGCTCGTACTCCTCACTTCTCAGATCCATCACCTGCTGATGCAGAGATCGGGATCCCTCCCCAAGAGACATTCGTGATGCAACCGGCTGACCGGCTTCATTCCGGTGTATCACAGGTAAATGCGCTTTCGCGGCAGCGTGCTTGATATTGTGATAGCAGGCGTATACAGTATTGTAAGAGGTGGAAAAAGTGATTTAACAAAATTCAAGTCCTTAACGATTCAGGTAGGCCATTAGTTGGTTTGCTGAAAAGTCGGACTGGCAGGGAGTAATTTAATGGCGTATGCATACTTGGCAATCTCTATCATTAGCGAGTTAATCGGCACATCGATGCTTAAGGCATCTCAAGGTTTTACCAAGTTATATCCCACGTTCTTCACGCTTGTCGCCTATGTTTGCTCGTTCTACTTTATCTCTCTTACCTTAAAAACACTTCCCTTAAACATGACTTATGCCATCTGGTCAGGAATAGGAGCAGTTGCAACAGCACTCATTTCTGTATGGATTTGGAAAGAAAAATTAAACACAGGAAGCATCGTCGGAATTGCTCTCATCGTTATTGGGGTAGTTGTACTAAACTTATTCGGAGCTGGACACGGAGAGGCAGAGAAAACAACAGCTTCGATTGTCCAGGAATAAGTCCTGTTTGAGACTCAGGTGAAGAAGCTGCCGTAAGCGAGTTAAAGTATCATGTGATTCACGCTTCGTTCAGCAGCTTCGCAAAGCGCACTGAGATATCGATGCCCTCCTTCCAGTCCGCTCTCCCCTCGATTGCCCAGCATGCTTCAAGCACACCGCGAGCAATGCCCCACTGAGCAATGCGGCTGCGATCAAGTCCAAGTCGCTCCGACATCATCTCCACACGGCGGATGAGGACCGTATCGCAGTCACCGTCCCTATCGACATAATTGAGTAAAAACTGGATCGTCTCAAAGTAAATATCTCCCATTATACCTTTTGGATCGATGACCACCCAGTCGTCATCACCCTTGCGTAGAATATTCCCATGATGCAGATCGCCATGAATGAGCACCGATTCGGTGGTTGTCGTAAGCAGCTCCTCTAATGCCTCTTCAGCCCGAACGACCCAATGCTCGGGTAGTGGACCATTGGAACCGAAGCGGTTGCGATAACGGGCTATTCCACCAAACCATTTTCGCATCGTATGGAAATCCCCATCATCGCCGACAAACGGACTACGAAGACGTCTGAAAACCTCACAGAAAATTTCTGTCGCCACCCTGTCATCCACCGTAGCGGACAGTGGTGTACCTGGGATAGCACGTTCAAGCACAGCTGCGCCGAGTTCATCATTCCATTCAATCACTTGAACGGCCCCTTTCCCCTCGAACGCGGTCAAGGTTCGCATCTCTTTGGCAAGATCGTCTTTCATGAACGAGAGTTTGAGTACGATTGCCTTCCCCTCTCTATTAACTCCATGCGCGATATAGTTATAAGACAAATTGTCAAATGGCGCCTCCACCTTAATGCCAAAATGCGCCTCACTCTTAGCGATCAACTGTGGCAGCGAACGAACCCATTCTTCAACATGCGAACCGTATACGGATACCATTTTCTCATGGAAATTGTCCGGTATTCTTTTCATAATTTTGCTTAGATCTCCCTTCCAGCCTGATGTTCACCTCGTGTATTTTGACAGCGAGGGTTCTATATCCTTCAATTTCCATTCAACTCACCGGTGGCCTTGCATGATGGGGTGTACCGCTATCACCCCCAATAAAGGGATTCCCCGATTTCAACCGAATAAATGGATGATAAAGGGATTGTTAAAAAGGAGGAAGGAAGTGCCTATTTTACAAGCAGTTTTTATAGATAGGGACGGAACAATCGGCGGAACGGGACACTTCATTCATCCGAAGGACTTCTCCTTGTTTGAAGGTGCACAGGATGCCATTAACGAACTTAAAGCGGCTGGTATAAGAGTATTTGCATTTACCAATCAACACAGGATATCTAGAGGGCAAGCTTCTATAGACGATTTTAAAAGGCAATTTTCTGAGTTCGGCTTTGACGATTCATTCATATGTCCACATGGCAGCAACGAAAGCTGTGATTGTAAAAAACCAAAACCAGGAATGCTGTATCGAGCTGCGGAACAATATAGGTTGGATTTAACGAAATGTATCGTTATTGGAGATGTCGGGGATACCGATATGCTTGCTGCACATGCGGTTGGTGCAATGAAGATTATGGTAAAAACCGGGTGGGGAGAAGGGTCGCTTACGGAGTACAGATATAAATGGGACGAAACCACTCCAGATTTTATAGCTCAAAATATAAATGATGCAGTAAAATGGATTTTTTCGAGTAACTCACCCATGAGATTACGATAGCGCTTAGGTGGTGCCACATGAAACTCAAAGGGACGATGACAGAACAAGCATATCGAAAAGAATTAATAGCATCTAAACATCATTTATTCAATGACTCATCCATGCGTAGGTTTTTGAACGTAATTAGAGAGACATTTCCTACGATGACGACAGCGCACGTCTTATCTTGGACACCTGAACAAGGTGAAGATATCATTAGCTTTCTTGTTGATACTCACTCCGTTATAACTGTTGAGCTGGATCGTTATGAAAAAACAATGGCTCCAATAGTTGAAGTGTATCCAATTGAGAATTGGATGAAGGGTCTAAGTAAAACCTTTCAGATTAAAATCGCAGTAGCCTTCGATTTAGTTAAGAACGATTTGATTCAAGGCGGATAAGTTGATTGCAGCAACAAATCAGCTCGACCGCCATCCGGCCCATGCCCGAAGGGTAGAGAGCCAACACCCGGTCCCGCAGCCAAACCAACGTCGGCTATTGCGACAATAACGGGCAGCATATTTTGCCCTTGTTTTTATGCCCAAGAAAATGGTAACATTTATGGGAACACGTGTTTGCGATTGCTTGAATGCGAGACGATTTTATCAAAGTTTTGAGTTCGAACTTTCTTGTTATCTTGGAGGGATACATGGATATTATTGAATTTCAACAATGGGTTAAACAGTATTACAAGAATCGCAACTGGTCAGACTTAGATATCTTTGTCCGTATTGGATTTCTTGCTGAGGAAACCGGGGAAGTAGCTCGCGCAATTCGTGCATTAGAGATTGGCAGGGATCGTCCGGATGAGGTTTCAGGCACATTTCAAGAGAACAAGATGGAATTGACGGAAGAACTTGGTGATGTGTTAGGAAACCTCATTGTGATTGCTAATAAGTATGATATCTCTCTTGAAGATATCTTAATCTCGCATAAACAAAAGCTTCAAGCACGTTACTCAGAAACTTAATGAAATGGGAGATCGGTTATGAAATCAGTCGCAGTATTTTGTGGTTCTAGTGAAGGAAGCTCCTCCATTTTCAAAGAAAGCGCAATAAAATTGGGCCAAGAGCTTGCCAAACATCAAATCACTCTTATTTACGGCGGAGCTAATGTCGGACTGATGGGAATTGTTGCGGATGCTGTTCTGGAACACGGAGGTTCTGTTATTGGAGTGCTCCCTCAATTTCTCCAGAATCGTGAGATCGCGCATAAGGGCTTAACAGAGCTTATCATGGTAGACTCCATGCACGAGCGTAAAGCAAAGATGGCTGAATTGGCAGATGGATTTATTGCTCTTCCTGGTGGACCCGGAACGTTAGAAGAGTATTTTGAGATCTTTACATGGGGTCAGTTAGGATTGCATCAAAAGCCATGTGGATTACTAAATATCAATCATTATTTTGATCCCATTGTATCCATGTTTGATACGATGGAACGCAACCATTTCATGCAGTCAAAGTATCGTGCTATGGTCATTTCGGATGATACGCCAGAAGGGATCCTGAAGCAATTCTCCATATATAAGGCTCCTTCAGTCAAAACGTATCTCACCGAACAGCGCACTTGATTCATGAAACTGAACATGCCCGCAGACAAAAAGACGGCCCGAGTCCCAACTATGTTGGGGTCCGGGCATTCTCAGCAGGTTCAATATCACTTAAAGCCCTTCCTTCACATACAGGCAAGTCTCGATGTTCCGGTTCCGGCTGTTGCGGAACGTCTTCTCCAGCGTGAAGTCCAGCTTCTCGGCAACCGCTCTGGAGGAGGTATGGTCCGCGGGCATATTCGCACAGATCCGTGGGAGCCGCAGCGTATTCAGTCCATACTCCAGCATGGACCGCGCCGCCTCAAGGCCGTAGCCGTGGCCCCAATGCCGGGAGGACACGATGTAGCCCAGATCGTATTCGGCCGCACCGTCGAGCTCCTGGCGGATCAGACCCACATCCCCGATCAGCTCCCCCGTATCCTTCAACTCGACCGCCATCCGGCCCATACCCGAAGGATAGAGGGCTAATGCCCGGTCCTTCAGCCAACGCTCGCTCTGCTCCAAGTCGAAGGGCGCCGGCCAGAAGCTCATTGTCAACGGATCGGACAAGAGGCCATGAAGCTCTGCCAAGTCCTCTACCTGGTACCGCCTGATTCGCAGCCTTTCGGTGTCCATGATATTCCCCCTCGAGCCAGACAAGACTAGAAGTCCCTCCAGCTCTTGCCGCTCCAGAGCCGGTAGTGCCGGAGACTCCAGCAGTGCCTCCACTAGCCCGGCATGGATCCGTTCGGGATGTCTCTTCAGATGCTCCAGGATGAGAGCCGCCTTTTCTTCCCGTCCCATCAGGCTGTAGGCGACGAACCAGACTTCCGGGGCAGAAACGGGAATGCCTTCCCACTCCCATCCGACCCGGACCGGAAGCTCCACCTTCCCGAGCTCCGTCTGCATGGCGAAATTCCCGATCACATCCGCGTTCAAGGAGGGGATGCTGATGCGATACCCGCTGGCGAACGGGGCCGTACCGCAGCCCAGCTCCTCCCAATCTAAGCCATGGAGCGCTTGAAGAAGCTCTTCCTTCTTACATTCCACGGACAAGTCCCAGTCATTCACCACTTGAACCAAGCCCATAGCGTGCAGCATGCCGCTCCCGCCCAGAGCAAAGCGAATCCGGTGTTTCCGTAGCCGGTCCACAACCGGATAGATAGCGCTTGGATGCATCATCAACCCGCCCTTTCTCCAATATCGTGTCCCGGTAGCTAACAGCACTGCAGGCTCAGCCAGACACGGTCAAACTGTCTCTCCCGCAGATCCTCCTCACGGATCCAGAAGTAGAGCCGTCCGGAATCGCCCCACATCATGCCAGCTTCCTCCTCGGAATCGACCTGCAAGAGAAGCCTCCATGCCGCTGCACCGGCTTCCAGCTCGGCCCGACGGGGATCCCTGTAGCCGCTCCCGTCTCCGCAATACAGGCCATTGCTGGCCAGTTGGCATTCCAGCTGCATATCCCCCTGGATCAAGCCCGGATGGCCGAGCAGCTGATGGGTCACCGAAGTGGTCCGGTTATATTCTCCCACTTCTTCGGCCAATTGGAGATAGCGCTCCCTCTGCTCCGGGGACCAATCCATCGACCGCAGGCAGAAGCTTTCATAGTCCGGCAGCGTGGTTTGCACCGAGCACCGGCCGATCCTTGCAGCCCCGAAAGTGCCCTGCTCTACCAGCTCCTCCGGTTCCTCCCGCCGCACCAGGTCTGTCAGGGATTCGAAGTATTGCACCTTCCACCTGCCCCGGTCCGCCGGATCGAAGCCCCAAGGCTGCTCCAGCGCGTCATAGAAGAAGCTCAGCATCCCCTTACGGGGCAGCTCTGGCGGCTCACAGCCGAGCTGCTCCAGATTCACCTGTGCGATAAAATGCAGCGGCCGGCCCTCATAAGCCGGCCATTCGGCGGAAGGAGGCAGATCCGGCCTCCCTCCTATTTTGGAATGAGCCGCGGGTATGTCCTCCTCCTCCGCCGGTTCCGTCCACAGCCGTACCGACTCCAGCGCCTGCCGGACCAGCACCGGCTCCTGTAGTCCGCTGGCTTGAATGCGGGCCAACACATTAGGATCCATCGTAATGATTCCTCCCATTCACTAGAGTCCAGTCAGTCAAAGCTTTATCAGCCGGCCTTCCCTTCAAGATTGCCCCCACAACCGCTCCACCCGCTCCAGCGTCCGGCCGCTGAAGGTCGCCCGGTACAGATCCGGCATGGTAGATGCCTGCCAGAAGTCATACCCGTATGACGGATCGAATGCATGCAGCATCAACGTCAGGATATCCCCATGGGTCCCGATCACGATTCGCTTCCCATCATACTCCTCCAGAATCGACAGGAGCGCCCGCAAGGCCCGGTCTTGAGCCTGATAGCCCGATTCACCCGACGGATAGGCGTACTGAAAATCCTCGTACACCCGCTTCTTGGCCGATTGGAAGCCATCCTCCGGAATCTCCCCGATCGCCCGCTCTCTCAGATCCTCCACCAGCCGGATCTCCTGCTTGCGCCTCTCTGCCATGGGACGAACCGTCTCGATCGCCCGTTCATACGGGCTGGACAGCATACCATCGATGTCGGCTTCCCCCAGCAGGTCCGCCATCCGATTCGCAGCCTCCCGGCCCTTCTCCGTCAGTCCCCGCTCCCTCTCCCGATGGGGAATATACACCGATTCCGCATGCCGTACGAAATATATGATCGTCACCCGATCACCCATCCCTCCTGCCCGATGTCTGCATCAAACCATCCCTATTACTTCTTCATCCCCTCTAACATTTCCTTCCACCCGCGCACCTTCCCCCCTTCAAAAAAACAGCCCGGAAGCCGAAGCCTCCGGTGCTGAGAAGGGAGGATTCGCTTTCGGGCGGGCTACAAATCCGAATTGTTCAATATGACCAGCTCCGACTTCGCCGCTCGCGCCGTCTCCTTGGTCCGGTGAACCAGCCGGATGATCCGGGGATAGGTCATCTTCGCCCCCATCAGCAGGAGGGGCACGCCGAGGAGGTGAATGCGGAGCATCCGCGACAGGAAGCCGCCGATGGTCATCGGCAGCGGGACGGTTGGGGACGTATTGGACAGTACGATCCGGGTTTGAAGCTCCCCGGTCTCCTGAAGAGTCCGGATCAGATTGCAGAGTCCCGGCACCAGGATTTTGGAGCGGCCTCTCGCCATGGTGTAGACCCGATGCCCCTCTGAATCCTCCCCATGGAAGATCAGCTGGCCCCGGTCCTGGTACTCCAGCTCGTTGAAGTAGGGCACGCCGAGGATCTCCTCTTCGGTCGGCTCCCGGCTCTCATCCAGACGGCCCAGATGGTAGGAGGCGGCCATTACGCTCGTATGCGTTCCGCCGAAATCATTGTAGATGTAGATCATGGGACTTCCTTTCTTGAACCATCATCCTCTCCACTAAGTATTTCCAGCCTGCCGAAAATCAACCCCCCGTACCGATCCCACAAAAGAAACCCTGCGCCGCCATCCGCGCAGGGTCCGTCCTTAATTCCCGAGCAGCTTCACTTCATAGAGCGTCGGGGTGTACCAATTATTCGGATTGTTCCAGAGCACGGCATTGACCATGTTGATGCGCACATACCTGGCGGTGAAGTTAACGCTGTCCGATGTAAAGCCATACGTCTTGTTCGAGGTCTTGTCGATGGCGGTCCAGGTGGTGCCGTCCGTACTGTATTCGATCTTGTACTGATAATACCCTTCGGAGCCCTTGTACATGAACCAGGAGATATCCACCTCCCGGATGTTCTTCGCAGCTCCCAGGTCGACCTGCCACCAGGACGGCCACGTCACGGCGGATGCCTTCCATTCCGTCTGGTAATTGCCGTCATTAACCCGGGATGCCGCATAACCGGTAGCGGTCGAGCTGGCGGTGGCGGTTTTGTTGAGGGCGTGGTTCGTCATGCCGTTGGCCGTCGTTACACCCGTCGCGGCATCTAGGGTCCAGCTGCTGCTCCACTCCAGCGCGGCCGTCCCCGCCGCCCCGTTCAAGGTCAGCGGCAGCCAGATGTAGCGGGAATCGCCCAGCTGGCCGGAGTTCCAACGGTCCCCCATGTAGAGATAGGTCGTCGCGGAGCTGCCCTGAACCGGCAGAATGAAGGTGGACTGCGAGAAGAACGCCGAGGTGTTCCCCAGAGGCTGCAGCGCCGACCATGGGCCGGCCATGGAGGAAGCCGTGGCATACATCGCCTGGTTCGGGTACCAGCCGGAGGCTCCCGAGGTGATCATGAAGTACTTGCCGCCCTGCTTGGCGATGGCCGGCGCCTCCCGATGCCCGTTCTGGAACACCCAGCCCTGGAACGAAGCCACATTCAGGTAGTCGGAGGTCAGCTTGAACGAGGCCAGGGAATCGTTGGCGCCGCCCCCCGAGTTGGACGCGGTGATCAGGTACGCGCTCCCGTCATCATCCTTGAATACGGTCATATCCCGGGATTCATAATTCAAAGGCCGGAAGCTGCCGTGATACGTATAATTCCCGCACACCGAGTCGCTGGAGGCCACCGCCACCCGGCCCAGGGAATAATCCGCCGCGTTCTCGTAATGCATCCACATGACGTACTTGCCCGTCGAAGCGTTGTAGATCACCTTGGGGCGCTCCACCTTGCTGCTGGCCAGCTCCGCTGCGGAGGTCGTCTTCAGCGGATAGCTGACCCACTTCCAGTTCTTCAGGTCCGTGGAGGAGTAACAGACCACATCACGGAAGGTGGCGGAATTGTGGATCTTGTCCTCCCCGATCCAATAATAGGTGGAGCCCGATTTGATGATTCCTCCTCCGTGGGCCTGAATGGTGCCCCCCGTGGTGTCATACCAGACCGGACCGTTCGTAATCGTCACCCCGGCGGCCATTCCCGACTGCGGGTACAGGACCAGCAGCAGCAGGAGACTCAGCCACCAGGCTGCCCGCTTCGGCCACATCTTGCTTCTCATCATTACTCCTCCTCACATGATTAGAATCAAAAAGCAGGACCGGCTTCTCCTGATCCTCCAGATCCGCCGGTCCTGCTGCGTTGCCAATCGTTTATTTAATGCCCTTGCCTGCGGTGTACTCCAGCCACTGCTTCTTGTACTCCGCCTGCACCTTCTCGAGTCCGGCCGTCTTGGCCTTGCTCATAAAGGTGTTCAAGCCGTCGTTGATATCCGCCACCAGACCGGCCTGCAGCGGGTACAGGTACTGCTTCTCCACCTGCTCCAGCGCCGCCCGCTCCGCCTGGTAGGAGCTGTAGTCCTCGGCGAAGCCCATGAAGATGTCGGGCTTCTGGATTTTGTCCAATTGCTGGAAGATGGCCTTCACATTGTCATAGCCCTTATCGAACAGCATGAACTCCGGATTCCGCCAAGCCCAGCCCTGCATGCCTTCACGTGGGAAGCCGTTGGAGGTGCTGTCGCCCAGCATCTTGTAATAGCCGTTCTCTATGTCGAAATTCTTGCCTTGGATGCCGTATTGGGTCAGCCAATTGTAGCGTTTGTCCGTAACCAGCTTCTCGTAGAAAGCCAGAGCCCTCTCGGCGTTCTTGCTGCTCTTCGGCACGGCGAAGCCGTTGTGGATCGGATGCACCGGCGTAGCGTACCCGGTGGTCAGCGGGAACGGATGGTAGGCCAGATCCCAGTCTGGGTGCGCCGACTTCATCTTGGCCAGCGAGTCGTTGAAGCGGGTCGGGTTATCTCCGATGATGGCGGCCGCTTTGCCGTTGACGATCTGGTCCGGCAGCGTATCCTTCACGTTCAGGACGTTCTTCGGGAAGAAGCCTTTGTCCGCCCAGCGCTTGATCATGGTCAGGTCCTGCTTCTGCTCGTCGGAGCCCCAGTAGGAATAGACCTCGTTAGGCTTGTCATACTTCATGCCCACGCCGTATGGAATCGGTCCGCCGACCCACTTGTTCAGCTCCCGGATGCGATCGATAAGTCCACCGCTGATGTCGGAGTTCAGGGCCAGAGGCATCATCCCCTGCTCATTCTTCTTGATGCCGTCGAGATACGCCTCGAAGGAGGCCAGATCCACCGGCTTGGGCAGATTGTACTTCTTCCGCAGATCCTCCCGCCAGACGAAGCCGTCGGTGACATACTCCTTATAGGTGGCCGGCACGGTATAAATCTTGTTGTCGATCTTCACCGCTTCCCACATATCCTTCGGCACGAAGGACTGGAGCTTGGGTGCAGCCTTGGGCAGCAGATCGTCAAGAGCCAGGAAGGCGCCGCTCTTGGCATAAGCCTGGAACTTGGTCCATTCCGCCGTATAGATCAGGTCCACCGCTTGGCCGGAGGACAGGAGAAGCTTATACTTCTGCTCCCAGTCGGTCCAGGTGGTGAAGTTGAACTTCACCGTGGCGTTCAGGTCCGCCAGCGCCAGCTTGTTCACCTCTTCCTCGATGACCGGCAGATCCTTCGGTGCTCCCCCCAGCATGTAGAACTGGAGCTCCACCTTCTTGGAGGTGTCGAGACCCGGCTTGGCCGTGGCCGTAGCTTGTGCCTGCGGCGATGTCCCGCCTGCGGCTGCCGTAACCGCCGGGCTGGAGCTTGCGTCCTTATCCCCGCCGGAGCAGCCGGCCAGCATGCCGGCCACTAAGCCTGCGGTCACGAGCGATGCGGTGACCTTACCCTTTTTGTGTACCATGTGAATCCTCCCTTTACCTGGATAGATATGTTAGCCGGACGGAGGTACCTAATCCGGTTTTAACCTTTGACCGCGCCGATCGTCAAGCCCTTCACGAAATACCGCTGGACGAACGGGTACAAGAGCACGATGGGTCCGGTGACGATCAATGCCATGGCCATCTTGGTGGATTCCGTCGGGATCTCCTCCGCCAGGGTGATTCCTGTGCCCGCTCCCATGTTGGTCATAAACGAGATGGTGTTCATGATGTTGTACAGGTAATACTGGAGCTGGTAGAGCGCCTTGTCGTTGATGAACAGGGACGAGGTGAACCAGTCGTTCCAGTAATGCAGGGCCAGGAACAGGCCTACGGTGGCGATGCCGGGCATGGACAGCGCGAGCACGATTCTCCAATATATGGTGAAATCGTTGGCCCCGTCGATCTTCGCCGATTCGATGATCTCGTCCGGCACGGCGGAGCGGATGAAGTTCTTCATCAGGATGATGAGGAACGGAGTCATCAGACCCGGCAGCACCAGCACGGCGAATCGGTCCATGAGCTTAAAGTACTTCGTCAGCATGATGTACCAGGGGATCAGCCCCCCGCCGAACAGGGTGGTGAAGTAGATGAAGAACGCCGCTTGGTTCCGGTACTTAAAATCCTTGCGCTGCAGGACATATCCCGCCATGGTCATGAAGAACAGCCCGCAGACAGTACCGATCAGGGTGGCCGAGGTCGTAACTCCGTATGCCCGGAGAACCTCGTCCGGGAACTTGAACACCATCCGGTAGCCCTCCAGGGAGAACTTGGGCGGAATCAGGTGATACCCTTGGCGGATGATGGTGGCATTGTCCGTGAGGGATGCGGCGATGATGAGCAGGAATGGGAACAGGCAGGCGGCGGCGGCCAGCAGTATGACCAGATAAGCGACGGCCTGGAAGGACCGGTAGTACTTCTCGTCTTTGATCTTCAAGGGACTCCCTCCTTAGAACAGTGCATATTCGTCGTTGATCCGGCGGATGATCCAGTTCACCGTCATGATCAGCACGAAGCCGAATACGGATTGGTAGACCCCTGCGGCGGTGGCCATCCCGATCTCGAAGGTGACCTTCAGCGACCGGTATACATAGGTATCGAGAATGTCCGTGGTGTTGTAGAGCAGGCCGTTGTTGCCCACCAGCTGGTAGAACAGGTCGAACTGGCCCTTCATGATGCTGCCCAGCGCGAACAGGAGGAGCATGACGAAGGTGGTCTTCAGCATGGGAACCGTAATGTACCAGATTCGTTGGAAAATATTCGCCCCGTCGATCTTCGCCGCCTCGTAATACTCGTCGTTGATGCCGGTGATGGAGGCCAGGTAGATGACCATGCTGTATCCGATGTTCTTCCACAGGTAGAAGAGAATGATGAGGAAGATCCAGACGACAGGCTTGCTGTAGACATCCAAGGGCTCCATGCCGAAGCTCTTCAGCGTCGTGTTCAGGAAGCCGGTCTCATAATTGAAGATGTTGTACACGATGACGCTCAGGATGACGAAGGAGACGAAGTAGGGCAGGAACATGACCGATTGGGTCAGCTTCTTGAACCACTTGAGCCTGAGCTCGCTCAGCATAATGGCCAGCGCGACGGCCAGTACGTTCCCCAACACGATGAAGGCCAGGTTGTAACCGAAGGTATTCAGCGTCAGCCGGACAAGAATGCCGGACCTCCATAGGAATTTGAAATTCTCCAGCCCGACGAAATCGCTCTCGAACAAGCTCTTGTTGAAATCGAATTTCGTAAAGGCATAATAGATGCCCACCATAGGGAAATACGAGTTGATCAGAAAGAACAGGAGTGCGGGCAGCAGCATCAAGAACATGATCCGGTTCGTGATCAGCTCATACCAGAAGCCTCGTTTCTTCTTCTTGATGACGGTCATGCCTGCCGCACGGTCCGCGCTTTCTCTTGCTAGGGTGCCTGGGTTCAACGTTCATCACCTTCCTTAAGGGTTCCGCCGTCTGCTGCGTCGGGCTTGCTTGATTCGAAGTATAGGCCCTGCCGGCAAGGGCGAAAAGTGAAGCTTCCGGCGGGAGGTGAACTATTCTGCGGAAGTGCGCATGAACGATCCGCCGAGGTGTGAAACGGCCGGAGCCGGAGCGGGTGAACGATCCGGCGGCAAGTGAACATTCCCGGTGGCAGCTTGAACAAGTTCGGTTTGTTCAACGAGGTATGAAAAGTGCACATCGGTCACCTTTTTACACTAGATGGGGTCCTGCGGTTTATGATACGATTCTCCAGTATAGAGAAGAACTTCATAATATCGGGGGTGCCGGTGCATGAAAGCTCGATCCTTTGTCAAGAACCGCAGGCTCTTCACCACCTTCCTGCTCTCCATCACCCTGTGCATTGTCGTGACCCTGCTCAGCTCCTCGTATCTCTACTATAGAAATTACTCCGGAATCGCCCTGAAGCAGGCCTATCAGTCGGACCTGAACGGCTTAAGCCGCACCAGCAAGGAGATCAGCGGCATGACGGACAGCGCCCAGTCCCTGGCCTTCCAGATCTACCGCAACGGCACCATCGCCAAGCTCCTGTACTATCCCGTGCCGCATATTTTCGACGTGACGGCCGCCATGGGAGAGATCTCGAACTACCTGAACTCCATGCCGTTCATCGAATCGATCCTGGTCTACAACTCCGCCTCGGAGACCTTCTATATCGCCGCCCACAGCGGGCAGAACGGCATCTTCAGCCGCAAGGAGCTGGCCGACAAGAACATTATGGACATCCTGGAGCACTTCCGGGAATACAAGCCGTTCACCCCCATTCCCAGAACCTACCGGACGGATGCTGACAACCCGGAAAATATAAGCGCTTACACATACCTGTGCTACGACGCCATCAATAAGAATCAATCCATCAATTCGGCCGTCATCGTGAATATATCCGCCGCCTGGATCCACAAGGAGGCCGCTCCCGACAATGGGCAACAGCCAGGCCAGACGTTCATCCTGGATGACCAGGGGCGCATGCTCTCCGCCAAAACCCTGCTCCCCCCTCTGTGGACGGAGGCGGAGGCGGATCTGATCGCCGGCGCCGCGGCGAACAACACGACGGGGTATTTCATCAAGACCTTCAACCAGGAGAAGTCTCTGATCTCCATAACGGAGAAGGACGCCCTGGGCTGGCAGTACATCCGGGTGACCCCCTATCACACGATTACGGATACCATCCGGACGGTGCGGAATACGACGGTCACCATCGCCGCTTTCATCCTGCTGGCCGGACTTCTGATCTCTTGGCTGCTCTCCGGCATCCTCTATGTGCCGATCCGGCGGATCGTGAATAAGATCAATTCCTTAGAGACGGAGAAGCGCAACAACTCCCAGACCCTGAAGCAGAATGCCCTCCGGGCCCTGCTGCTCGGCACGCGCACCCTATCCAGCGTCCAGAGGCTGGAGCATCTGAAGAGCTTGGGCATCGCCTTCTCGTTCCAGGAGGATTACCGGCTCGTGCTCCTGAAGATCGACCGCTTCCACCAGCTGAAGGCCAAGCGGGGCAGCGATCTGCCCCTCTACAAATTCGCCATTATGAACATTGGCGCGGAGATTCTGTCCGAAGGCTCCTGCAAGGCGGAGGCGGTGGATATGGACGATGACAGCGTCGCGGTGATCGTCAACGTTCGTCCGGCCGGGGACGGCCACGAGGCGATGGAGTTTACGCAGCGGCTCAGCCGGATTCAGAGAGCCGTGCAGGAGCTGCTGTCCATCAGCGTCTCGGCGGCGTACAGCCCGGTGACGAACCAGCCGCTGCATCTGCATCCGCTCTACGAGCAGGTGAAGGAAGCGTCTCTGCACCGGATGTTCTATGGGCACGGCTGCCTGATCGATTCGGAGGATATCCTGGCTCTGAAGTCCAAGGAGTACGTCTATCCGGCGGAGAAGGAGAAGCGGCTCTCCGAGGCCGTCATGACCGGCAAGGTGGAGGAGGCCATGGAGCTCTTCACGGGCATGGTGGAGGAAACGTCCCACTATCCCATCCACGTCATGCGGCTCGCCCTCTCCCATCTGACCATGACCATCAACAACCTGATCTACACCATCCAGAAGAACGGAGCCCTGGATGTTCGCGGCGGACTCGACATCTACATGCCCTCCGCGGATGCGGTGGAGACCGTAGCGGAGCTGACCGCCTCCTTCCGCTCCTTCCTCCAGGAGGTCCAAGGGAAGCTGACCGAGAAGCGGAGCGTCAAGCAGGGGGATCTGGTGCGGAGCATCAACGAGCTGATCTTCCGGCATTATGCGGACCCGAACCTGTGCCTCAACTGGATCGCCGATCAGTTGGATATGTCCTCCATCTACGTGAGCCGGGTGTATAAGCAGCTGACCCTGAACGCCATCGTCGATGTCATCAACGACTACCGGCTGGAGAAGGCCAAGGAGCATCTGGAGCAGAGCGACCGCTCCATCGCGGAGATCGCCGAGCTGACAGGCTACACCAGCACCTCCTACTTCCACCGGATGTTCAAGAAGCGCTTCGGCGTCACCCCCTCGGAGTACCGCAAGAGCCGGATCAATGAGCTGGGATTGGGCTGAAAATAAAGAACGGCCGCACGGAGGTACCGTGCGGCCGTTCTCTATATTTTACGCCGGATTCAGCTCCAGCTGGTCATCCTGCTCCCGGTTGAAGGCCTCCCGGTCGAATTCACCTTCCGAATCTGCGACAAGAAGCGAAGCAACTGTGGTTCCCGTCGCATTCACGGCGGTTCGGCCCATGTCCACGACGGCGTCGATGGCCAATGTCAGGCCGAGGCCCTCTAAGGGCAGCCCAAGTGCGGTCAGCACCACCGTGGTGGAGATCGACGCCGGCCCGGGAACACCGGCCACCCCGATGGAGGAGATGGTGCTGATCAGCACGATGAGCACGTAATCCGACAGGCCGAGGTCAATGTTGTACACCCGGGCGACGAAGACCGCCACCACCGCAGGCCAGACGCCGCCGCAGCCATTCATGTTCATCGTCGAGCCCAGCGGGGCGACAAAGCTGGCGATACGGGGCGATACGCGCAGCCGCTTCGTGATGACCTCCAGATTGACGGGCAGCGTGACATAGCTGCTCCGGGTCGTAAATGCGACGGCGATGGTCGGATACGCCTTGCGAAAGAATCGGATCGGATTCACCCTCGCCACGAAGGTGACCAATCCGCCGAAGGTGAAGAGGAAATGGAGCAAGAGGGCCGCGTAGGTGGCCAGTACGATTTTGGCCAGGGGGCTGATGGTGTCCCACCCGTACTTGGCGGCCATGGAGCCGACCAACGCATAGACGCCGTAGGGAGTCAAGCGGATGACGTACTTGATGACCTGATGAAACAGCTGGGACAGCGATTCGATCAGCTCCTTCACCGGCCGGACCGCCTCGGGCTTCTTCGAGCTGAGATGAACCAGCGCCACACCGACGAAGATGGTGAAGATCAGCACGGGAACCACCTTGCCGGATGCCATCTCATTGACGGGGTTGGCCGGCACCAGATCCAGGATCACCTGGGAGAAGGTCGGAATGTCCCGAGGCTTGAAGGTCTTGGGCACCTCTTGGCTGATGCCCGATCCCGGATCCACCGCCAAGGCGACGAGGAGGCCGATCAAGGCGGCAATGCCTGTGGTCAAGAGAAACCAGGAGATGGTTTTGACCCCGATTTTGCGGAGGTGGCTGGTATTCGTAACGGTTGAGATGCTGTTCAAGACCAGCACGACGACCAGCGGAATAACGAGCATCTTGATCAGGTTCACATAGATGGAGCCGATGGTGCCGACGCTGGTGGCGTCCCATTTGTAGCTGTGGAAGACGGTGCCCGCCGCCAGGCCCAGGCCTAATGCGATAAGCACCCGGGTGCCGAAGCCCCATCTTTTGCGTGCCAGAACGTACAAGACTCCGATGATGACGATGGACACCGTCAAGCTGATCCAGTTGGTTTGCAAAGCGGTCCATAGGTTGTTCTTCATGGTTGTTCCCCTCTCTCTTCCCGGTGGTATACCAAAAGGCTCCTCCCCCTGCAGACTGTGCGGGAGAAAAGAGCCTTCAGTGGACTGATCGGCTTCGCCTTATGTTTTAACCAAGTATACCACTAGGATTAATATGAAGAGATCATAGCACGGGGAGAGAAAGGCGTCAATCCTATACGATTAACATTTTTCTTGGACATTGCCTTAGGAAAACTACAAGCGTAAAATAGGGTTACCGATAACCTTTTTACGTATTGGAGGCACTCTCATGATCATCGACGATATCGACCGCTTGGAGCTTCTGCCGGATGTGGAGGTCATCTATAAAGAGGTTAACGGCCTGACGCTGCCGATGCATATTTATTATCCCCCGGAGTGGGCGGACCGCTCCAGGCATCCCGTCATACTGCTTATTCATGGCGGAGGGTTTGCAGGCAGGAAAGACAACCGCCCATGGAATGGCGATATTTTGGCGCCGCACGCCCGGTATTTCGCTTCCCGTGGGGCCATCGCCGCTGTGATGACCTATCGTCACGTATCCAACCCGCAGCAGGATCCGGAAGCATTCATGAACGGCCCCAGCCTGTTCGATCTCTACAGCGACGTCCGCTCCGCGGTCCGCCACCTACGGCAGCACGCGGAGAAGTACCAGATCGATCCGGACCGGATAGCGGTGCTTGGGGAATCCGCAGGCGGACACTTGGCTGCTTGCTTGGGCACCATCGATGCCTATGACGCCCCCGGCGAGGACCGCTCCGTCAGTGCCATGGCCAACGCCGTGATGGCGATCAATCCGATCACGGATCTACGGGATCCGACTTGGCTCGCCTTCGTTTCTCCGGGCCGGACTGTCTGGGAGTCGGAGGCGGCACCCGTAGCGGACAAAGCCCGTGCGTTATCGCCGCTTCTTCATATATCCGGCGCCACGGTTCCCTTCCTGCTCATCCACGGCTTGCAGGATCAGGTCGTTCAGCCTCGGCATAGTACGGACTTTCATGCTGCGATGAAGAGCCTGAGCAGACCGTGCGAGCTGCTGCTGCTGCCTGACGCGTCCCACTCATTCCTCCTCATCGGCTGGAGGTCCCCACACCGAATCATCGTCCAAGCCACACAAGCCATTGACGCCCACCTGGTCGGCTTAGGCTGGCTCCAACCGGGCGATGTCCTGGAAATGGGCGACCCCCATGGGGACGGCTCTCTCTATGCGGACGGGCGGAGGATCACGGAAGCGTTGGTAGCCGCAGGCTGTGCGCCTGCAGGCCCTACCCTTATCTGCACCGGCGGTCCGCAAGGATACCTGCTGGAGACGTTCTACGGCATGGGAGGCGCCGCCCGGGTCCGGCTGCAATTCAAGGCCGATGACCCAGAAGGGGAGTTGATCAGCCGGCTGGGCACCTTCGGCCGGTTCCATCACGGCTACAGCCTGCAGCTGGACCGGGAGCACGGACTGGTTCTGCATATTTTCGGCCAGGCGTTATACGGGGAGGACGGTGCTGCGAAGTTCCGACCGGGAGAGTGGCACGAAGCGGAATTCTCCGTACGGTCCGGCAGCGCGGAGCTTCGGTTGGACGGAGAACTGCTGGTTCGCCGCGAGGTCCCGGAAGTGGTGCTGACCGGCAACCGGATCCGGTTGGGCGCCGGTTTTCGGGGCGGGCTGCGAGGGGTAGAGATCAACCTTTAGGACCGATCTGTAGCTAGCTCGGGTCCGTAAGCGAACAGGTACCTAACCCGTTAAGGTCAATACCAAAAAGACGGCCCGGGTTCAACCCGCTCGACCGTCTTTTTGGTGTTGCTGCGCTGTTTATTGCACGCTGCGCTTCAGGATGCGGACGCCGTTAAGCGGAAGCTCCACGGATCCGGATACCTGACCGTTGCCGCCCTCTGCGTCCGTATAGCCTGCCGCTTCTACGTCAACCACCGCCGGCCGGCCCGAGAAATTCAGAAGGAACACGTACTCGTTCCTCCCATCCGTCCTGAGCTGGGCCGTCACTCCCTCCGGCAGCTCGGCGGCAATTGCCCGGCGTACTCCGGCTTCCTCCGCCAGCTTCCGGTAATACGCCAGATAGAACGCCGGGTCGCTGACCCGCGCCGCTAAGTAATACGCCCGCCCAGCGTCCAGTCGGTTCAGTGTCAACGCAGGCCGGTCGGCATAGAAATCGTCGCCATACACCGCCAGCACCTCAGCCGTCTCCGCATGGATCAGCTCGCACAGCTCATGAATCTCATAGCTGCCGTCTAAGCCCAGCACATTCCCCGCCTCCATCACAAGCGCGTTGCGGTCCCGGTCGTGCAGCCCCTCGATCTCCTCCGCCCAGATGCCCACCGCCGTCCGCAGAGGACCGGGGAAGCCGTCCAGATGGCACAGGTCGTGCTCCTCCACCACACCGGTCCAGTAGGTGACGGCAATGGTGCCGCCCGCCCGTACGAATCGCTCCAGCTTCTCTCCGGTCTCCTGGCGCATGAGATACACCATCGGCACCACCAGCAGCTTGTACCCTGCAAAATCATCCTCCGCGCCGATCACATCCACCGGCACGCCCAGCTCCCACAGAGCCCGGTAATGCTGCATCACCGTCTTCTCATAGTGTATACCCTTATTGCGGGGCCCCTGCGAATCGTTGACGGCCCAGCGGTTGTCCCAATCGAAGAGGATGGCTGCTTCGGCCGGTACGGAAGTACCGAGGATCTCACCCAGTCCGGCCAGGGTCTCGCCCAGCTCCGCCACATCACGGAAGACGCGGGTGTTCTCGTGGCCGACATGGTCGACGACGGCGCCGTGGAATTTCTCACTGGAGCCCCGGCTCTTCCGCCATTGGAAATACTGCACCGTGTCCGAACCATGGGCCACCGCCTGCAGCGAGGACAGCCGATGCATACCCGGGCGCTTCAGCTTGCTTACAGACTGCCAGTTGGTCAAGCTGGGCGTGCTCTCCATCAGCATGAATGGCTTCTTCTTAAGCGAACGGAACAAGTCGTGGTTGAAGGAGAACCAGGCCGCCACATCCCCGTCCGAATCCGCCTCGTGCCAGGTCGGATACGCATCCCAGGAGATCACGTCCACCTCCTGCGCCAGCTTCCGGTAATCAAGTCCATAGAACAGGTCCATCATATTCGTCGTGCAAGGCAGCTCCGGACTCAGCGCCTTCAAGGGCCGCACCTCCACCCGGTAGAAATCCGCCGTCTGATCCGTCACGAACCGGTTCCAGTCCAGATTCTGGCCGTGGACCATGGATTCGCCATGGGGGGCGGGGGACTCCACCTGGGCCCAATCCGTATAGGTATGGCTCCAGAAGGCCGTCCACCAAGCCCGGTTCAATGCCTCCAGCGAGCCGTATTTGGCCTTGAGCCATGCCCGGAAGGCGTCCTGGCAGTAGCTGCAGTGACAATCTCCGCCGAGCTCATTGGAGATATGCCAACCCACTACGGCCGGATGTTTGCCGTACCGCTCCGCCAGCTTCGTGTTCATGATCTCCACCTTCTCCCGGTAGACCGGAGACGTGAAGCAGTGGTTATGCCGCAAGCCGTGAAGGTTCCTCACCCGATTGCGCTGGACCCGGAGCACCTCGGGGTATTTCTGCGACATCCAGGCAGGACGGGCTCCGCTCGGCGTAGCCAACCACGCGTAGATGCCGTTCTCGGCGAACCGGTCCAGCACATGGTCCAGCCAGCCGAACTCGAATCGGCCCTCCTCCGGCTCCAGCGCCGACCAGGAGAAGATGCCGATGGACATGACATTGCACCGGGCCAGCTTCATCAAGCGAAGGTCCTCTTCGAATATCTTAGGATCATGCAGCCACTGATCCGGATTGTAGTCGGCCCCGTGCATGAAGACGGGGAGCTTGCTGGAAATCGGCGGGAATTTCACCGTCATGGATATCCACTCCTCTGATCGTTGGATTCACTCATCTTCTATGATCATAAGGAATAATGGAGTATACTCATAGAATAGAGCAACCAAATAATCGTACAAAATGAACATGGAGGCGAACCATCCCATGATGCCCTTCCTGCTGGCCGAATTCGCCAACCTGGAGGAAACCCTTCCCTTATATGTGTATTGTGCGGGAAACCATGAACAGCACCGCATTGACCGGCCACAGGGCTACCCCGCCCATCAGATCTTCCTCTGCCGCAGCGGCACCGGCATCTTCCGGATTCACGGCCGCCCGGAGCAGACGCTTCCGGCCGGCTCCGTGCTCCTTCTTCCCGCCGATACCCCCCACTCCTATACGCCTGCGAGCCCGTTGGAAAGCTGGGATCTGGGCTTCGTCGCCTTCAACGGCAAAGCGGCCTCCTCGCTGCTCGGCCTGATGGGAGACCGGGCCGGGGCGGTGCACCGGACGAAGCATTTTGCAGCCTTGTGGGAGCAGTTGGAGGCTTTGTGGCAGTTAATCAGCCTGAACGGCGAGAACGCAACCTGGGAAGCCTCCCGACGGATCTACAGTATGGCCGTGACCCTCCTGGAGAGCTGGGCTCCCCCTAAGCGCGCTTCCCAGAACAGTCTGTCCGGGGGACACCCCACATCCGCCCTGCAGACCGCCGTCCGCCTGATGCATACCCACTACAGCGAGCGTCTTCTGGTGAGCAATCTGGCCCGCGCCGCCGGCTATTCCGTCCAACACTTCCACCGTTTGTTCGTAGCCGAATACCACGTGACGCCACAGCAGTATCTGCTGCAGCTTCGTATGCGCCGGTCCGTTCAGCTGTTCACGGATTTTTCCGGCATCAGTGTGGAGGAGGTGGCGCAACGGCTCGGCATGGAAACCAGCTACTTCATCCGGATGTTCAAGCGTTTCTATGGCTCGACTCCCAAGCAGTATATCAAGCGCGTACCTGGGCCCACAGCGGACTGACTCCGCCCTACAGCAAGAACCATACTCAAACAAGCGGCCTTGGTCCCTATACCTGGACCTTGACCGCTTCCTCCTGATTCTCCTGGAGCTGGTGCACCGGTCCCAAGCGCCAGCACTGGCTTTAGCGCACCCACCGGACAAGGCCGGCGCCGGGCGTTAAGGCGGTGAGCCGCCTTAACCGCGCACTTACCCGCCAGATGCTGGGAGCTTGCTGCCGTTAAGGCGGTGAGCCGCCTTAAATCACGCCGCCCCACTCCGGGGCGATCGTTAAGGCGGCGGCAAGCCTTAACCGCGCGCTTACCCGCCACGTGTGGGGAACCCACGGCCGTTAAGGCGGTGGGTCGCCTTAAATCATGCCGCCCCACCCCGGGGCGATCGTTAAGGCGGCGGCAAGCCTTAACCGCGCGCTTACCCGCCAATTGCAGGGGGCGCGAACACAAAAAGGCTGGACTCGGATCATCCGAGTCCAGCCTTCACCCCTGCCCCTTCCTACAGCGCCAGCTTACTGGCTTGAACGGTCACCCGGGCGATGAGCTCGTGAGCCGCCGCCGAGGGTGGACGCCGTCTTGTGCCTCCCAACGCTCCGCCGAGGGCTCGCACAGAATGAGCCCGGTGGAGGGCAGATACTCCATGGTGATCTCCAGCAGGTGGCGGTAAGTGCAAGCGATTTCTTCCTGCGGCCGGTAACCTGTTACCGTTCCTCCCGCTCCAGAATCCCCGATGCATCCAGCTCCCGGACCGTGAACACGGCCGGATCCAGTATGGCCAGCGCCGCTTGGTAACCCGGACCGGCGTCCAGATCGTACAAGCCCCCCGCCCACTCCGCCAGATCCACTTGGTCCATCGGAACGGACAGGCCTTGGCCCGTGGCCTTCAGCAGCGCCTCCTTGCGGGTCCAGATGCGGTAGAAGATGTGCCGGCAGCCTTCCGGGGACAGCCCCTCCAGCTCGGCTGCCTCCTCCTCGGACACGATCCCCGCCGCCATCGGCCTTACGTCCAAGGAAGCTCGGCACCACTCCACATCCAACCCCACATCCGCCGTGGCGCTAAAAGCCACCCCCACCCGATCACCGGAGTGGGTCACCGACAGCCGGGGACCGGTCCCATCCGGGAGCTGCGGGCGTCCGTGGGGCCGGCCGCACCGGGAGCAGGTCCGGTCCAGGGGCACCAGCTCCGGGGAGATCCCCAGCTGAGCTGATAAGACCAGCCGGCTCACGGCGCAGCCCAGAATGAACCGGGTCCGGTCCTCCTGGAACCGGTAGGCTTCGGCGCGAGCCTTTTCCACCCCGTTCAAGAGTATCCAATGCCACGGCCGCAGGTTTCCGAGACGGGCCCACCATACCTGGCAGTTGCCCCCCTCCAGCAGGGGAACAATCTCCGGGGACGGATGGGACAGTAGGGTCGGAGGGGCCGCATTCGGCCGTACTGCCGCTTCCATCACACGCAATCCGCTACCGGACGGACGCTTAGCGGGCGCATATCGCTCCAATGGTCCCGGACATAGTCCAGGCAGGCTTGGCGGTTCGCCTGTCCGAATACTTGGCTCCAGCCCTGCGGTGCGGCAAGGAAGCCCGGCCAGAGCGAATGCTGTCCTTCTCCATTGACCAGCACGCAATACAAGGCATCCGCCCGTTCAAATGGGTTCGCCATCGATCTTCTCCTCCTCGCTCCGGTTCAGTCGGTTGGCCAGATATCGGCCGATCTCGGCCAGAGGCTCCGGCTGGCACATGTCCTTGTGGCGGCAGTTCAGCTCCACCAGCTCGATTCCGCCCTGAAAGTAGGGGGACCAGGTATCCGGGTACAGGGGCGTGAACCAATCGGGAATGACGGTGGAGCGGAAGAACAGCACGTCACCCCTGTACACCCCGGGCTTGTATTCGCCCATGATCCGGACGGAATGGACGTAGGTTTCCTTCAGATTGCGGATGGTGCTCTCCTCCAGATTGGCGAGGGCGCTGCCGTCCCGGTTCAGAATCTCCATAGCGGCTGCAAAATCCAGCGGACGGTCTCCCAGACTATCGGGATCGTAGCCGCCCAGCGCCAAGAGCGCAATCAGCGCTTCCCGTTCGTCCGGAGCTTCCTGCAAGGGCAGGAAGTGGTTCGGGTAAGCGTCCAGCATGACCAGAAGCCCAACCTCCTCCCCTTGCTCTTGAAGCAGCTTGGCCATGGCCTGGACCACGTTGCCTCCCAAGGACCAGCCCAACAGACGGTACGGGCCATGGGGCTGAACCGAACGGAGCTGACGGATGTAATCCGCCGCCATCCCGTCAAGGGACTCCGGAAGCGCCCCCTTCTCCTTGATGCCCCGGGCCTGCAGGCCGTAGACCGGTATGTCCGGTCCCAGAGCCTTGAGAAGCCCCGCGTAGCACCAGCTCAAGCCGCCGGCCGGATGCACGCAGAACAGCGGAGGCTGGGAGCCCTTGGTCCGAAGCGGCAGCAGCACATCCAGAGAGCTGCCGCCTCCTCCCAGATCAAGCCGCTCTGCCAAACCCGCGACAGTCTGGGCCTCGAACAGGCTGCCGATGCCAAGCTCCGCTCCGAGAGCGTCCCGGATCCGGCTGACCAGCTGCACGGCCAGGAGGGAATGACCTCCCAGATCAAAGAAGCTGTCGTCGATGCCGATGCTGTTGCGGGGGATGCAGAGCACCTCCGAGAACAGCCGACAGAGCATCTCCTCCTGTGGGGTCCGGGGACCACGGCCGGACCGGACACCTGCCGGATCCGGCGCAGGCAAAGCCTTGCGGTCCAGCTTCCCGTTGGGGGTCAGAGGCAGGACCGGCACCGCAACGACCGCCGAAGGAACCATATAGTCCGGAAGCCGTCCGGCGGCATACCGCCGCAGCTCTGCCGGATCCGCTACCGTCCCCGGGTTCGGCACGATATACGCGGTCAAGCGCTTATCCCCGGGCTGATCCTCCCGGACCACTACGGCGGCCTGGGCCGCCGACGGATGCCCCGCCAGCACCGATTCGATCTCACCCAGCTCGATGCGGAAGCCCCGGATCTTCACCTGCTGGTCGGCCCGGCCGATATAATCCAGCGTCCCGTCCTCCCGACGCTTCGCCAGGTCACCCGTCCAGTACATGCGGCTGCCGGGCGGACCGAACGGATCCGCCACGAAGCGCTCCGCCGTCAGCTGTGGCCGGTTGTAATACCCCCGCGCCAGGCCCGGACCCGCCACGTACATCTCTCCCGCTGTGCCGAAGGGTGCCGGCTGCAGCCAATCGTCCAGAACGTACACCCGAAGGTCCGGAATCGGAATGCCGATCAGGCTGCTTCCGTTCAGCTTAATATTTTCCCGGTCCAACTCCAGGTAGCTGACATGTACCGTCGTTTCGGTAATGCCGTACATGTTCACGAGCTTCGGCGCATGGTCCGGATGGCGGGAATACCAATCCTGCAGCCGGTTCAGCTCCAGCGCTTCTCCACCGAAGATCACATAACGCAGGGAGAGGGCCTTCCCGTCGGCCGGATGCTCCCGGTCGGCTTGCATCAATTGGTAGAAGGCGGAAGGCGTCTGATTGAGCACGGTCACCTTCTTCTCGGCCAAGAGCTTCAGGAAATCGGCCGGAGAGCGGCTGATCCCGTGGGGGACCACCACCAGCCTGCCTCCGTAGAGCAAGGCCCCCCAGATCTCCCAGACGGAGAAATCGAAGGCGTAGGAATGGAACAGCGTCCAAGCATCCTCACTGCCGAACCCGTACCAATGCTCCGTTGCGCGGAATAACCGGACCGCATTGCGGTGCGGGATCACGACCCCCTTCGGGCTTCCGGTGGAGCCGGAGGTGTAGATGATGTACGCCGGATGGTCCGGCATAAGAGGCGCCTTCCGATCCTGGTCCATCGGATTTGAATCCGAAGCCGTCATGAAGTCCTCCCCGCCGCCATCGGCGCCAAGCAGCACCACCGGAAGACTGCGGTCAATGGGGATGGACGGAGCAGAATCAGCGGTGGTCACCAGACAGACAGGACCGGCATCCCGGAGCATGTAGGCGATGCGCTCCTCCGGATAGCCCGGATCAAGCGGCAGGTAAGCCGCACCGGCCTTCAACACCCCCAGAATTCCCGCCACCATGCCGTTGGACCGGGGAAGCGCCAGCGCCACCGTGTCCTCCGGGCCGATTCCCATGGTGATCAAACGATGGGCCAAACGGTTCGCCCGCTCGTTCAGCTCGGCGTACGTCCATGACGCTTCCGCATCCTCCACCGCCGTCGAATGAGGCTGGAGCTTGGTCCGGGCCTCGAACCAACTGGTCAAGGTCGTATGGTCCGTAAGCGGGTTCGCCGCCGGAAGCGTGCTTGCCATAATCCGTTCCTCGGGTGTTAGGAGGTTCAGCCGTCCTATGGGCAAATCCGGCTCCTCCGACGCCTGCTCCAAGAGAAGCCGCAGTCTCGCCGCCATCCGCTCGACGGTACTCCGCCGGAACAAGTCGGTCTTGTATTCGAACCAGCCCTCCAGACCGGCGGCCTGCCCGGCCTTCGAACGGTGCTCGCGAAGCTCCAGGGTCAGGTCGAACTTGGATGAGCCGACGCTTAAGAGCTTCATATCCGTGTTTAATCCGGGCATAACCAGGTCCGGCTCCGGCGTATTCTGGTAGGCCAGCATCACCTGGAACAGCGGGTTCCGCCCCGGAGTACGAACAGGATTCAGCACTTCCACCAGACGGTCGAACGGAATATCCTGATGCTCGTAAGCGGACAGATTCACCCGACGCACCCGATCCAACAGCTCCGTAAAAGACGGTTGGCCGGACAAATCGGAACGAAGCACCAAGGTATTGACGAAGAATCCGACCAGTTCGCCGGCGGCATCATCCTGGCGTCCCGCAACCGGGCAGCCGATGGGAATGTCCGTCCCGGCTCCCAGACGGTGCAGCAGGGCGGCTAACGCAGCTTGGATCACCATGAACAAGCTGACCTTATGCTTCCGGGCCAGCTCCTCCAGCCGTCCGTGCAGCTCCGGCGGAAGCTCCACATTCACTGTATCTCCGCCGCTGCTTTCCTCTCCAGGCCGGACGCCGTCCACCGGCAGGTCCAGCTGCTCCGGCAGGCCTGCCAAGGCCTGCCGCCAATACTCCAGCTGCACGGCATAGAGGCTGGTCGGATCGTTCTCGCTGCCCAATAGCCGCTCTTGCCAAAGCGCATAGTCCGCGTACTGGACCGCAAGTGGCGTCAGATCCGGCTCCGTTCCATCGCACCGGGCCCTGTAGGCGGCCGCCAGATCCCGGACCAGCGGTCCGAGAGACCAGCCGTCACCGGCGATGTGGTGAAGGAGCAGGAGCAGCACATGCTCCTCCTCCGCCACTGCGAACAGCCTGGCCCGGAAGCCCGTTTCCGATGACAGCTCGAAGCCGTACCGGACCTCTTCCCGCAGCACCTGCTCCAGATCGTCCGCCCCCGCCCGGATGACCTCTAGCCTGGGCCGGGCCTGCTCCGCCTCCAGAATATGCTGGCGGGCCTTGCCGTCTCGGGAGGGGAACAGAGTCCGGAGAATCTCATGCCGGTCCGTTACGTCCCCCAGCGCAGCCTGTAGGGCCTCCTTGTTCAGCGGGCCGGACATGCGGAGAACCAAAGGGATGTTGTAGGTCGGCCCGGCTCCCTCCAAGAGGTGAAGGAACCAGAGCCGCCGTTGGGTCAAGGACAGCGGAATCCCTTCCGGCCGTTCGAACGGAACCAGGGCCGGACGCAGAGCTGACGCATGATCCAGACAGCGGGTCAGCCCGGCTACCGTCGGAGTCTCGAACAGTCTGCCGATTCCCGGTTCAGCGCCCAGCATATCGCGGATCCGGCTCATCAGCCGAACCGCGGACAGCGAGTGGCCGCCCAGCTCGAAGAAGCTGTCGTCGATTCCCACCCGGGGCAGGCCCAGCACTTCTGCGAACAAGCCGCAGAGAATCTCCTCCTGGGGAGTGCGTGGCTCCCTCCCGGCTCCTCCTGCGGACAGCCCGGGGGCCGGCAATGCCTTGCGGTCCAGCTTCCCGTTGGGGGTCAACGGCAGGTCCGGAAGGACCACGATGGCGGAAGGCACCATATACTCCGGAACCAGCTTCCGGAGATACTCCCGATACTCCCGGGAGGCTGCCGGAGTGCTGGAGGCCACATATCCGACCAGCCGCTTCTCCCCCGGCTCATCCTCCCGTACCATGACGGCCGCACGGGTAACCTGCGGATGACGGGCCAGAACGGCTTCAATCTCGCCGGGCTCGATCCGGTAGCCCCGGAGCTTGACCTGCTGGTCCGACCGGCCGATATAGTCCAGGGAGCCGCCCTCCAGCCAGCGCGCCGTATCGCCCGTCCGGTACATCCGGCTGCCCGGAGGTCCATAAGGATCCGCCACGAAGCGTTCGGCCGTGAGCTCCGGCCTTCTCAGATACCCTCGCGCAAGACCGTCCCCGGCAATGTACAAATCTCCAGCCGCTCCAACCGGAACCGGCTGCAGCCCTCCGTCCAGCACGTAGACCCGGGTATTCCGGATCGGCTTGCCGATCAGAGGGGCGGCTATCCCGGGAGAGTCCGGATCCAGCTCGGCCGACGTGGACCAGATGGTGGTTTCCGTCGGTCCGTACAGATTGGTGATCCGGCATCCCAGACCATGCAGAGTCTCAGTCAGGTGCCCCGGCAGCGCCTCGCCGCCCACCAGCACCCGCAATCCCCGCAGACTGTCGGGCTCGTGAGCCGCCAGGCTGTACCACAGCGCCGGAGTGGCCTGCATGACGGTAATCCGGTACCGACGGAGCATACCAGCCAGCTGCTGCGGATCCAGAAGTGCTTCCTTCTCCGCGAGGACAAAGCAGGAGCCGGTCAGGAGAGGCAGGTAGATCTCCAGTCCCGATATGTCAAAGGCGACGGTCGTCACAGCCAGCAGACGGTCACCTGCGCCCAGGGGCACCTGCTCCTGCATGGCGGCCAAGAAATTGGCCAGCCCGTTCCGGGTGACCATGACTCCCTTCGGTCTTCCGGTGGAGCCGGAGGTGTACAGCACATACGCCGGGTGCAAGCCGTTCTCTCTTAAGACCAGATTGGCGGAGCCATCCAGTTCCTCCAGGGACTGCAGCAAGCCCGGGTCATCCAACAGGAAGACCGGCACGCCGGCCGCATGGAGTGCAGGGATCTCCCCGGCGGTTCCGGAGCTGGCCATGATACAGGCGGGGCGCGCATCCTCGAGCATATAAGCGATCCGGTCCGGCGGATAGTCCGGGTCCAGGGGGAGATAGGCCGCTCCGCACTTCAGCACCGCCAGCATAGCGGCGATAAGCTCGGGCGAGCGGGGCAGGGCCAAGGCCACCATCTGCTCCTCCCCGACTCCCTGCTTCCTAAGCAGATACGCCAGTCGGTTCGCTTGCTCATTCAATTCCTTATAAGTCACCGCCCTCTCCCGGAAAAAGAGCGCCACGGCCTCCGGATTTCGGGCCGCCGCCAACTCGAAAAGCCGGGTGACCGGAGCGCCCGGCAGCTCCTGCTCCGTACGGTTCCATTCGGCAAGTACACGGAAGCGTTCGGCGGATGACAAGAGCTCCAATTGCCCTACCGGACGTGACGGTTCCGCCTCCGCCAGACTGCCGAGCAGTCGGACGAGCCGATCCTTGTGGTTCTGCAGCTCCCGCTCCGTGTACACCTCCGGGTTGGCATCCAGGTGAAGCCGGATGGCACCGCCTTCGCCGCCGTCGATGACCTGGATGGACAGATCGTCCACCGGACCGGCCGACAACGAATGAACCTTCCCCCGGCAGCCCGCGAAGATGAGATCGGTCTGGAAGCCCATGATATTCACCATAGGGCCGAACAGTCGGCTGTTATCCCCCAGGAGCTTCAACTCCCGCCGCAGCTCCTCATGCCGGAACTTCTGGTGACGGCTCGCCTCCTTCAGCTCTACGGCAATCCGCCCGACCAAGCGGGCGATGCTTTCCTCCGGCCGGACCTGCACCCGCAGGGGAATGATATTCATGACCATTCCGGGGATATTAAGCGTGACCGAGCCGAACCGTCCCATCATGGGGACGCCCAGAACCAGGTCCTCCGAACCCGTTATACGGTTCAGATATATGGCTGCGGCGGCCAGTGCCTTTTCGTGTAGTCCCCCTTGATTGTCCGGTCTTCTCTCCCGCAGGAGCTTGCTATGGTAGGGGGACAGCTCCGCACTGGAGCGCAGGAAGCTAGATGTGGTTCGGGAAGCCCGTTCCGCCAGGCTGGGTACGTCGGGACGGTCTCCCAACCGGTCCATCCAGTACTGCCGGTCCTGCCGGTATGCCTCCGATTCCACATAAGCACGCTCTTCCTCCAGCATGCTCTCCAGCGTACCGAAGCCTCGCTCCACCCCCGCTATTCCGTTCATTCTCCAGGAATAGAGACGCGCCGTCCGCTGAGCCAACAGGGAATACCCGTAGCCGTCCATGACAATGTGATGGATCCGCTGGTACCAGAGGTAATGATCGTCCGCCAGCCGGAACAAGGCTTGAGTGAATAACCGGCCCGCCTCCAGATTCGGCGCCACCGCCAGATCCTTCCGCATCCACGCTAACGCAGCTTCCATCGGGTCGGTCTCCGAAGCGGTATCCACATGGTGGAACGTCCACGACTCCGAGTCGCGGACGGGAATCTGCCAAGGTCCCTCCTCATCCTCCTCAAAGCGTACGTGCAGGGCATCCGCCTCCCCCACGGCCTGCCGAACCGCCTGCTCGAACCATACCAGATTCAGGTCCCCATGGATCTCCACATATTCGGCCGTATGGAAGACGGGATTGCAGGGATCCAGCCGCTGGGCGAACCAGATGCCGGCTTGGGCGCCGGTAAGCTTGCGCCGGGCCGTAATCGTGCTCATCATCCTGGAATTCCTCCCTTACAGGTAATCCGTATTGGGCAGTGCAAGAACCGGCTGCGCGAACAATTGCTTCAGCCAAGCCTCCAAAGTAGGGGCCTCTGCCAGCTCCACGAAGGTGATGTCACGCCCGGAACGGCGCCACTTCTCCGCCAAGCTCATCATTCTCACGGAATCCAGCCCCAGATGGGCCAGATTCTCGCTCTCGTCCAGGCTCCAAGGCGCGACACCCAGCATCGCCGCCACCTGGCTCCGGACCTCCTCCGGGGTCAAATCTGCCGACTCTCCGGCCGCACTCAACCACTCCAGCATCTGACGGGTGGTGGCCGTGACGGCGCAGCGTTCGGCGGCGTAACGAATGGCCATCCGATGGTTTTCCAAGGAAAAGTCTGCCACCGCATCCGCTACGAAGAAGGCTTGGATATCCTTCATGAAGGCATCGCAGGCCGTCATCAGACAGCCGATATGGCCATAGATGCCGCAGATGATCAGCTGGTCCCGCTTCTGCTCCGACATAATCTCCTGCAGCTTCGTATGATGGAAGGCGCTGTACCGCCACTTGGTTAAGCGTATGTCATCGCCGGAGGGCTCCAGCTCTTCCACAATCGCCTGCTCCTCCGGCCCCTCCTGAATCCCCGGTCCCCAGAAATCCATAAGCAGACCGCGCTGCTCAGGCGTCTGTCCCCCCGGCTGGGCGGAGTAAACGACGGGAATTCCAAGCTCCGTACAGTGCCGCTTCAGGGCTTGAATATGCGTTATCAGTTCTGTAACGGGCGATTGTCCCTGGGGGAAGGCCCGGACAAAATAATGCTGCATGTCGTGGATCAACAGCACCGCACGGCCCGGATCGGGCCTCCATTCGACCCGGTTGCCGGGCAGATCCGAGGCATCCGGCATGGGATAGGGTTGGATTCTGGGGAGTGCCATCTTATCGCTTCCTTTCGTCCATCAGTATGCGGGCAATCGTATGGCGCAGGTCTTTTTTGCTGACCTTGCCCAACGCCGTTTGCGGGAATGACCCGGTGTATTCCACCCGGTCGGGGATCTTATATGCCGCCAAGCCCTTCTCCCGCAGGAAAGTCTTCAGCACCGCCGCAGCAGGCGCCGGCCCGCGAGGGATAATGAAAGCGCAGGTCCGCTCTCCCAAGTAATCGTCGGGCATGGCGACCACTGCCGCGTCGTGGACGGACGGATGGGCGAGAAGCAGGTTCTCCACCTCTTCGGCCGCCACCTTCTCACCGCCCCGGTTGATCTGGTCCTTCGCACGGCCCTCCACCACCAGATAGCCTTCGGGAGTCAGCCGCACCAGATCCCCGGTCCGGTAGAACCCATCGTCCGTAAAGGACCGGGCATTGTGCTCCGCCGCCCGGTAGTAGCCCCGAATGGTATAGGGTCCCCGGGTCAGCAGATGCCCGGTGGCGCCGGGCTCCACCTCCCGGTCCTCGTCATCCACGATCCGGATCTCGTCGTGTTCGGACATGGGCCGGCCCTGCGTATGGAGAATAAGCTCCTCTGGATCATCCAGCCGGGTATAGTTTACCAATCCCTCGGCCATGCCAAACACCTGCTGGAGTGTGCATCCCAGAACGGAACGGACCCTCTGGGCCGCCTCCGCGCTGAACTTGGCGCCGCCCACCTGCAGCACCCGAAGCGTCTCGAAGGTCGCCTCCGCCTTCCGGGCCGCGGCCGCCTCCAGCCAGATCAGTGCCAGCGGGGGCACCAGCGCTGTAATCGTCACCCGTTCCTTCGCCAGCAGGGGGAAGGCTTCATCCGGGCTGGCACCCGGGCTTAGGACGACGGTGCCGCCTGCGTAGAGGACTCCCAGCACGCCAGGAGAGCTGAGAGGAAAATTATGCGCCATGGGCAGCACGGCCAGGTACACGCTGGAAGGATCCAGCCCGCATACCCGTACACTGTACTTCAGGCTGCAGATATAATCGTCATGGGTTCGCGGGATCAGCTTCGGGAGCCCCGTGCTGCCCCCAGAGAGCTGGAACAAGGCGACAGCGGTGCTTGATACGGTCTCCCAGGAGGCTGTTCCCGGCTCCTGATAGAGTCCGGCAAATCCGCAATACGGACCCGGCTCGCCGGCTACGATCACATGCCGGAGACTCGTCGACCGGTCCATGGCTTCGGCAGCCAGCTCCCGGTAGTCCGTCCCGCCCCACCGATCCGGGATGATATAGGCCACCGCATCGGCGATGGTGATGAAGGAGACGATCTCATGGCTGCGGTGAGAGGGCAGAGCCATCACCGGAACCGCTCCTATTCGGAACAAGGCGAACAGCAATTCCACAAAGGCTGGAATATTCGGCAGTTGAACCACCACCCGGTCTCCTTGGCGAATGCCCAGCCCCGCCAGGCCCGACGCCAACCGGTCCGCCCGCCGGTCCAGCTCCCGGTAGCTGATCCGTTCTCCGCCGCCGATGAGGGCCGTCCGCTCTCCATAGGTCTGTGCCTGCTTCCGCAGCAGCTCGCCGAAGGTAATCCCCTCCCAGCAGCCCTCTTGGCGGTACCGCACCTTCCATTCCTGCGGCCAGGAGGGACATTCCACCTCCAACAACGGCATCATCGTCTCCCTCCCTCGACTTCCTGCTGCAGCCCCATGGCATTCAGCATGGTGCGCAGCTTCGCAGAGGTTTCTCTCAGCTCCTCCTCTGCCGAGGAGCCCGATACGATTCCGGCTCCGGCATAGAGCCGGATCTTGTTCTCCTCCGCTTCGGCGCAGCGGATGGTAACCACCCATTCGCCGTTGCCCTCCGAGTCGCACCAGCCGACCATACCGGTGTAGAACCCCCGGTCGAACGGCTCGATCTCCCGGATGGCTTCTCGGGCCGCCTCGGTGGGCCTTCCGCAAACGGCGGGAGTCGGATGCAGGGCGGCCGCCAGCTCCAGGGAGGAGGTGGCGTCGTCCAACAGCACGGCGCTGATCTCGCTGGACAGGTGCCACATGGTCCGGGTGCGGATGACGGACGGATGCTTCGGCACGATCATATGCGTGCAATACGGACCAAGAGCCTCCATCACGGCTTCGACGACGACGGCATGCTCATGCAGATCCTTCTCCGATTCGAACAAGGCTGCGGCCCGCCGCTGGTCCTCCACCGGATCGGGACTGCGGGCGGCCGAGCCGGCCAAGGGATTGGAGGCGACCCGCTTCCCCTTGCGTGCGACCAGGAGCTCCGGACTGGCTCCGCATAGGATGCGCCCTCTGCCTCCGGAGGACGGCCCGGTCAGGTTCACGGCGAAGGTATAGCCCAGCGGATTGTGAACCGCCAGATTGCGGAGCAGCCGGCCATGCGGGATAGGCTTCGAGGAGGTCAGCTCCAGGGTCCGGGCCAGAACGATTTTGCTCAACTCGCCCTTGCCGATCATCTCCAGCCCCCGGGTGACGCCCGTGCGGTATGCCTCGGGAGAAGGGTGCTCCTCCAGCCTGCACTCCCCCTCCAACACACGCTCGGTCTCACCGCTCGGCCGGAACCGGAGAGGCTCCGACCACTCGGCCGATTGGGGGATCAGAAGCCGGGCGGGGAGAGCAGGATCGAACGGGATCGCTCCCACCGCCACCGGATTCTCCAAGCCGGCCCGCTTCGCCTGCTCCAACGCCTCGGACACCCGCAAGGATAGCTCCTTCGGGGATAGGACTCCGTCCGGAAGCGAAATCCGGGTGAACTCTCCCTCCGTCAGGAGGGTCCCCGACGGCGAAGCCAGGAAGAAGGATGTACCCGCATGGTAGCGGTCGACCGCTTGCACCGTATCCGACGTTAAGACAGCTTGACGATCCATAACGATGTCCTCCTTAAGTTCCATTTTTCGTGAACGTTCCCTTTCAAACCCCGAGAGTGGCGCCGCCATCCACGCACAGATCCTCCATGGTAATATGCTTCGACCGGTCGGACAGCAGGAAGAGTACGGCGTCGGCGATGTCGTCCGGCTCCGCAATTCGTCCCAGCGGGATACCCAGCCGGTACTGCTCGGGGGTTCCGGCGATGACCTTGGCCGCATCGTCCTCCGCCGGCTCCGCCTGCCACATGGAACGTAGCATCAAGGTGTCCGTCGAGCCCGGCGAAACCACGTTGCAGCGGATCCGGTACGGAGCCACCTCCAGCCCGAGACAGCGGGTAAAATGAGTCGCCGCCGCCTTCGAAGCCGCATATGCCGCCATCTGCATCCGGGGCACCCGGGCCGCATTGGAGCTTACTGTTACGATGGAGCCGCTCCGGCGGGGAATCATGTGGCGGACCACCGCCCGGCACATGTGGAACACCCCTGTACAATTCACGGAGAAGATGGCGTTCCAATCTTCGGATTGAAACGTTTCAATCGATCCCGTCCTTAAGACCCCAGCGACGTTGACCAGACCGTGGATCGGGCCCAGCTCCCGTTCGATCCGGTCTACCGCCGCTTCCGCCTGCTTGGCATGGCTGACGTCCGCCCGGTACACCGCAACGGGCAGCCCGGCTGCCGCCAGCTCCGCCTCCAGACGTCTCAAGCCCTTTTCATTCACATCCATCAGCGCTACCGTAGCCCCGCCGGCCGCCAGCGTCCTGGCCACGCTTTGCCCGATCCCCTGGGCTGCGCCCGTCACCAGCACCGTTTGGTTTTGGAATCCGGACCGGTTCATGACTCCGCCTCTCACACCTCCAGCCCCTTTCTTGCACGTGCGGCCAGCCGAACCGTCCGGCTCATAAGCGCCGGCAGCAGGGATACATGACCTTCGTCCGGGAAGAGGGTGTACTGCACGGAGAGTTCTTTTCCCGCCAATACCGCCATACGATCCGCGAAGATCCGGGCATTCTCGATCATGCCATGAGAGGTTTCCTCCGAGCCCACCGCGATGAGTAGACGAGCCTCCCGGGCACATTCCTCCAGCCTGCGGGGGAATTCCTCCAGCTTGCCGAAGACGAAGTCCGAATTCCAGTGAATGGACGGACTGCCGGCCACATAGCTCTGATACGAGCCGGGGGCGGTCAACAGAACCTGCAGAACGAACAACCCTCCCAAGGAATGGCCGACGATTCCCTGCCGTTCCCGGTTCACGGGATAATCCCGCTCCACCGCCGCCTTCACCTCCCGTTCGATGAAACGATGGAAGATCTCCGCTCCCCCGCATTCCGCGAAGGTTTTGCCCCGGAACGCATAGGGCGCTTCCCCTTCCGGCCGCGGGAGGGTAAAGTCGTAGAACCGGTTCTGGGAAAACAGCGCATCGGTCTGATACCCGATTCCGACCACTACCGCCGGGTCCACGCCGGTTTTATCCGACCGCCGGGATTGTATGGCCAGCGTCTCCACCACCGTATCGAACACCGCGTTGGCATCCAGCACATAGAGGACGGGATAGCCCCCCGGAGGAGGCTCCCCTTCCGGTGCCGCTATGAAGAGCCGATAGGCGCGGTTTCCCTCTACGGACCGGATGTCCCGGATTTCCTTCGTAAATCCCTTCATGCTTGTCACTCCTTTGCTCCTTGGTCTGCCACCACCGAACCACCTGTCAAGCTCTGGCCCGGTACAGCAGATATACAAAATAGGGGGTCCCGACCATTGCGATAACGATACCGGCCGGCAGCTCCACCGGGGCGAAGACCGTCTTGGCGATGAAGTCCGACACCATGACCAGCAGCATCCCGAGAAGACCGCTTAAGGGAAGGATCCGGGTGTGCCGGGTTCCCGCCAGCCGCTTGGCGATATGGGGGGCGATCAAGCCGACGAAGCCGATGTTGCCCGATACCGAGACGCAGGCGCTGATGACGCCGATGCTGCACAGAAGCAGAAGCTGCTTTTCCCGCTCCGCCGGAATGCCCAGACTGGTGGCGGTTTCCTCCCCCAGCCTCAGGTAGTCGATCACCCTGGCCCGGTAATAGAGCACGGGGATGGTAATCAGGAGCCAGGGGAGGATCGATAGAATATACGTCCAGTTGCCGTTCCAGATGCTGCCGGCCAGCCAGACGGTCGCCATCTCGAAGTCCTTGGGATTCATCTTCAACGACAGATACATGGCCGCCGCTCCGAAGCCCGACCCCATGGCGATGCCCGTCAGCAGGAGGCGCTGGGGATCCAGCCTGCCGTTCTGCCAGGCGAATGCGTAGATCAATACTGCGGCCAGCAGCCCGCCGGCCAAGCCGAACAGCGGCATGGCCAGAATATGCAGCAGCCCGCTTCCGTTGAACGTGCCGCCGAAGAAGAACATAAACGCCACGACGGCGGCTCCGGCGCCCGCATTGATCCCCAGCACGCCGGGATCCGCCAGCTCGTTCCGGGTGACGCCTTGGATGACCGCTCCTGCGGTCCCAAGGCCGAAGCCCACCAAGGCGCCGGTCACGATGCGCGGAAGGCGGAAATCGAAGATGACCAGGTCATGGTCGGGCACGGGATGAATGCGCAGCAGCGTGCGGATCACATCTCCCACCGATATGTCGAAGGCCCCGTTGGTCAGGCTGATGTAGAACGTTGCGGCGATGCCCGCCCATGCGGTCAGAACCAGCATCCGGTACCGGGATGTGTCCCGCTCAAGCATGACCTCTCCCTCCCCTCGTCCGGATCAAGTACAAGAAGAAGGGGACGCCGATCATGGCGGTCACGACGCCGATCGGCGTTTCGAACGGATAGTTGATGAACCGGCTGGCCACATCGCAGAGAGCCAGGAAGAGGGCTCCAAGGACGCCCGCGCAAGGGATGATCCAGCGGTAATCCACGCCGGTCAGGAAGCGGGCGATGTGCGGGATGATCAGCCCGACGAAGCCGATGTTGCCTGCCAAGGCGACGGAGATGCCGGTCAGAATGACGACGCTGAGTCCCGCCGCCAGCTTGATCAGGACCACCCGCTGCCCCAGGCTGACGGACACCTCCTCGCCCAGAGCCAGCACCGTCACCGATTTGGATACTGCGAAGGCAAGCAGAAGCCCCGTTACGGCGAAGGGGATGACCAGCCGGATCAGGTCCGGGTCCAGCTGGTGCAGCCTGGCGTTGTACCAGAAGCTGATGTTCTGCGACACCTGGAAATAAACCGCGAGCCCGGCGGCGATGCTGCTCAGGAAGGAGCCGATGATGGTCCCCGTAATGGCCATCCGGACGGGACTGAAGCCGTTGGGCATCAAGGAAGCGAAGCCGTACACGATGCAGACCGCTGCCGCTGAGCCCAGCAGAGAGAAGAAAATCATCCCGAGCGACGACAAATTCGGGAAGAATACCATACATACCGTAATGGCGAAGACGGATCCGTCCGATACCCCCATGACAGAGGGGGAGGCCAGATCATTGCGGGTCATGCCCTGCATGATGGCGCCTGATATGGCCAGGAAGGCTCCGATAAGAAGCGAGCCAACGGCTCTGGGCATTCGAGAATGGAGGATGATCTGATGGTTGACGTTCCCGGCATCGAAGTGGAGGATGGCGTCCGCCACGGTCTGCCACGGAATCGCCTTGGCGCCGTACAGGATGGACAGGACCACTGTCAGGAGGACGGCCGCCGGCGAAGCCACCAGCAGTGCCGCCCCCATGGCGGAGGAACCGGATCGGATCGAGGTTAACCGGTTCATACGTTATTTGGAGAGGTTCTCAACGGCGGCCTTCAGGAAGCTGATCTTGCTCCAGGCCGTACCACCTTGAGCCAGCGGGTCCACCACGTTGACGAATACCTTGTTGTTCTTGACCGCATTCATGCTCTTCCAGATCGGGTTGTTCTGCAGGTCCTCCAGAGACTTGGGCTTATCCTTGTTCTCGTCCTCGGAGAACTGCAGGAAGATGTAGTCCGGATTAATCTCGCTGAACTTCTCGAGAGAGACCGTCTCCTGGGATTGGGCCGCCTTGATCTGGTCCGGAACCTTCAAGCCCAGATCCTTATACAGCGACGGGTTGAAGAAAAATTCATCCCGGTAAATGGTAATGCTTCCGGCGCGGATCCGGATGGCCACCACCTTCTTATCCTTCAGCTTCTCGCCCAGCCGGGCCTTGGCCGCTTCCAGATCCGACTTGTACTGATCGATGGCCTGCTTGGCCTGTGCCTGCTTGCCGGTCAGCTCCGCCAGTAGGTTCAGATTGGCCTCCCAGTCGGTGGACAAATGGGACACCGGGAAGGTCGGAGCGATCTTCACCAGCTTCTCGGATACGTCAGCAGGGAACTTGGACGTGCCCAAGATGACATCCGGCTTCAGCTTCAGGATCGTCTCCACATTGGGCTGGCTTTTCTCCCCGATGGATTCGGTCGAGCCCGTTATGGGGGCGAACATGGCCGGGAATTTGCCGCCCACAGTGATGCCGCCTGCCGGCTTCACACCCAGTACCAGCGCGTCCTCCATGGCTTCCAGGCTTCCGGTAATGACGAGCTTCTCCGTCTTGGCCGGTATGGTATAGGTTTTATTCAGATAGGTAACGGTTCTCGTTGCGCCCGCCGTGACGGCTGCCGATGCTTCCGGCTTTTTCTCTCCCGCGCCGGCCGATGCGGCGGCGGTTGCTGCAGCGGTAGCGGTCGGACTGGATGCGGCGGCTCCGGAGGTGGTGGCCGAGTCATTTTTTTCTCCGCATGCGGATAATAGCAGGATGGATGCAAGCGCAGCGCACCCTAATGTTTTGTGGATCGAATTCATGGAAAATCCCCTCTCAACACTTGATATTGATAATCATTATCAATGATAAGTTCCAAATGCCCTACCGTCCATGGACGATTTCCGGATGTATTATGGACGATTTCCAGTCAGCAGCTCTATCGTCTGCTCCAGCAATCTCTCGTGAGCGGAAGCGGAGTACTCGCACCAAGGGTCGGGAGAGATGGTATACACCCTCTGGTTGCGCACCGCCTTCAAATTCTGCCAGACCGCTGATGTCTGCAGGGATCTCCAGAAGTTCAGCGTCTCCTCCTCCTGCCGAACGAGAAGAAGCAGGCGGTCAGCCGGGATCTCGGCCAGTTCCTTCGGGGTAATAACCCGGTCATACATTTCCTCTTGCGCCTCCAACGCCGAATGGAGCTGAAGATCTCCGAAGAACACCTCAGACAAGCTCCTGTTGCTGTATACCCGGATGTCCCGGTTGTATATCCGCAGGATCAGGAAGGTATCCTTCCCGACGGTGTGCTTCAACCGGTTCCTCGCCGTGCGCACCTTCCGCTCGTAACCGGCCAGCCAGATCTCCGCATCCCGCTTCCCGTCTAGCGCTTCGGCGATCGTAAGCAGTTGGTCCTTCCAACCTGCATCTCCCGGCGGCACGCAGAGCAGGCCTCCCGCTTGCTCGAGCACCTCCCGCTCCTCCTCCTCCGGCTCCTCCGAGCAGAGGATGATGTCTGGGTCGGATTCCAGCAGCCGCTCCGCGTTCCCCGTCCCTTCGTACCGGCGGCGGCGTCCGGCATGAAGATGCACCGGAATTTCATCCTTGTACGTCTTGTAATAGTGAGCGGTCCACTTGGGGTGCAGCGGGGCGGCATAGGGGATGATGTCCAGGGCGACCAGATGGCCGATCGCGGAGACATGATAAGCGGCGATCCTTCTGCTGCGCCGGCTCCTGTATTCCTTGGGCGATACCCCGACCACCTGCTTGAACTTGCGGCTGAAGTAGAATTCATCGGCATATCCGACGGCTTGGGCGATTTCCTTCAGCCTCCGCTTGGGATCCGGGGAACGGGACATCAAGAGCTTCGCGTGCTTCATCCGGAGGGCGGTCAAGTAATCCATTGCGCTAACGCCATAGGTCTTCTTGAAGAGGTCGACGAAGTACTTCCTGGACGTATTGGATAGCTGGGCCAGCCGGTCTATGGTAATGTCCGAAAAATAGAAGCGGTCCATATAGCCCCTGGCCCGTTCCACTCCGGACCGGCTGTCTTCAGGCTGCCGGAGGCTCCGGCCCCGCAGGATGGCATAGATCAGCTGGTGGAATAAGGATTGGCAGCGGAGCCGCTCCATCGGGTCCTTCATCTCCCGGCACTCTAGAATAGAGCTGCACAGGGCGGACAGCTGGTCTCCCGCAAGCACCCGGTGGAGGCCGTAGACATCCGGCAGCTCCGGGTCCAGTTTACCTTGGCGCAGCTCTCCCCGTTCTTCCTGCCGGTATACGTCGAACCGCAGCAGAACCAGCTTCAGCCCATGGGAAGGCTCCGCCGTTACGCCGTAGCTCTCTCCCGGCGAGCCCAAGTAGACGGTATCCCGATGCAGGCGGCATTCCTGATCCGCCAGCGTCAGCGTTCCTTCACCGTCTGTTACGATCAGAAGAACATGGGTATCTGCGATCTGCTGACCGGTGCTCCAGCCGCCATCCCCATGGAGATATTCGGCCCGGCGGTAATGGAGAACCGTTTCCACGGAGGTCGGGTCGGTATGCAGCAATTCCATATATGGGCTCGGTTGCATCTTTTCACCGCCTAAATTGAAGTGATTATTGTTTGAGTCTAATTGTTGATAATGATTATCATTATCACGAACCCATATTCTGGATGATAGGTCCTCCCCTTCGATCTGTCAATCCCCAATATGATAGAAGGTTGTCCGTTCAGGACAACCCGCTTGCCGGTCGACACTGGGAAGCGACGGCAATCCGACGGTTGGGCTTGGACTAGATCGGCGATTCGGAGTGTGCCGTGGACTAAATCGGCGGTGTGTAGAGCTGGCATGTACTAGATCGGCGACTCTGAGGGTGGCGGGGTACAATAACGGTTGCTAGAAACGCTATTTGCATAGTTGGAGGCCGGTTTGATTTCTAACGGTTGTATAAACGCTTATTTGTGTGATTTCCGGCGTAATAACCGTCCGAATCGGCAAATAACACCTGTGAGAACCGTTAGCCATCGACACAAGCCGAAACTAACCAAATAGCGCCTGTGGGAACCGTTAGCCTTTTTGTTGTCCGGCAGCGCTAATCCAGGGAACCCGTACGCAACCATCACTCTTTGGATGCTACGTGCGAGGATGGCGGTTTAAGCAAAATTCGGCATGGTGTCTCCCTTCTATTTCTTCAGAGTAGACAAAAAGAGGAGCCTGCATCATCGCAAGACTCCTCTATCCGTCCAAATATCCCCCTCTTCCCGCCACCGTCGCTCCTTCGCTCTGCTCCCCCTCCGCTTATCTCTCCTCCGCGCTCCTCCTGCCTCCGCCGCTCCTTTGCTCTCCTCCGCGCTCCCCGCCATTCCTACCTTCTCTCTCCTCCGCGCTCCCCGCTCTTCCCGCCACCGACGCTCCTTCGCGCTCCTCCCGCTTCCGCTTCAGGGGCGGATAGAGCTCCCGCCCTTCCTGGCGTAAGCGGCCTCGAGCTCCTGGATCATCCGATCCCCGCCGGACCTCCGCCATCTGGCGATCTCCGCTTCCCAGCCGGCTGCATCCAGCTTCCCCATGATGAACTTGGTCTCGGCGTCGGTGATGATCACCTCCAGCTCCTTGCCCCGGTCGGCATAGGTGTCCGACTCCAGCGTCAACGCGGGATTGGGCACGATGTAAGCCTCGTTAGCCTTCCCGATCTGCGAGCTCTTGCGGAACAGCTCCGGCTGCTGCGCCGGCTTCAGCTCCGGATTGTTCGAGCCCAGGAACGGAAGGGTGTCGCGATACGGCTTCACTTCCTTCATATCGAGGACGCGGTCCGTCACGACCGCATAGTCCCCCTTGTCCGCCCAATGCCGGCTCTCGATTCCCAAGGCCAGCACCGTCTGTGCGGGTGGCTCCAGCAGCTTGTCCAGAAAGCCCAAGATGCTCCGGACCTCCGCCTCCGACTTGACCGCCCCCTTGGGAATGGCCAGGAAGCCGGCATTGCCCGGCTCCCCCGGCAGCCGGATACCTTCCGGACCGGTCAGGGGGGCCGTATCCACCACAGCCGAAGGAGCCGTCATCTTCAGCTTATCCTGCCACGACTGGGCGTTCCCCCCTGCGATCTGGATGCCGGCCCGCCCCCCGTCGTAGATCTTCGCCGTTTCGGTTGAATCCGCAATGGCGAAATCCGGGTTGAGCAGATGCTCCTGGTAGAGCCGGCGGACCAGCTTCATGGTCTCCAGGAACGGCTCGGTCATAAATTCGGGCCGGAACCGGCCGTTCTCCTCCACCTGCCATTTGTTGGGTCCCCCTTGGGAGACGGAGATCCGGGTCAGCGTAGAGCTGATGTCCTGATTGTACCGCTTCTCCAAAACCATACCGTACGTATCATTCCGGCCGTTCCGGTCCGGGTCCTCCAAGGTCAAGGCCCGGATTACACGATACCAATCCTCCAGGGTGACAGGCGGCTGCAAGCCCAGCGTATCGAACCAATCCTTCCGGTAGTGGACCATGGCCCGGCCAAGATCCCGGTACAGGGGGATCCCATAAATTTTGCCGCCGACGGAGATGTTGTCGTAATATTCCTTTCTCGGTGCGGACAGATGGGGATAGTCCCCGAGCAGAGGGCCGAGCTCCCAGAATTGCCCTGCCTGCAGCGTGGCGATGATCGTGGGCGTATAGCTGAGCTTGATCAGCTGGGGCACCTCGCCGGAGGCGACCAGCACCTTGACCTTCTCCTCGTAGGCGGCGGGAGGGATCCATTGGATCTGCAGGTCGGTGCCGGTATAGGCCTCTATGGCCTTTTCGACCACATTGTCCGGGGGAGGCGGATCCCCTGCGGGACTGACCACCATAGACAAGAAGAGAGGCTCCCCCTTCCGGCTTGCCGCCTCTTGGCTCTTGTCGCCGCAGGAGGCCGTAAGTCCGGACAGAAGGAGCAGGCTCAACAGGACGGCGGAATTCGCTCTCATTCGGTACTCCCCTTCATGATCTTCTCCCGGTACTGGCCCGGCGTCATATCGTACATCTTGCGGAAGCTCCGGATGAAAGCGCTGATGTTCTTGTACTGCAGGCGCTCCCCGATCTCCGAGACCTTCCGGTCCGTCGTCTCCAGCATCGTCTTGGCCATCTTCATCCGGTATTCCGCCAGATAGTCGCTGAAGGTCATGCCGATCTCCTTGCGGAAGATCCGGCTCAAGTAGACATGATGATAGTTTAATTCCTGGGCGCAGGCTTCCAGGGTGATCTCCCGGTCGTAGCGCTCCTGGATCAGCTTCACCAGTCGGTCCGCCAGCTTGACGTATTGGGTATCCGCCCGCTCCGACAGCACCCGAATCAGGGGAACGAACAGCCGGGATTCGAACCAATGCTGGATCTCTTCACGGGTTTGGAGGCGGAACAGCCTGAGAACGGCCGACTCGTCCTCCAGCACCTTCCTCGCCGGGATTCCCTGATCCTGTAGAAGCTGCAGCAGCCGGGCCACCAGCTGGAGCAGAATAATCTGATGCTCCTCCAGACGGCCTTCCTTATGGAGCAGCGCATTCAAGATCTGCTGGAACACCTTGGAGGCGTTGATCGGCTGAAGCTCCCGCAAGGCGTACACGAGCCGTTCCTCCAGCACCTTCAGATGGGTGTATTCATACGAATCTCCCCCATTGCCGCGCTCCATGTCCCCATAATGCACGATGATGTCCGGCCCCAGACTGATCCGCGATTTCAGCGCCGACAGGCTCTCTCCGTAGGCCTTCACCGTGTCCGCCAGCTTCTCGAATGGCTTGCTGATGCCGATGCTGACCTTCAGCTGCAGAACCCCTTCGGCGTGTTTCTTGAGGCACTCGGCCGATTCGTACAAGAACCGGCGCACCTCCTCCGGCTCCTGCAGGTCCAGAGCCATCAAGGTGACCTGCGACGCATTCAGGATGATCGGCGTAAAAAACCGGCCTGCCGGCAGCACCTCTTGGGCAATATTGTTGATGGCATACAAAAGCAGCTCCCGGTCCTCCTCCCGGAATCGGGTCTCCTGCAGATTGTCGATCTGGAGAGCCAGGACCCCGAGACGGCTCCATTCCTTCGGGAAGCCGTACTGCTCTGAACGGAACAGATCGTCATTCTCCGTGATCTGTCCGGTGAAGAGCTTCAGAACGAAGAACTCCTTCAGACGGCCGGCCTGCCCCAGCAGCTGCTGCTCCGCCCGGGTGCGGGAAACCGCCAGCGATTCGATGCTCTGCCTGATATAGTCCAGCTCATCCTTGCCGGAGGAAGCAGGCTCCTCCTGCGTGACGGGACTGAAGCCGGATGCTACGTCCATTAGCCGGCGGATCGGACGGTACATGCGGCGGCTTCCATAGAAGGCGGCGACCATAACCAACAGGAGGATCCCTGTGGACACCGACAAGGTCATGCCGGCAATCTTCCGGGTTTCCTTCGTAAGCGCATCGATGGCCACAGCCGAGACGTAGGTCCAGCCGTTATAGCCGGATTGGCGGTAGACGACGGCCATCTCCCGGCCGTTCACGGTCATATTGAACCATCCGTCCTTCTCCGGCGGGCGGGTCTCCAGCCTCTCGCGGATAGCCCGGTTCACCGGCTCATATTCGCCGGAATCTACCCCATCGGCCAGAACCACGTCTCCGGAGCGGTCCAGGATGTAGCTATGAGCCTGGGCTGGGCCGGAGGAAGCCAAGGCCTCCTGAAGATCCGACGCGGCGACGCGGATGACGACAAGCCCCTGAGGCTTATCCGTCTGGGGCAGTATGGGGATCTTGTGAACCAGCGTGACGGCAGCGGCAGCAGAGTCCCCGGGTGCCAAGGACCGGCCCGTGTCCCAGTGGATGCTTCTCGGCTCCTTCGCATAATCGGTGAAGGCCTTGCGGTCCTCCAGCGCTTCCAGAGGCTTCAGCGTGTTCAGGCTCAAGGCCCAGTTGCGCTCCAGGTTGATGAGATAGGCCTGGGTGATCACCACGTCGCTTGCTTGCAGATTATAGAGCTCGTTGGATAAATCACGGACGGGTTCGAAATCCGAAGGGGTATAGGAAGCATGCATGGAGCTCCTCACCAAGGAGGAGTTGGCGAATTGGGTCGCCGACTTCTCGATGGACTTCAGCATCTGCTCCACACGCTGCTCTGTCTGGGCCAGCCACTGCATGTTCCCCTCCTTCACCTTCCGCTCAATATCCCGCGAGGCGATGGAATAGGAGGCCATGCCGATCATCACGGAGGGCAGCACGCCGAGAACCAGACTGAAAATCAAGAGCCGGAGCGAATATTTGCTCATCATCTTATCCTCCTTCCCACCGAATCGGGTGTATTTGGAAGCGCGTACATCTCAAGGTATTCGAAGGATGGATAGGTTAAATTCTGCATACCTGCAAGGAGACTGCACCCTTAAGTATACCGCATGGATAAGCCCATTTCGTTATCTCTACTTGTTGAAAACGCTGCAATTTGCATATCTATGCCCACCTTGCTTCAAGCTCCATCTCCCTGCGATGATGCGAGATATGCAGCAGTTAACCTTCCGCAGTTTCTCTTCGGAGAAGAGGCCGAGATTATAGGCGTAATCGCTTTCATTCCCTATAGTTAAGGCGTAGACAGCTCCGCGACGCTGTTATGAATCCTAATTGGAGGAATGTCAAAATGGGTCAACAGAAACAGACAAATTGGTTCGCCGTATTCTGTACGCTGGCAATAGCCGGCAGTGTGCTTGCCGGCTGCGGCGGCAAGGATTCCGGAGAGTCATCCGGCTCCGGCTCCAGCTCCGGCGCTTCCCCTGCGGCCTCCGCCGCGGTACCGGCCGGTCCCGTGAAATTCACCGTCATGGCGGATCTTCAAACGACGGAGGTCCCTTCGGACAAGCTGGAGAAGATCCTGGAGCAGAAGACCAACTCCGAGATGGAGATCCAATGGGTGCCGGACGGGTCCTATGACGAGAAGTTCCAGGCCGCCATGGCCACAGGCGCAATGGCGCAGGTTGTGTACCTGAAGAACTCCGCCTCCTTCGTCCTGCTGCGGGACGCCATCAAGAACGGCCAATTCTGGGAGATCAGCCCGTATCTGAAGGACTATCCGAATCTGGCCAAGCTGGACACGAAAATTCTCGACAACACCAAGGTCGGCGGCAAGATCTATTCCCTGTACCAGGAGCGTCAGCCTGCCCGCTCCGGCCTCATCTACCGGAAGGACTGGCTCGATAAGCTGGGCCTGAAGGTTCCCACCACCACGGACGAGATCTACACCATGCTGAAGAAGTTCAAGGAGGCGGACTTGGCCGGCGGCGGCAAAACCATCCCGCTCGCAGACCGCAACGACCTGATCTACGGCTCCTTCAAGACCATCTCCATGCTGTTCGGTACCCCTAACGGCTGGGGATTGGCGGATGGCAAGCTGGTCCCGGACTTCACGACCAAGGGTTATATGGATACTCTGAACTACTTCAAGAAGCTCCGTGATGAAGGCCTCATCAACCAGGACTTCCCGGTCACCTCCAAGACGGACCAGCAGAATCTGGTCTACACCGGCCGCTCCGGCTTGTATGTGGGTACTATGGGAGACGTGAAATCCTTCGTCGACAAGACCACCAAAAACGTGCCGGAGGCCACCTTCGAGGTTTCCAATGATCTGAAGGGACCGGACGGCAAAAACACCACCTGGGGCCTGAACGGCTACGGCACCCTGGTGATGTTCCCGAAATCCTCCGTCAAGAACGAGAAGGACCTGAAGGCGATCCTGTCCGTCTATGACAAGTTCTTCTCTCCCGAAATCGCGGACCTGCTGAAGTACGGCCTGGAGGGCGAGCATTATACCAAGAAGGACGGCAAAATCGTTCCCAGCACCGACGCCAAGCTGCTTGAGAAGGAGGTCCGGCCCTATCTGAACATGGCCCTGGCCGAGACCACCAACGTCACCCCGAGCTTCTATACCCTGCCGGTGCAGGAGAAGGCCAACAACCTCTCCAACGAAGCCGTGAAGTTCATGGTGACGGATCCGACAGCGGCTCTGGATTCCCCGACGTACACGGAGCGCGGCGTCCGGCTGCAGGATCAGATGAAGGACGCCACTTATCAGTACATCATGGGCAAGATCGATGCCGCCGGCTTCCAGAAGGCCATTGACAAGTGGAAGTCGGACGGCGGCCAGAAGATCATCGATGAGTACAACCAGCAGTACGCCAGCTTGAAGAAATAACATGACAGAGTGGGACGCGGGCCGCAGATGCAGCAGCCCGCGTTTCACTTCGGAGAGGAAGGCTGCCCTTGAACCAAACCGTCGTCAAATCGCAACCGCCTGCTTACCTGGCGCCCAAGAGCGCTTTTTGGAAGCGGGTGATCCGCAACCGATCCATCTATCTGATGATTCTGCCCGGATTGATCTACTTCCTGGTCTTCAAGTATGTCCCCATGCTGGGCCTGGTGATCTCCTTCCAGGATTACCTGCCGTTCAAGGGGATCACCGGCAGCGAGTGGGTGGGGCTGAAGCACTTTGACCGGCTCTTCTCAGATCCCGACTTCTGGAACATCTTCAAGAACACGCTGGTCATCTTCGTCATTAACGTGGCCTTTTACTTCCCCGTGCCGATCCTGCTGGCGGTCATGCTGAACGAGGTGTCCCACAGCTTCTTCAAGCGGACCGTCCAGACCATCGTCTACATCCCCCACTTCCTGTCCTGGGTCATCGTCGTCTCCATCTCGTTCGTCATGCTGACCATGGACGGCGGCATTATCAACGAGCTGTTGGCCTCCATGGGGCTTGAGCCCATCAATTTCCTCATGAACGCCGACTGGTTCCGCCCGATGTACATCATTCAGGTCATCTGGAGAGAGGCCGGCTGGGGAACCATCGTGTATCTGGCCGCCATGGCCTCCATCGACCCCGGTCTGAACGAGGCTGCCCGGATCGACGGCGCCGGCCGGTTCCGCCAGATCTGGCACATTACCCTGCCGGGCATCCGGACAGTCATCATCGTGCTCCTGATCCTGAAGGTCGGCAGCGTGCTCGATACCGGCTTCGAGCATATCTTCCTCCTGCTGAACTCCATGAACAAGAACGTGGCCGAGATTCTGGACACCTTCGTCTATACCGCCGGCCTGAAGCAGGGGCAGTTCAGCTTCAGTACCGCCGTCGGCTTGTTCAAGTCCGTCATCAGCCTGATTCTGGTGCTCGGCTCCAACTGGCTCGCGAAGAAATTCGGCGAAGAAGGCGTCTACTAAGCCGCATCCAAGGAGGCCTCAAGTTATGAAAAAAGATAAAACCCTCGGCAGCCGGCTGTTCGACGTCACCAACTACCTGCTGCTGACCCTGGTCGGGACCGTCACGCTGCTCCCGCTCCTGCACGTGCTGGCCGGCTCCTTCACCACCGCGGAGGAGCTGGCCCGCAAGCCCTTCGTCCTGTTCCCAACCGTCTGGACGCTGACGGCCTATCAGTACATTCTGTCCACAAATGCGCTGTTCCAGGCCATGGGCGTATCCATCCTGGTAACCGGACTGGGTACGCTCATCAGTATGACCCTGACCTCCTTCATGGGCTACGGACTGACGCGCCGCGATCTGGACGGACGCAAGACCATCAATCTGATGATCGTATTCACCATGCTGTTCAACGGCGGGCTGATTCCGTCGTTCCTCGTGGTCAAAAATCTCCATCTGATCGATTCCTATATGGCCTTGATTCTTCCGGTATCCATCAGCGCGTTCAATCTGATCATCCTAAGAGCCTTCTTCCAGGGGCTGCCGGAGGGGCTGGAGGAATCCGCCAAGATCGACGGCTGCGGAGACTTCGGCATCCTGTTCAAGATCGTCCTGCCGCTGTCCCTGCCGGCCTTGGCCACCATCTCCCTGTTCTACGCGGTGACCTACTGGAACTCCTATTTCAGCGCCATCATGTACATCAACGACGCCAATATGTGGCCGATCCAGGTGCTGCTGCGACAGATCGTCATCGCCGCGTCCGGCATCGCCGCAGACACCGGCAGCGACTTTGTCAAGCCGCCGGAGCAGACCATCAAGATGGCCGTCATCGTCGTGTCCACCATACCGATTCTGCTGATTTATCCGTTCCTGCAGAAGTATTTTGCCAAGGGAGCGCTGGTCGGTTCCATCAAGGGGTAAAATAACAGAAAGGGGAGGGCCCAAGGCCGCTCCCCTATGTCAGAAACTTATACCCGGCTCCCCAGACCGTTCCGATGTACTGGGGCTTCGACGGGTTCTCCTCGATCTTCTCGCGGATCCGGGCGATGTGCACCGTAACCGTGGAGATATCCCCCATGGCATCCATGCCCCAGATGCGCTCGAACAGCTCTTCCTTCCCGAAGACTCTGCCGGGATGCTGGAAGAGAAAGAGCAGCAGATCGAACTCCTTCTGCGTCAGCGACACTTCCTGCCCGTTGACCAGCACCATGCGGGCCTCCTTCTCGATCTCCAGCCCCCGGATCTGCAGCCGCGGGAGGGCTTGCACCGCTCCGTTCCCGTACCGCTCCTTCATCCGCTCGAATTTTTGCAGATGGGCATGGACCCGGGCCACCAGCTCGCCGGAGCTGAAGGGCTTGGTGATGTAATCGTCCGCTCCCAAGCCCAGCCCCTTGATCTTGTACAGCTCTTCGCCCCGGGCCGATACCAGGAGTACGGGCAGTAGCTCATGCTCCCGGATGGTCTTCAGCACCTCGAAGCCATCCATGCCCGGAAGCATGATATCCAGAATCACCAGGTCGAACGCCTCTTCCTTCAAAGCCGCCAGGCCCTCCCTGCCACTGGACACGATCCGCACCCCATACCCGGAGAGCTCCAGGTAATCCCGCTGCAGATTGGCGATACTCCGGTCGTCTTCCACAATCAGAATCCTCTTCATTCCAGCCTCCATGCTTTTTGCTACCCTTTTTTGAGCGAGAGGATCATGCGGGTCCCTTCCCCTGCCTTGCTCCGGGCCCAGATGGTCCCCTCATGCCCTTCTACGATCTGTTTGGCAATGGCCAAGCCGAGACCACTGCCGCTTGCGTTCCTCCGGGCTGCATCCACCCGGTAGAACCGTTCGAAGATATACGGGAGATCCTCCTCGGGAATGCCGCTTCCGTTGTCCTGAATCTCTATGATGGCGGAGCTTCGCGTCTCTCTTAAGATCACGGTTACCCGCCCGTCAGGCTTGTTCATGTATTTCGCGGCGTTGTCGAGGATATTCTGGATCACCCGCCTCATCCGTTCTCGGTCGATTCGGACTGTTACCGGCCTCTCCAGCTCTACGGCCAGCTCCAGGGCGATCCCTGCTTGGTCATATTCGTAGCGGTGATCGGCTACGCAGTCCTCGAAGTAGCCCTTCAAGTCGCAGGGCTCGAAATGATAGGGCAGCTGGTTCAGATCCAGCGAGGAGTACAAGAGCAGATCGTCCATCATCGTGTTAACCAGCACCGCCTTGGAGCGCGCGGTCTCCAGGTATTCCTGCAGCTTCTCCGGGGTCTGGGCGACGCCATCCAGAACGCCCTCGATATATCCCTTGATGGAGGTGACGGGCGTCTTGAGATCATGGGAGATGCTGGAGACGAGGAACTTCCGGTTCTCATCGTATTTCTCCTGGAGATACACCGATTCCTTCAGCTTGATGCGCATCAGCTCCAGAGCCCTGCAGAGCTCCCGGACCTCCCCTTCGCCCTCCTCGGCGATGCCGCCGCTCAGATCCCCTTCGCTGATCTTCGCCGCTGCGTTCTTCAGACGGGATACCGGCAGGATGACGGCTCTGGAGAACCGGTAGGAGACCCAGACGTTCAGGAGCAGCAGCGTGAGTATGAAGAACCCGGCGGCAAAAAGAAACAGCACCTTGTAGAAGCCAAGGTTCAGCTTGACCGGCGACAGCAGCAGCAGGACACCGCTGCCGTCGGACGGCAGCGCATACGGCACATGTTCGAAGAAGTAGGCGTGACCGCCGAAGTTCATGGTTTCCCCTTCTGCGGCGCCGTCCGTCAGCAGCAGGCCTTTTTCCAGATCAATCTGGTTGAACGGCTTGGTGGCGAAGACCGTCTCCCGGTTCTTCAGCAGCACCGCATCCGCTCCCCAGGCTTGGACCCGTAGCGACAGGTCCTGCTGGACGGCCGGGTTCAAGAGCTGGTCGAACGACAGCTTCTGCATATCCCGCGCCAGCTCGTGGATGCCCGCTCTCACCTCGAACATCCGCTTCATCTCGTTCAGATAGACTTCACGGCCCAGGAACTTCGTATAGACGGCGGTGAAAATCACGGTCGCCAGCGCCGTCAAGCCGATGGAGAGCAGGACGGTCAGCAGATTCAAGCCGAAAAAACGTTTCGTCAGGTACATGTGCGATCCCTTCTTATAGATCCTTTCTGTCGAACAGGGCGAAGCCTGCGGTAAACAGCATTATACCACACCCCAGCAGAATCAGGGCCTGGCGGAGGAGCTTGAAGAAGTTGAAGGCGTCCGAAATCCAAAGCGTGTACCAATCGAACATGGAGGTAATGAAGAAGCTGGAATAGCGGGAGAAGATGACGCCCGATACGTTAAACGCGATAAACGCCAGAACCGCTAAGAGAAAGACGGCCAGCCCGCTTCGGATGACGTTGGACAGCAGCACCACCAGCAAGGAAAAGACGAAGACGGGGAAAAAGGTCGCCGCGTACGATAGCATAACCCGGAACACGCCCATCAAGCTGGCCGTGGACCAATTGAACAGGAGGCCTGCGATCAGGGACAGGACCAGCACCAACAGCAGGTTCACGGCGATGAAGAGAGCCAGATTCAAGACCTTGGCGCAGAAGACCCCGAACCGGGATACGGGTCTCATGAGCGTCAGCTTCATGGTGTTGGACGAGAATTCCCCGTTGAACATGTCCACCGCCACGAAGGTGGCGAACAGAGGCAGGATCGTGTAGGTCATGATCGACAGGACCACCAACGGGAATTCCGTGCTGCCCGCGACCCGCAGGCCCAGGCTGTGCTGGATCGCCGTAACGGCAGCTTGCCCGACCAGGACGGCCAATATGGAGAAGATGGCGGAGGCCATCATTTTTTTCTTCTTCAGGAGCTTTACGGCTTCGTTGACGAAAGCGGCTTTAAAGCCTGCCATTGCGGTCCACCTCGCTGACAAAGTAATTCTCTAGAGACGAATAGTTGGATAGGATGTTGTGGGTGTAGTCCGCATTGACCAGCTTGCCTCCATATACAACTCCGATCCGGTTGCAGGTCAGCTCCACGTCATGGATCAGATGGCTGGAGATGAAGAAGGTGGTTCCCTCCCGGGCCATGCCCTGAATCAGCTTCCGCATCTGGAGCATGCCCTCCACATCCAATCCGTTCAAGGGCTCATCCAGGATCAAGAGCTTGGGGCGGGACAGGATGGCGGCCGCGACGCCCAGCCGCTGCTTCATGCCGAGGGAAAACTTTCTCGCCTTCTCATGCTTGTACTTCAGCATGCCGGTCAGCTCCAAGCATTCGTCGATCCGAGTCTGGTCTACCTCGGGATAATAGCGGGCGAACTGCTTCAAGTTGTCGTTGGCGGTCAGATAGGGGAAGGACTCGGCCGTTTCGATGATACAGCCGACATGCCGCATGGCCTCCACGTAGTTCTCTTGAACGCTGGCTCCGAAAATGTGTGCCTGCCCCCGGTCCGGCTTCAGAAGTCCCGCCATCATCTTCATGGCCGTGGTCTTGCCCGCTCCGTTCGGCCCGAGGAACCCGAAGATATCCCCCTCATCCACCGTCAGGTTCAGATCGCTGATTCCACGCCCGTTCGAATACATCTTGGTCAATCCGGTAATCTCCATTGCTATGCCCATGTGCTGCAACCTCTCCTTGCTAGCAGGATCGGGAAGCCGCCGGAGCGGCTTCCCTTCTTGTCATACGTATGGCCTATCGGTTACTCGAATACCCGAATCAGTTCACCATTGAAATGCGGCCGGGAGTTGGACCTGGTGGTATTCTCATCCACAATTTCGATGCTCAGGTTGACGTAGATTCGTCCGTCGCCGCTCGGGAACAGCTGGCCGTTCTCGGTCTCACCCTTCGCATTGGTGTAGGTGAAGGCGGGCCGTGCATTCTTCGTACCGGCCGTCGCATACTCAATGTTGAAATCGTACGGATCCGGCAGCTCCTGCTTGAATTCCGGCTTGACGGTCTCGTGGTAACGGCCCTTCACCACATTCTGGTCCACGCTGGTGATCTCCAGAATCCGTTCTCCGGCCTTCACGAATTGGCCGTTCTTCTCCAATATGATGTCGTTCTTGTAGGTCCCGATGTACATGCTGCTGAACCCGATGCCTCCAGTGTATTTCTCCACTTTGGCTCCTGTCAGATCCGGCAGAGTGATCACCGTGCGTCCCACGTCGGAGAGCTTCAGCATGAACGACAGCGTCAGCTCATGCACCACCCCGGCCTTATCCTTGCCGGAGAGCGTCACGTCACCGGTCATGTTCTCCAAGACGCCGTTCTTGTTCTCGGCAGCGGTCCCCGTTACCTTCTTCACGTAGATGTCGCTGTCCATGACCGGCAGTCTCACCTCCCGTTGGGAGCGGTTCTCATCCGCGATCATCCGTTTCATGCCGAAGGATGTTGCCGCGTTGACGAGGGCCGGTACCTGCGCCTCCGTCAGGCTGCCGGAATACACCTTGCCGCCGTCGGAGCGGTCTTCCGCCTGAACGTAGTCCTTCAGGCTGCCCATCAGGGCATCGAAGATCTTCTCGATCTCAGGCGCTCCCTCTTCCTTGAAGGGGTTCGCGAACGGCTCCCGGCGGTTATCTTCGCCGGCGTACTCCGTCACATAGTACATCTCATCCTCGCCGCTCTTGTAGACGGACTTCTTCTTATCCGTGTAGGAGTAGCTGTTGTAGGTCTCCGTATTCCCGTATTGGGTGCGCCTGGTTTCCTCCAGCGCCTTATCCGCCGTGTTGATCTTCGACAGGCTGGAGCCTTGAAGAAGCGTTTGACCATTGTCCTTCAGGGCGTACACCGCTTCTAAGGTATAGTTCCCGAGGCCGTTCTCCATCTGGGCGGCCGTACCCTTCATGGTGTCCTTCAGCCGGTCATAGCCGGAGCCGATCAAGGAATCGGCGAAGGCGGTCGAGAAGAAGATGCAGGTTCCTAGCGTAAATGTCAGGGCCGTTACGGCTTTTTTGCTCAGCTTCATATCCACTCTAATCTCCTTTGGTTCATAATGGGGAAACGTTTCCTTATCTCCGATTATAAAGGGGGGGTATTGAATAATTCTAAAGCACATCTTAACAAAGTATTAACTCGTCCCCGACCCTCATTCCCAATCGAATGAAAGTATGAAAGCTTCGGACTTGGCCGATGCTGGGGATGGAGGTGGAAACGATGGCACTTCTCATCGTTGCGGGCACCGTGCTGATTCCCTTGGCCATGTGGGGAACGAGCGTGAGCAGGGAAGGACTCCGCTCCGCATATGATCTGCTGGCCTTGGCTGCGGCGCTTACATTCGGCATCTGGAGCGGACTGGCCGTCTACGGAATCAATCGGCATCATACCGTACTGACGACCGAAATCCATAAGCTGTTCTTGGATCCCTGGTTTCTGTCAGCCGGGGCGTATCTGGGTCTGTACGGCATCTATCGCATCCTGGCGGAGATCCTGTTGAAGACCTGGGAACGCAGAGCGGCAGCGGAATAAGGTAAGAGGCCGGAACGGTGGATCAACCGTCCGGCCTCTTCGTTTCGATTCCCCTATCCTGCGAAATATTGCCCCCAAACATCCAATAGAACGGTTTTCTCCGAATCCTGCTGTTTATACGTAATCTTCCAATAAGGGGCAAGCCGGAACCAATATAACGTCGTTTCTTCAATCGCACAGTTCACATTCGTCCTTTTTACTTTAGAAATGGCCGTCTGCCGACTTATGAAATAAGGCGAGGCCAACATACAAATCACGGCGATGGAAACCCCTATCTTCTTCTTCATCCTTGTCCCCTCATAACCGATATGACCTGACTACCTGCATAAAAAAAGCCTGGCCCGAGAGCCAAGCTTAGCCTGATAAATATGCGTTGAACACAAAGATGCATTGTGCTAAAATGAAAAGCACAACTGAAATTAGGGTTGTATGTAAACACAGATTTCCTATTCTAATTTCATTGTACCGTAATGACCCCCTCTATGTCAAGGCCCTCTTTTGGATCCAGTCTGAAGACAGAAGGAGTGTGTTCAAGAACGATGGACGAGAAGGAATGGCAGGAAGAACGAGAACGGCTGCAGCAGGTCAGGGAGAAGCTGGCCGGCCGGATCAGCGAGCTGGAGCCGGTGGTGGCCGGGCTGTATGATCAAGCCTCGGAGATCCGCAAGCGATTCTGGGATGAGGTAACCGTGAATACGAGCACCGACGAAGAGTTCGAAGAAACCTTCTATACGATCAGACAGCAGGCCGCCGTCCTGTCCGAACGGGAGCGAAGCCACCGGCTTCTGGCCCAGCAGTGGAAGAGCTTGAACCGTCTCCTCCCCTCCCCATACTTCGGACGGATCGACTTTCTGGAGGATGGCTTGAAGCAGGGCGAGCAGGTCTATATCGGGGTGTCTTCCTTCATGGACGCAGACGGCCTTCAATTCCTGGTGTATGATTGGCGCACTCCTATTGCAGGTCTCTACTATGACTGCTCGCCCGGTCCCGCCTCTTATATCACTCCTGCCGGGACGATTACGGGGAAGATGGAGCTGAAGCGCCAATATCAGATTCAGGACGGACAGCTCCGCCATATGTTCGACGCAAGCGTCACGATCGGCGACGAGCTGCTCCGGCAAGTGCTGGGCAAGGGTGCGGATTCCCAGATGAGAAGCATCGTGGCTACCATACAGAAGGAGCAAAACGCCATCATCCGCGAGGACCGTAGCTCCATGCTGGTCGTGCAAGGAGCCGCCGGCAGCGGCAAAACCTCCGCCGCCCTGCAGCGGGTGGCCTACCTGCTGTACAAACACCGCGACACCCTGAAGGCGGATCAAATTATACTGTTCTCCCCCAATCCGATCTTCAACAGCTATGTCTCCACCGTTCTGCCTGAGCTTGGCGAGGAGAATATGCAGCAGACGACCCTGCAGGAGTATCTCGAATATTGGATCCGTCCGGCCTTCCAACCCGAGGATCCCTTCGACCAGATCGAATATGTGCTGTGCTCCTCTTCCACCCCCGGGTATGAGGCCCGGCTGCAGGGCATTCCCTACAAGGCTTCCGCCGCTTTCTTGCTCGCGCTGCAGAATTATGCCCAATGGCTGGGACGGGAAGGCATGCGGTTCCTTCCCATTCGTCTGCACGGCCGCGAGCTGATCACAGCCGAGCAGATTGCCGCGCAATTCTACAGCACCGACTCCTCCCTGCGTCTGGCCAACCGGGTCGAACTCCTGCAGAAGTGGCTGTTGAAGGAGCTGTCTGCGCTGGAACGCGAGGAGCGCAAGGCGTCCTGGGTCCAGGAGGAAATGCAGGTTCTGGACTCGGAGGATTACGCCGAGGTATTCGGCAAGCTGCACAAGGACCGGGAAGTTATGGACCTTGCCGAGCATTACGCCGCCGTATACGAGAAGATCAGCAACAAGCGCCGCGGAGATGAAGGCGACTTCGATTTTGCCATCCGGGAAGAGGAACTCTTGGGCCAATCCATCGTGAAGAAGCATTTCAAGCCGATCCGGCGGAGTGTCAGAAGGATGGCCTTCATCGACACCGCCGGTCTGTACGCCCGCTTGTTCGACGATGAAGCCCTCTACCGGGAGATGACGAACGAAACCCGGCTTCCCTCCTTATGGACCGACATCTGCAAGCAGACCAGGGAGAAGCTCGCGCGGGGAGAATGCTATTATGAGGATGCGACGCCCTATCTGTATCTGAAGGAGCTGATCGAAGGACGCCGGACGAATCCCGAGATCCGGCATGTCTTCGTCGATGAAGGGCAGGATTACTCCGCCTTTCAATATAAGTATCTCAAGAACCTGTTTCCCCGCGCCCGCATGACGGTGCTGGGAGACTTCGGGCAGGCGATCTACGTCCAGTCCACCCCGCTTGACGAGCCCGATTCCCCGCTTGCACAGCTGTACGGACCGGAGGCAACCCGGATGATCCGCCTGTCGCGCAGCTATCGTTCTACCCGGGAGATCGTGGGGTTTACGAAGGCGCTCCTTCCGGGCGGGCCGGAGATCCTTCCCTTCGACAGGAGAGGCCCCAAGCCCCGGCTGGCCGGATTCGGCTGCGGAGCCCAGCGTGACGCCCGCGTGGCACAAGACCTTGCGGCGCTTCGGGCCGAAGGCTTCGGGACGATCGCGGTCATCACGAAGACCGCGGCCGAGAGCCGCGAGGCCTATGCCGCCTTGCAAGGACACGGGTGCGAAGAGCTGCAGCTCCTGACGAAGGAATCGATTGCCTTCGGCAAAGGGACATTCGTCATTCCCGTCTATCTCGCCAAGGGAGTGGAATTCGACGCGGTGCTCCTCTATGAAGCATCGCGGGAGGCATATGGGCGGGACTACGAACGCAAGCTTCTGTACACAGCCTGTACCCGGGCCATGCACCGGCTCTTCCTCTATTCCACCGGAGCGTGGAGTCCGTTCATTCAAGCCGTAAGCGCGGACTTGTTCGAGCGGATGACTCCATGCGGTATGGATGAGCCTCCGGCGGAATAATATACGGGCGTTCCAGCCGTCGAAAAAGGGGTGGGTCCAAGAGCTCTGCCGGGTTATGGCAGCCTTGGATCCACCCCTTTCTATGCGGACTCTTCCTTATGATCCCTGCGCTAAGATAGCACGGGCATCCCTGAGCAGGTAACCGGCGGCTTCCGCACGGATGTGCTTGCCGCTCTGGGCTTCGACTTCATGGATGAAGGCCGCCGTCTGACCGTGCTCCAGCTTCTTCAAGAGACTGTTGGCCATTCCATGATTGTCAATCCAGGACAGCCCCCGGAAGATCGGGATCAGTGCTTTCAGTGAGTTCAGATCTGCACTCGTCGAGAAGGTGACTGCAGAGCTCTTGCTGTTCCCCGCTTGGTCCGCGACGGTGACGGTGAAGGTATGGGAGCCCAGCGGAAGCGTGTACAGCGCAACCGCCTCTTCCTGCTGTACCGTCCGGCCGTCCAGCATGGCGATGGTTCGAGCCGGATCTAACCCGGAGCCCTCGTCGGTTGCTGTCCAGGAGAAGGTCAAGGTCTCCGTATTCGCATGGGCCCCATAGACGGACTCCGATACGGACAGATTCGGAGCCGAGCGATCCAGCTTCAGGCTCATGGTCTTCGGTGCTTCACGGTTGCCTGCCAGGTCTATGGAGCGGTACAGCATCGAGTGGGAACCGTCTTGGCCGAAGGTCACGGGACCGCTGTAAGGCAGCCAGCTTGTGCCTCCATCCAGGCTGTACACGCTCTCCGTCACACCCGTGCCGCCGTCTTGGGGAGTCAGCGCAACCGTTACGGGGTGAACGTACCAGCCGCCGGTGCCGTCCGGCTGCTCCGGGCTGACGGCGGCAGCCGTTACGGGAGCGGTCCGGTCAAGGAGCGCAAACTTCACGTCATCGAACCAGAACTCGCTGAAGCCTCCCACGTAGAAGCCCACGGTACCGGATAGATTATGCTTGGGATCGGAGCCTTCCAGCCGGAGCTGGCCGTTGACGAACACGCGAATGTTGGCGCCGTCGACCATCACCCGGATCTGGTACTCGGTATTGGGCAGCAGGTCCTCGTACGGCAGATTCACAGTCTTCAAGACCCCCCACGTTCCGTTATACAAGAGCCATTGGGAGGTACCGTCGGCAAGCTTCTTATAGCCGATCTTGCCCGACACGCCAGATACCTGGCGGTCATAGATGTAGAACGTTCCCAAATCCGGCGACGCTGCCGGCGTCTTCAGCTTGAAGCTCAGATCGTAATCCGTGAACAGCTTCGGATGGAGCGAAGATGCCCCCTTCACAATCCGGTACATCTTGTTGCCGTTGACCGTCACGATGCTGCGGTTCGGGTCCACCGGCCACCCGTTGGCCCCCGAATCGAAGTTGGTGAAGTGCATGACATCCGACACATCGATTCGGGCAGAGGCGGTAGCCGAAGGATTGGCTGCGGACGTCACGGTGATGTCCGCCACCCCTTGGGCCAAGGCGGTAACCACGCCGTTCGCATCCACGGACGCAATCTCCGGACGGGAGGACTGCCAGGTGACCGTACGGTTGGCCGCGTCGGACGGATCGAAGCTGACGTGAAGCGGCAGCTGCTCCCCGATCACCATATTGGCGCTGGTCTCTTCCAACAGGAGACCGGCCACATCCGTGGTTGGCACCGTGAACTTGACATCGTCGAACAGCAGGTAGCTGAAGCCGCCTGCGTAGAAGCCGACCTTGCCCGAGGCGTTGAACGTGGGGTCGGTGGCCTTCAGCTTCAGCTTGCCGTCGGCATAGACGCTGATCTCGGGGCCCTTGACGATGATCTTCATCTTGTACGTCGTGTCCGGGAGAAGATCCGGCGCCACCAGCTTGTTCTGCTTTACCGTCCCCCACGCCGCATTGTACAGAATCCACTCGGAGGTGCCGTCCGCGTATTTCCGGTAACCGATCCGGCCCCCGTTACCGCTTGGATTCAGCCGGTCGAAGACGTAGAAGGTAGCCGCATCCGCAATCACCGGCGGCGTCTTCAGCTTGAAGTTGAGCTCATAATTGTAGAAGTCGTTCTCATTCAGGGCCGTGGCACCCTTCAGCAGCTTATACATATTGCTGCCGTCATCCATCTGGATGATGCTGCGGTTCGCATCGCTCGGCCAGCTGTTGCGGCCGTTCTCGAAGGTGGTATAATCGATGATTCCGTCGCCTACCTCCACCGTCACCTGAACCTCATCCTTTAGCTGTGGGTTCTCGGCGGATGCCATCGTGACGATCGCATGGCCCATATTGATTGCCTTCAGCTTGCCGTCTGCATCCACTCTTACGACGTTGGGGTCGCTGGAGGTGAACACCAGCTTCGGATTCGTGGCATTCCACGGCAGCACGGCCTTGTACAGGGGGACCGTCTTGCCGACACCCATGGTGATCTGGTGGTCATACAGCTTCACGCTTTGGACCGGAATGACATCCGGAGTCAGATAGGGGCCGACCTTGCCCTGCGTGCCCATCTCGCTGAACAGGATGGCCGGGAATCCCGGGATCTTCTGGAATACCTCTGCGTCGGCCTTCAGGTTCAGATCGCCGCCGGCCAGGTTCACGAAGCCCGGGTCCCGGTCGGTGACCCAGTTGCCCGAATATTGGACCAAGTTGAGCTTATCCACGGCTCCGTTGGCGTTCGTGCCGCTCCGGGACTTGGTCGGATTATACACCACGTTGCCCTGAAGGGTGTTGGTATCCGGATAATAGCGGTTTTCCTCGAAGAAGTGAGCCAGCTCCGGATATTTCACCAAATGCGGCATCCCTTCGAAATTGTTGTACTTCTGGAACAGGTCGTGCCAGGGGCCCATGTAATTCTTGTTGATCTGCTGATCCGGACCGTCACCGAGGTACAAATCCGCGAATTCGTACGGCACCTTGGCATCGATGAACAGGTTGTTCTTGGTGCGGATGTGGGCACCGCCGTTGTTCAGAATGGCCGAATTGCCCATCCGGTAGAAAATATTCTCTTCAATCGTGAGACCCATGGTGAAGTTGTCGGGGTAGACACCCTGCACGCCGGCCTTGCCCTCACCGATGTTGTGGAAGTAGTTCCGCCGGATCACCGAGCCTCTCTCCTGCGGCGCAGCCCCCAGGTTCATATAGATGGCTCCCAGATCCGAGAAGGTTTTGCAGACGTCATAGATGTTGTTGTATTCCACCAGGTGGTCGTTGCCGAAGATCAGAATACCCGGGTGGGGAGCGTCATGGATCTCGCTATGGGTGACCCGGTTGCCGGCTCCGGTCAGGATGACACTGGGGTTGTAAGCCTTGTGGTAGTAGGCAAAATCATGAATGTGGCTGTTCTCCACCGCATTGTTGCCCGGCGAAAGCGTCAGCCTGTCTCCGCCGTTCAGGATGACCCCCGTGCCTCCGATATGGTGGATGTGGGAGCTGATGACCGCGTGGTTCACGCCCGTCGCCTTGGCGAAGTCATTGTACAGCCACCGGCTTGGGGTATTGATCTGCACCCCGCCGTTGGAGAAGTTGCGGATCTCGCAGTTCACCAGGCGCACGCTGTCGCCGCCCATGATGACCACCGCCGAATCACGGCCGTTCTCCAGGATCAGGTCCTCGAAGGTGATGAACGAAGCATTGACCGCATTGATCATCGGCGTCTTCAGCATGGTGACGGTGATCTCAGGGTTCTCGGCTGCTGCAAAGGCCGCCGTCGGCATGAAATAGAGCACGCCCTTCGTCCGGTCGATGTAATACTCTCCGGGCATGTCGAGCTCTTCCAACAGGTTCTGGGCAAAGTGGAAGTCGGGGTACCAGTTCTTGAAGAGGCCGCTCATTTCCCCGTATGCCAGAGTGATGGACTTGTTGATCGTATCGATGGCGGCGATCTTGTTGTACGACCATTCCCAGCTATAGCCGAAAATACCGTCCAGCCAGATGTCTTCCGCCTGGGTCCACAGATCCGGCCGCTCGTAGGTGTAGGTGAAGGTGCCGCCCCGGGTCTGCAGATCCGGGGACTTGCGGTCCGGCCCCTTATCCAGGATGGTTCCCATCTGGACCGTGCCGTTGTTGGGCCAGCGGGCCAGCGTCATGCCTTGGCCCTCTATGTACAGCTCCATCGGCGGAACCTGGCTCACGTCATTGGCCTTGTAATAGCCGTGGCGGCTCAGCACGCCGTAGTCGGTGATGCCGTGCGACTTCAGGTCCGCCTGCAGCACCTTGGTCCGCGCCTCGGTGCTGATGATCCGGTTCAGAACCGACGGGTCCGCTACCGGAGTGAACCAGTTCTTGGCCAGCTCCAGGCCGCCGTCCAGCCTGACGCTCTCGCCGGGAAACGCCCGGTAGTGAATCGGCTTATCCGCCGTGCCCGAATCCTGCTCCTCCAGCAGGAAGCTGGCCGACCGGTTGTAGGTGCCGCCCCGCAGATAGACGGTAACCCCGCCTTGCGGCAGACCGGCCCCCTGCTTCAGCTGGCGGATCGCATCCCTGGCCTTCTCCAGCGTCTGGAAGGGAGCCTCGACGGTTCCCGGATTGGAATCGCTTCCATTATTCGATACCACAAAAACCGCGCCCGGATCCGCCGCTTCCGCCGCAAAGGCGCCCTGAATCGGCATCACGCCTAACAGCAGGACGATGACCCATAAGACCGCGATCCTTCTTTTCCACATATAACTATCCCTCCATTTATAATGTATATCCGAAAGGGACCGTACGGTCCCCCGGACTCATCCTTTTACAGATCCGATCATCGTTCCTTTCTCGAAGTATTTCAGCAAGAAGGGGTACATCACGAGCACCGGGAACGAGCATACGATTACGGCCGCCATCTTCAGGCTCTCCGGTGCGGGCGGGGCCGTCTCCGTTGCCGTTGTGAACGGATCCAGCTTGTTCTCGATCAGAATCTGCCGCACCACCTGCTGAAGGACGAACTTGGTCTGGTCGGTGACGTACAGCAGATTGTCCATGAACGCGTTGATGTGATGGACGAGAGACCAGAGCCCGATGGTGACCAGCGACGGAATGGACAACGGCAGGATGATGCGGAACAGAATCCGCAGATCCCGGGCTCCGTCGATCTTAGCCGCCTCCACCAGCGCATCCGGAATGGACCGGAAGAAGGAGATCATGACCAGCACCTGGAAGGCATTGGCCGCCGTCGGAAGAACATACACCCAACGGGAATTCAGGAGATGCAGCTCCTTCATCAGGAGATAGTTCGGAACGATTCCGCCGTCGAAGATCATGGTGAACAGCAGCAGCAGCACCAGCACGCGCTTCATGGGAAAATCATTGCGCGACAGCGGATATGCGGCACAGACGGTGACAAGCAGCGTCAGACTCGTGCCGACCGCCATCCGGAACAGCGTGTTCGCATACCCCGTCCATATGGTGGGGTAATCCAGCAGCTCCCGATATGCGCTCCACTGCACGTCCCTCGGGATGAAGTGGAAGCCGCTTCGCAGAGCTTCGCCGCGTCCGCTGAAGGAGACGGACACCACATGGATGAACGGATACACCACGACCAGCGCAAGTGCGGTCAACACCAGATAGATGATGCCGGGAGCGATATTGTCCTGCCATCTTTTGGACTTCATGCGTCGATTCCTCCTGCCTTTACCATAATCCGTTCTCCCCCCGGCTCAGCTTCCTGACGGTCAGATTGGCGCCAAGAATGAGCAGGAGCCCCACCAGTGATTTGAACAATCCGATGGCTGCCGTATAGCTGTACTGGAACTGCTGCAGGCCGACCCGGTAGACGTAGGTGTCGATCACATCGCCGGTGTCGTAGGTGACCGGATTAAGCAGGTTGATGATCTGCTCGAAGTTGGCGCTAAGGAAGCCGCCCAGCGTCAGGATGAACATAATCGATACCGTCGGCAGGATCGAGGGGATATTGATGTTGATGATCCGCTGCCAACGGTTGGCACCGTCGATGATGGCCGATTCGTGCATCTCCGGGTTGATCCCCGCCAAAGCTGCGAAGTAGATGATGGAGCTCCAACCCAAGTCCTTCAGGATGGCGGACCCCACCACGATAGGCCGGAAATACTCCTTCTTGCCCATGAAGAAGATGGGCTCCATTCCGAACCACTTCATGATGTCAGCCACGAAGCCTGAGGTTGGAGACAGGAAGTAGATGACCAGACCGGACATGATGACCCAGGATACGAAGTGGGGCAGGTACATGGTAGTCTGGATGAACCTCTGGAACCCCTTGGACTTCACCTCGTTCAGGAGAAGCGCCAGGATGATCGGTGCCGGAAAGGCGCAGAGCAGCAGGTACAGATTTAAGAGCAGAGTATTCTTTAGAAGACGATAAAAATCGGAATTTGAGAACAATTCTTGAAAATGTTGGAATCCCACCCACGGACTTCCCCATATTCCGTCCACAACCCGGAACTCTTTGAAGGCGATGATGACGCCGTATAGAGGGCCGTATTTGAACACGAAGAAGAACGCAAACGAAAAGAGAAACAGCGCCAACAGTTCGCCGTGTTTTCGTATGGTTTTCATGTCGCACTTCCCTACCGAGATTCGGTCCGGCTCCGGGGCGCGAGGGCCCCGGTTACCTATAGACCGTCTGATTTATGGGCCTGCCTTTACTTCTTGAACTGCTTCTGATACATGTCATTGGCTTCCTTGGTCAGCTGGTCGCCGCCCTTGGCCTTCCATTCCGATACGTATTTATCCCAATCGGTGAGCGGAATCTCCCCGCTGATCATCTGGGCGAAGTACTTTTGCATAAGCGAGGTCAGGTCCTTCTTGTACTTGCCGTCGGACGGAAGAGCCGCGAACAAGAGTGCGTCGGTCTGGCGGGGAGAGGAGCTCAGCGCCTTGATCGCGTCGTTCAGCTTCGGATTGGAATACTTCTCGCGGTAAGCGCGGGTCGTGATGTTGCCCAGGTTGAAGAGACGGACGCCGACTTGATCGCGCTGCTCCACCTTCTCGAAGCCGGTCAGAAACTTGGTCGCACCGGAGGTGGCTCCGCTTTGGGTGAAGTCCCAATGGGTTCCCTTCACACCGAGGCTGGTCATATTGATGGTTTCTTCATCCGAGCTCTCGGCACGGACGATCTCCAGCAGCTTCGCCAGCTTCTGCGGCTGATCCTTCACCTTGCTGCCGAACACGATGTAGTTGCTCTTGACGCCCCAGTCCCAGGAGCCGTCGCCGCCGGGTCCCTTCGGATTTTTGGCCAGGGCAACCTGGGCGTTCGGGTTCAGAGACTTGACCTCCTTGATGGTGGCCCCTTCCTCTACCGCGGCTCGGCCGATCTGCTCCTCGATGACGCCGACCCGGTTGTTGTAGAACTTCTTCCGGTACGAATCCTGCGTATCGGTGATGAACTCCGGATCCACGACCCCGTCGGCGTACCATTGACGAAGCTTGGCCACGGCTTCCTTGGTCTCCGGCATGATGGAGCCGTTGACGATCTGCCCGTTCTTCTCATGCCACATGGTGGGCTCCACGCCGAAGGCGCCAAAGATCGAATAGAAGCCCGAGGACCAGGTGGAGGTGGCGGTGCCGGTCAAGCCGTACGAATCCTTCTTGCCGTTCCCGTCCGGGTCCTTCTGAGCGAAGGCATAGACCGCCTTCTCGAATTCCTCCAGCGTCTCCGGAACCTTGGTGATGCCGACCTTATCCAGCCAATCCTTGCGCCAGAGCATCGCCAGATCGTAAGGCTTCAGGTCGATGAACATGGGGATGGCCCACAGCTTACTATCGAAGGTGACCGTCTGGAACAGAGCGGCGTTCTTCTCCATATCCTTGGAATACTCCGGCAATTTTTCCTTCAGCATATTGGGATCGAGGCTCATGAGCACGCCTTGGTTCTGATAGGCCGATACGTTGGAGGGATCCCCCAGCATGAAGATATCCGGAATCTCGCCGGAGGCAATGCTGGCATCGGATACCTTGACCGGCTTGATCTTGACGTTAAATTTCTTCTCCAGCCACTTCTGAACTTCGGTGTCGGCTACGACGCCCGTGGCTTGGAAGTGAACCCCCCAGGAGATTTCAATCGGTTTGGCATTGGCGGTCGGTGCAGCGCTTCCGTTAGGGCTTGCACTTGCTCCCGAGTCTTTCCCGTCGGAGCCGCAGCCGGCCAACAGGCTGGCCGCTACGCTTGCCGTCAGGACGGCACTGCTTATTGTCTTGATTCTTTTCTGCAAAAGAATCTCCCCCTGCTATTCGATTTGATGGTCCGCCTCCTGGTATCTCCCGGCCGGGTGGTGGCAGCGGTTACATCCTTAACGATAGACCCCTCCGGTCTTGGATACAATCCTTTCTTTCGATTTCGGATTATGTTTTTGGCCACGGAGCCCCTTGGAAACGCTTTATGTTATTCCGTTTTTCCTATGTTTTTCGGGCTGCCGACTGTTCGGTGAACGCTTCTGTGGTATAATCACCGTGTCAGCGAGTCCTGATGAAGGCGGATATGTAAACGCTGCCATATAGTAAGAAGAGGGGGGATTACCGTGCTGGGAACCGGGACGATCAAGAACCGCTCCATGTTCGTCAAGCTGCTCCTGTCCATGACCGCCATCGCCGTAATCACCGTCGTCCTCATCGCCACGGTCACGTACACCATCTCGGCGGACAATAGTGTCCGGAATGCCATCAGCTACAATGAATCCATCCTGACCCAGCAGCAGGAGCTGATCCACAAGGAGCTGGCTTCCATTAAGAATGCGGCCAACGGCATGATGGGCACCCAATCCTATCTGTACCACACGATCGGGGGCAAGCTGTCCGTCAGCTCTCTCATCGATCTGACCAGCTTCGTCGAGGAACAGAAGAAGATCAGTCCCTATATTGATTCCATCTATATGTATTATGCTCCGCTGGAGCTGATCCTAACGTCGAGACCCGAGGTGAAGACCTCTCCGGTGTCCACATTTGCCGACCCGTCCTGGCTGGACATCTGGAAGCAGGAGACGGCCTCCCGCACAATATGGGTTACCGGACGGCCCAACGGCTTCGCACCGGATCATCCCGCAACGGGACTGCTCCAGAAGATGCCGCTGATCGGGCAGGTGGAGGGCGCCATCGTCATCAACCTGAAGCTGGATCTGCTGTTCTCCGACTATCTGAGCCATTATCATAACAAAAAAGGCGTCACCCTGGTCCTGGGGCCGAACCGGGAGCTGCTGTACACGGAGGCGGCCGCAGGCGAATCCCTGATGGAGCAGCTGGACATGAACCGGCTGTCCGCCGGAAGCGGCTCCTACATTGATGACGACCGCATTATTACCTATACGACCTCGGAGCTGACCGGATGGAAGTACGTGGACATTACCGAACGCTCCGTCCTCCTCCACGGTATGGACCGGATCAAGATCATCGTGCTGGCCGTTGCGGTGACCTATATCACCGCCGCATTCGCCATTTCCTTCTACCTGTCCCGCCGGCTGTACCGGCCGCTTGCCAGCGTCATCGCCTTCATCGGGGGATCGGAGGAGGGGCAGCGCAGCGGCGATTCGGACGGAACCCGTAGAAGCGATGAAGCCGGATTCATCCGGCAATCCTTCGAGCAGCTGGCTCATAACCGTGAGACACTCTTGAAGGAGAAGCGGCAGGTGGAGGAGCTCTTGACCGATAACCGAACCGCCATCAAGGAGAAGTATCTGAACGATCTCCTTCAGGGCGGACCCAACGGCTCGTCCGGCGGCAACGACCACGCGGCGGAGCTCCTGGGCCTCCGTCTGGATCTGTCCCGATATGCCGTGTTGACGCTGGAGCTGGAGGAGCCTTATCCGGTGAACAGACCGGACGGGACCTTCCATTTCCATCTGTTCCATTACGGGCTGATGGAAGAGCTCGGGGCCGGACTCGACGGCGAGATCTTCGCCAAGGATGACAAGCGGACGGTTATCCTCCTGTCCGTTCCGCCTGAAGCGGACGAAGCCTTCCCACAGGAGCAGGCCAAGCAGCTGAAGGAGCGCGTCCTGAGCCGGTACGGCATGTCCGTGACCATCGCGGTCAGCCGGATCTATTCGGGCGAGGCCTCGGTCCGCTCCGCCTATGAGGATACGCTGGAAGCCTTGAATCTGAAGATCTACATCGGCAAGGGCGAGATCCTGCCCTACTCCATCTTAAGCTCCTGGAGGACCGAGGAAGAAGCCTATTATTACCCGTATGCCCTCGAAACGAAGCTGCTGCAGGCCCTTCTGCAGACAGATCCGGAGGAGTGTGCCGCCGTCATCCGGCAGGTGACACGGACCGTCATCGACAAGAAGCTGGGCAAGGCGAATATCCAGCAGCTGTATTTTCAACTGAGCGGGGAAATCGTGAAGACACTGGTGCAGACCGGCGGGGACATGTCCGCCGTCTTCGGCGACCGTCCAACCTATGCGGACGCGCTGGCCCAGGCGGAGACCCTCCAGGACATGGAGACCTGTCTGCTCGATATGAGCAGCAGAATCATCGCCTACCACCGGGAGAAGCGCTCCAAGATGACGGACGTGACTCTGCAGCTGGCTGTCGAGTATATGGATGCGAACTTCAACAACAACATCTCGGTGGATACGGTGGCCGAATACGTCCAGCGCAGCACCTCCTATTTGAGCCGCATCTTCAAGGATTCTACGGGAATGACCATCAACGACTATCTGATCCAGCTCCGCATCAAGCGGGCGATGGAGCTCCTGAAGCAGCCCCACTTCACGATGGAGGAGATCTGCAGGGACATCGGTTATGCCAACGTCAGCTACTTCAACAAGATCTTCAAATCCCGCACCGGGCTGACACCCGGACAATACCGCCAGCAGCACGCGGCGGAGCAGCTTCTGGCTCAAGGCAAGGACCGGTCGGAATAGAATAGGCTGCCGCGATGATCCGCGGCAGCCTGTTCATTAATAATCCAACCCACGAACCTTGGCAAATATCATGGTATCCGTCAATTGTGTCATCGTGGAATTCCATTGATTGAACCGGAGTGTTCCTTCGTGCTGATAACCAAGCTTCTGCGCAACCTTTATACTCTTATCATTATGGGGATCGACATGAATTTCAATGCGGTTGGCATGTAATGTCTGAATGGCCCATTGTTCCAAGCCGGCAGCGGCTTCGGTTGCAAGTCCCATCCCGGCATATTTGCTTCTTAACCAATATCCGATTTCGAATTTACGTACATTCCAATCTATTCGATGAAGCCCCCCGCAAAATGCAAGCTCCCCCGTATCCTTCATGTAGCCGTGAAAACGCAAGTCCGATCTTTCTTTGAAGCGGATATGGCTCTGGCGAATAATGGCCTCCGTATCTTCCGGAGATTGCTCCCTATTCGCCCATATCAACCACGGCTTAAGTTCATTCAGGCTTTCCATCATCGCCTGATTCACTTCTTTCCCGTCTCCCGCCAGGGGTAAACGCAAGACTAACCGGTTCGTTTCAAATTGCTCCTCAAAATCCAGCATGACAGGCGAATTGAAGTTCATGGTTAGTCTCCTTTTTTTCGAAATCATATTATTACATCTTTACCGAATCCCCGGCGTGCCCAAGTTGGGGGTACCGTCTTCGTTCCACGTGAAGGCTTGCACACGGGCGTGCCGATTCGGATCCGTCAAGGCACCTCCGACAAGCTCGCGATACGGGCGGGCATGGAACACGATAAGATCGGTCTGGCCGTCCTCGCTTACGGTAAAGGAGTTGTGACCGGGGCCGTAAATTTCGGTTTCTTCATTCGTCTCCCAGATGGGACGGGGATGTTTTTTCCAGGAATGGGGATGTAACAGATCGTCAGCCAGTGAGGCTTCCAGCAGCCCCATACAATATCGGTGGTCGGTTGCACTGGCCGAATACGTGACGAAGATCCGGCCGTTGCGGATCAGCACCGCAGGCCCCTCATTAACCCGATGTCCTTGGATTTCCCAATCGTACTCCGGGGTTGACAGCAGGACTTGGGGGCCGGAGATCGTCCATGGATTCGTCAGCTTGGCGATATACAGGTTGCTGTCCTCTCCCTTGTATTGAGCCCAGATGAGATATCTATGCCCCTGATGCTCGAAGGTCGTGGCGTCCAGGGAAAAGCTCTCGAAGTCCAATTCAATCTTCCCTTTTTCCACCCAGGTCCCCTCGATCGGATCCTCATCGCCGCACTCCAGTACATAGGGACGGATCGCCCATTTATTCTCGGCCTCTCCTGCGGCGAAGTACATGTACCATTTGCCCTCCATGTAATGCAGCTCCGGCGCCCAGATGTGCTCCCCCATCTCTCCTTGCTCGTGCTTCCGCCATATGACCGATTCCTCGGCGCCAGCGAGGCCTTCCAACGTTGTTGCCTTCCGCAATACGATCCGGTCATATTCCGGTACGGAGGCTGTGAAATAGTACGTTCCGTCATGGTGCTTCCATACATAGGGGTCTGCCCGGTTCAGGATCCAAGGATCGATCTTATTCCCTGCTTTCGTCAGCTTGCTGGATTCCATTTGTTCCATCTCCTTATTGGGGGGGCCAGTGAGGGTACCCCGCATGTAAATGTATCGCATGATTGCAGTACCATTATTTTACGGCATGTCCCATAACCATAACAGAGGAAAAATGAAAAAACATTGCGCTGCCCGCATCTTATCCATGAAACGCAGGAAACCCTGACCGCAAGCAGTCAGGGGAACGAAATTGCTTATGAAGGGAAAGGCCGTTATGTTGCCCATACATCCAGATGGCCGAAGAGAGGATGACGGAGCGCCTCCTCCTCCTTCAGCCTGGCATAGGAGTGATCCTCCACCGAGACCGGCTCCAGGATCCAGACCGTAGAGAGATCGGAGCCGGGCCGTTCGGCTAGGGCGCGTCTGTAATAGGATTCGAACAAGGGACCGCAGATCACCGATTGAACAGGCCGGACCTGCAGATGATAACGGAGGTCACCACGGCTTATGCACAACGCCGCCAAGCGGTTGAACCATAGGCTGCTGACTAGACAAGTGTGGGTCTTCGAGGATTCGAACCGCTCCAGATAGAGAATCCGGCCTTTCCCGTCCAGGTGGATCGAGGCATCGACCGTTACATAGAGCTGGCCGGACCGGTCGGTGGTGGCCAGCGCCTTCACAGCCTGATCATCGTTCAGAAGATCCTGCACAGCTTCATCCAGCGGATAGGACATGTCGGTAGCTCCCTTCGTCGATCCGATCGAGGTCGGTATCGGGGTGGTTCCCGCATTTGCGGTAATTGTCCATGTCGATGTTCAACTGGTACTTCTTGCGGAGGGTGCTCAGTCCAGTGGACAGCTTCACGTAATAATCAAGGGACGGAGCGGTCTGGTTATGGAACGCAGACCCCGGCATGGGCACGAAGACGGTATGCACCACGCTGACCCCCCGGCTTGCCAGGTCTTCCGCCTCCTCCAGCACGACGGCCAAGGCCTCCTCCTCGGACTGGAAGCCGTGGGGCTTAGCCAGCTCCACGCCTCCCACAATCCCGCTGCTGACATTCCCTCTGCCGAAAATGTCCACCGCCTGCACAATCCGGCGCTTCCATTCCGGATAGCCGATCAATCTGTGTTTGCCCGGGCAGATCCAGGAGAAGAGACGCTCGTTCAGCACCTCGATGTCGGAGGTGTAGGTCATCAGCCCCGTCTCATCATAGAGCCGGGCCAGCTGTTTCTCGCTGAAGGCGGAGGCCACGATGGTGCTGGGAAATTTCTTATGCTTGAAGTTGGCACCGGCTGCCTGCAGCATCTCGATATACAGCTCCACCTCATCGTCCAGGATTTCCTGCCCGCTCAGGATGGAGCCGGAGCTCATCTTGATGTTCGTCAGAAGCCCCGGCTGCTTCAGCGCTTCACGGACGGTCTCATAGACATCCTGGGCCTTCAGCCGGACAGCCATGTTGCGTTCCTTCCGGCTCCTCGTGGAGTTGGCGTTGATGTTGCAGAACTTACAGCCGCCGCCTCCGTCCCAGAAGTAGCAATGGCTGTTCGGGTCGATATCGATCCGCTGGGGCCGGGCGGAGGCCACCTGCCACATGGGGGTGCCTGAGCTTGTGAATTTGTCGTAGTAATCCGGCTTGTACCAATACTCCACTTCCTCGACGATCCGGCCTTGATCGGTCAGAAACAGCTTCCCGTCGATCTCGTCCACCGTATAGGGATTCGCCGCATGTAGATTCGGCATGATGATGATGGAGGTTCCGTCTCTCAGCTGCAAGGAGACCGGAACGTCGGCCCCCTCTGCCCCGTTCGAGCCAATCAGCACCCGCTGTTGGTATTGATGGATACTTTTGTCCAGCTTGCTCAACGCCCGTTCGGTGTATCGCAGTGATCTGCGCATCACATCGGTCTTCAGGATAACGAACGGCGATACGTCGGGATAGGCTTCGATGGCTTCCCGAACGGTCTCTGCGCGTCCCGCTCCTGTGGTTCTGAAGGATATGCCCATATCAGGAGGGCCCCTTTCATTCAGTTTCATTTCAAGGTTTCCATTCTTCGGCTAACAGATGGGCGGCACGCAACTCCTCCGACCCTCCCTCCCCTCGAAATTGCAATCGGTGCCAGGCTGCGGACACCGTATGGCACAGTCCCCATGCCAGGAGCCGCTGAACCTCACAGCCCAGCTCCTCGGCAAAGAGGTGAAGCCGCCGCCTCAAGAGAATCCTCGCTTCTTCCGCCTGCTCCGGCAGCCGCCGGACGGCGAAAGGGATGGCCTCGTAGACCCATTCCCCCAGCAAGCCCTTCGGGTGGATGGACGTCCAGCCCGACTTGGCGGCTAAGAGATGCTCCGGCTTCAGATTGCCATGCAGAAGACGAAGCTGGAGCGCTCCGGCATGGAGGCGGTGGAAAGCGCGTTCTGCCAGAACGGCCAGCTCGCCGGGGATGCCGGTGGCCGGTCCGGCGGCCCGGATCTCCTCCAGCTCGGTGGCCCAGTCCGACGTACTCGGGAAGAGGGGGTGGTCAAGAGGCTTCCACTCGGTGGCACCCAAGACCCGGATATGCCGGGCGGCGATCCGGATGATCTCTTCCTCGCTGCCGATTCCCGCCAGGGATAAACCCGGCACTGCCGGCACGGCCTTCTCCAATAGCAGGACGCCTCTGTCGGCCTCTGCATCCAGCAGCTTGACGGTCCCATGGCCATCGAATGCCTTCAGCGCCTCGATCTCATACCGTTGGGCCCTGCAAGGGTAGCCCAGCTTCAGCACGGCCTCCATCCCGTTCTGGAAGACGACGGGAGCGACGTAGCTGCTGCCGTCCGACGGAAACGGCGGAAGCACCCGCATGTTCCATTTGATCCTGCAATAGGTCAAGAGCCGGGGCAGATCATGATACCACTGCTCACCCGGCTTGCCGTGAACGGCTGTTATGCGGCGGAGGAATCCCTCCGGGATGGAACGGCTGCTCTCTCCTCCCGGCCGGTAATCGCTGGGTGGAGCCCCGTATGCCCTCTTGAAGCTCTTGGAGAAGGTGAACAGATCGGGAAAGCCCACCAGACGCGCCACCTCCGCCAGCTTGTAGTCGGTCTCCGTCAAGAGACGCTTGGCCTCATTCAGCTTCAGCTGCTGCAGGTACTTGCCCGGGGAGATGCCGAATCGTTCGCTGAACTTCTTGGTAAAGTGAGTGCGGTCGATGGAGACGTAGGAGGAGACGTTATCGATGGTAATGCCTTGGGCATAATGCATCTGAATGTACTCCGCCCCGCGCTGGAGCCAGGATTCCGCAGGGCAGTCCCGGTGGCCGGGACGCTCGTGCGCTGCGGAGAGGCTCTCGAACAATCCGTAGAAGAAGCCCAGCCGGAACAAATCCGGATCTGCCTTCCCGGGGGAACGGCATTGTTCGAAGAAGCTCTCGAACCGGCCGGTGAGCTCCGGACTCAACGCCCGGCGGGCCACGGGCAGTTGGGGGGTCAAGCCCGCCCGGCCCAGCAGCTCCTGCATCTGCCGTCCGTCGAAGGCGACCCAGATGGTCAGCATCGGAGCATGCTTCAGCGTAAAATATTCGTGTGGCGTGTTCGGGAACAAGCAGAAGACGTCACCCGGACCCAGCGGGTAGCTCTGGCCATTCTGAAGGAGCCGCCCTTCCCCCTCCACCACGAAGATCAGGTAATGGTAGTGCGAAATCTTCGGGCCCATGTGGTAGTGGGGCTTGGCTTGGGAGAGGCCGGCGCGGATGATCCAGCCGGGCCCTGATTTTTCCAAGACCGTAGGGTTGAAATAGAATCCTTCCAGGAATTCCTGCCTATGCTCCACCACCTGCACCATACGCATGGTTTTCCCTCCCTCTTTCCCCTTAGGCTTGGATTGTCTGGGCTAGCCCTTCAAGGAGCCGGCCAGCATGCCGGTGATGAAATATTTTTGCAGGAACACATAGATCAGGATCATGGGGAGCGCCGTAATGACGACTCCGGTCATCAGCATGGTGTAGTTGGAGACATATTCTCCCCGGAATTGCAGCATGGCCAAGGGCAGCGTCAGCTTCTCCCGGCCGTTCAAAAGCATCATGGGAAACAGCAGATCGTTCCACACGATGACGAACAAGAACGCGGCAGTCGCCGCGAAGTAAGGTGCTGACAAGGGAACGGCCACCGTTGCGAAGAGCCTCCATTCTCCTGCACCGTCAATGGAGCCCGCCTCCAGGATCTCGTGGGGCAGCGACCTCATGAACCCGGCCAGCATGAAGACGGATAACGGCAGGAGCACGGAGACCGACACCAGGATGAGTCCGGCATGGCTGTTCGTCAGACCCAGCCGGCGGACGAAGCTGTAGATCGGCAGCATGTTCACTTGGGAAGGAACAGCCAGGCCAAGGACGAATACGGCGTAGACAGCCTGGGTCCACCGGCTCCGGGAGCGAACGATACCGTACGCGAGCATGCCGGATAGGAGAAGCGCAAGACCTACCGTCCCCAGGGTAACCGCAGCGCTGTTGCGGAAGTAGGACCACATGGGCTGGTTCTCGAAGAGCGCTGAATAATTGCCGAAGAACAGTTGCTTGGGCAAGCCCAGCGGATCCGCATAGAAGTCTGGGGCGGACTTGAGCGATGCGCCGCCGACGAGGAGAAGCGGCAGGAGAACCGCCGCCCCGAAGCCCGTCAACAGGGCCGCCCGAGTGAATCGAAGCAGCATTCCCTTAGCCCTCCTTTCAATAAGTGATCCGGTCTGCACGCAGCAGGCGGAATTGGATGAAGGTGATGGCGGCGATCAAGACAAGGAACAGCACCGACGCAGCGGAAGCCAGCCCGAAGGAATAGTTGGTGAACGCCGTACTATAGATGAAGGTGGACAGAATCTCAGTCGAATAGTTGGGTCCCCCGCTCGTCATGGTGAAGATCAGGTCGAAGGCCTTGAAGGATTGGATCGTGGTATAAGCCACGACGATGGTGGCGGCTGGGGCCAAGAGCGGCCATGTAATCCGGAAGAACACTTGCCTTCGACTGCCTCCGTCCATCCGCGCCGCCTCCAGAAGCTCAGACGGAATGGACTGGAGTCCCGCCACGAACAGGATGACCATCTGACCGATATGCGCCCATGCCTGGACGAAGGCCAGCGAATAGAGAGCGAGCTTCGGATTCCCGAGCCAATTCTGGGTCCAACCGGACAATCCCCCCCGTTCCAAAGAGGTGTTCAACAGGCCGAGAGTCGGGTCATAGAGGAACGTCCAGATGAAGCCGACCGCCACGGAGGAGAGAATTGTCGGGACGAAGTATAAGGAGCGAAGCGCCGTATGGAACCTCGATTTCCTCCATAGCTGGAGGGCCAGCACCAACGAGACGGAGGATTGCAGCAGCACCACGGCCAGCATGAACTTCAGGTTATTCCCCAGGGACTTGCGGAAGACGATGTGATCCATGAGTTTGCCGTATTGCTCCAACCCGACGAACCGGTTGGACGGGGATATCCCGTCCCAGTCGGTCAAGGAATAATACAGACCGGTAAGCGAGGGGTAGACGAACAAAACGGCATACAGGAGAAGGCCCGGCAACAGAAAGGGCAGCAGAGACCTCGTGCGCTTCATCGTCTACTTGGCACCGATCTGCTGGTTGACGATGGCCTGGGCTTCCTGGGCTGCCTGCTCCGGCGTCTTGCCGGAGAGCACCGCTTGGATGGAGCTGACCACCGCCTTCTGAATCTCCCCATTCGTGATGCTGAAGCGGGGTTGGAACCGGGTCTTCCGGCCGGCCCACTCCGCCGTGGTCTTCAGCTCCTCACTCTCATATTGCACATCCTTCACCGTTACGTTCTGGCCGGTTTCATTCGCGTATTGGCCTGCGATTTCCTTGCGGCTCAAGAACTCGATGAAGGCCTTGGCCTCCTCCGGATGCTTGGACTTGCTGTTCACGGCCAGCATGAACGTAGTGGTGTGGATTCCCTCGAATACCGCTTGGTCCGCCGGTACCGTAATGGGGGCGAGCAGCTTCTGCTTTAAGGCGGGGTTCATCTTCTTATTCGGTGCGAGCTGATACGAGCCCGACGCCAGAATGGCGGCCTTCCCTTGGACGAAGAGTGCGTTGGCTCCTTCATCCTTCGTGCCAACGGCATCCTTCTGGAAGTAGCCTTTGTCGTTCAACTCCTTGAATTGAGCCAGCGTCTTCACCCACCAGGCATCCGTGAGCTTGGCGGTCCCCGCTTCCACTTTGGTGAATATCTGCGGATCCGGCGCATTGTTCATGACCATGGGGTTCATGAATTGACCGGGCCCAATGCCCGCACCGGCGAAGGCGATGGGGGTGATGCCTTCCTTCTTCAGCTTCTCCGCCGCTTCGAGGAAGCCGTTCCAATCCTTGGGCGGGGTAATTCCATACTTCTCGAACAGGTCTACGTTATAGATCGGGATGTTGTAGACCAGCTGGTACGGCACAGCCAGCTGCTTCGTGTCCTTCTGCCCGGCCTCAATCAGCGGACCGGTGAATCGGGAGAGGAAGGATGCGCCTGACAGGTCGGTGAATAGGCCGGCCTTCGCGATCGCTTCGAATTGCGCCCCCGGGAAGGAGGTGAATACATCGCCGACAGAGCCGTCCAAGAGCTTGGCTTGGGCGGTAGACTGATATTGGTCCGACGGGAAGGTCTGCATCTCGACGGTAATCTGCGGATGCTCCGCTTGGAATTTCTTGATGATGGCATCAAAAGACTTGATATCCTCCCCGCGCCAGTGGATGAAGCTGAGCTTGACCGGTTCGGCGGATTTAGGGGAGGATGCAGCAGCGGCGGAGGCTCCGGACGGCGCTGTGGAAGGAGCAGCCATATTGCCGCTCCCTCCGGTGGAGCTGCAGGCGGACAGGATGAGTCCGGACAATAAGATCAGGGGCAGGGCAGTACCTCCCCGATGTGTTCGCTTCATAATGGACTTACCTCCTAGAGCCGCGCTGCAGGCGGCGTTTCATGGGATGGGTTCCGGCGCGCCAAGAGACGCTCCTGAACTAACGGCAGCAGCAGCCTGCCGGAGATCTCGGCTTCCTCCAGATGCGGGTAGCCGGATAAGATAAAGGACGAAATGCCGGCCTCGACGAATTCAAGAATCCGGTCGGCTACCTGTTCAGGCGTTCCGACAAGCGCCACGGCTCCACCTCCCCGGACCGCCGTCAAGCCGGCCCACAGATTGGGGCCGATGACATAATCCTGTCCGGCGGAGCCTTCGTACAGCTCCATCTGCCGCCGCTGGTTCACGGCGCCGCTCTTGCGCTGATATTCCGCCGCCGACAGCTTCAGCTCCTCCGGGGCCAGACGGAGGATCTCGCGGGCGGCTTCCCAGGCTTCCTCCTCGGTTTCCCGGACGACGAGCTGGGCCCGAAGGCCGTAGCGCAGCGTTCGCCGGGTGCCGTGATCCGCCGCCGCTTCATCCAGGTATCGCTCCATCTCTTCGATCTGCCCGCGGATCCAGTCCAGAGGCTCCGCCCACATCAGATAGACGTCGGCATGCCTAGCAGCCACCCGTTTCCCCACTTCAGAGCTTCCTCCGAAGTACAGGGGGGGCTGGGTCTGAACCGGTCTCGGTCTGCAAACGGCGCCTTCCACCGAGTAATGGCGGCCTTGGTAGTGGTAGCCCTCTGGGGAAGATTCCGGCCCGCTATCCCATACACCTTGGAAGATGTCCAGGAACTCCCGGGTCCGTTCGTATCGAGCGTCATGGTTGTCATAAAGTGGGTCACCCGATGCCTTCAAGTCTGCCTCATAATGCCCGGTCACGACATTCAGACGGAGCCTGCCCTGCGACAGCCGGTCGAAGGCGGCGGCTGTTCGTGCCGCCGGCACCGGTGCGACATACCCCGGTCTCAGGGCGATCAGCGGCTTCAAGGTATTTGTATGGGCAGCGATCCATGAGCCGACGGTCCACCCATCCAGGCAATCGCCCCCGGCGGGGATGAGGGCGAAGGCGTATCCCGCCTTCTCGGCTGCTTGGGCAACCTGAATCAAATACGATGCCGTGGCTTCTCGTTCTGCGGGAACCCCAATGTGGCGGCTGTCCCCCGTCGTCGGAAGAAACCAACCGAATTCCACCTGCTGTTCTTGGCTCATGTATAGGTTCCTCCTTCGTCTTGATCTCTCGGACCATCCATCGAAGGGTAAGTCACATGGATTGTTTTATTTCCAACAAATCCAATGGGTTTTGTTGTTATTTAGAATCATACCAAGGGACTGCCTAGGGGTCAATGTCAAATCGAGTGGAGGTCCGTTTGTCAATTTGTGGGGTGTATGGGAGGAGCTGATGATCTCCACCATGCGGGTGACCTGTCTATGCCAAAAAAACGGAGCCCGCATACCGCGAGGCTCCGTTAAGGTTGTTTCAGATTGGATTAGAATTGGATGCGGCTGCTCCAGGGCGCTGGAAATGCCGGCGGGCGGCATCCACCTCTGCCCGGATGGCGCAATCCTTGGCGTGATCATTGATCAACCCCATTGCTTGCATGAAGGCATAGACCGTAGTTGGTCCGACGAATTTCCAGCCCTGCTTTTTGAGCTCCTTGGACAATGCGATGGATTGGGCTGATGTCGATGCGGTCTGCGGCTTGGCAAGCTGGCTTGGATCCGGCTCATACCGCCAGATGAAGGCGGCCAGCGAGCCTTCTCGTTGGATGAGCTCCTGTACCCGCTTCGCATTGTTCATGACCGCCTCGATCTTGCCGCGATGCCGGACGATGCCTTGATCCCCGAGCAGGCGGTCGAGGTCATGCTCCGTATAGCGAGCGATCTGATTGAAGTCGAAATGATGGAACGCGGCACGGAAGCTCTCCCGCTTCGCAAGGATCGTACGCCAGCTCAGTCCGGATTGGAAGCTCTCCAGACATAACTTCTCGAACAGCCGCCGATCGTCGCTGACCGGGAATCCCCATTCGGTATCGTGATAAGGAAGAAATTCCGGCACAGCTCCGCACCAGCGGCATCGTAATCTCCCATCAGGTCCCACTATCGTTGCGTTCATTGGCCCCTCCCGATTCTTATCGCTTCCTTGCTTTGAGTACAAAAGTGACAGGAAGCATCCTTGCTTTATTGGCAAAGTCGTTGTTGCGCGATTGCAGCATCTCCTCATCGGATTGCTCAACCAGCTGCTCAATGACGAATCCCGCTTGAGCCAACGCATTCACATAAGTGGATAGTTTTCGATCCGATAACGTTAACGTTCCTTCACCAAGAGAGACCGAGTACCAAGATTCATCGAAATAGTTCTTTTTGAAAGTAAGCCCGTTCTTATCCGCAACAACACATTTGTGTATCGGGTGAGACCAACTGAAGATAAATAGGGCGTCTTTCTTCAGGTAAGATGCGATTCTGCTGAAAGTTCCTTCAAGGTCGGTGGTCCAGCCTATGGCATAAATCGAATATACGATATCAAAGTAATCCTCTGGCAGGCCGCATGTATCTTCCATCGGAGAACAGATTAATTGGGCGGAGAGACCATGCGCGGACAGATGCTGCCTGGTCTTTTCGATTTGGTTCTCCGATATATCCATCCCCCATAGTTCAGATGCATGGCGTTCTCCTACATATTGCAGCGATTGGCCGCTTCCACAGCCGATCTCCAGGATCCTCTTTCCGGATACGTCGCCGAATAGCTGGCACTTCTCTTCGGAGACAAACGCTCCATATAGAGGAAGTGAGGTTGCCCCCAACACATCATTTCCAATTGTATTCCAGAATAAGCTGTTCGTTTGGTGTACAACATTCTTTTCCATGTCGACCGAGACGGCAACTCCAGCCTCGCCAGCACCTATTACGTTCGTTCGATAGACAGAATGATTGTCCATATAGACACCCTCTCCAAGGAGTTCTATCAAAATGAGCACAGGGAACAAATGTTCCCTGTATCAACTTTATACTACCATATATGCCCAGCCCATTCAACTGCTGATAATGTCAAAAAGCCTGAGAAATAAACCGCTATTCGCCGTTTACCTCCCAGGCCCATAATCCTCCGTCCGTGTCATAACCCCATTGCTATCTCCATTGGAATAGTGAAATAAAGCCGCCGTTTTCCCTGGTCAGACCGAATGAATTGTAGAACGATTCTTCGTTGGGTTTTGTAATCAAGACCGGATTCAGCTTCTCTTCTTCAAGCCAGTTAAGCAGTTCCTTCATCAGCGATTTGCCGTAGCCTAAGCCTCTGTATTCAGGATGGATCAGAAGCCGCACAATATAGGCATGCTTGATCCCATCTGAGAGTACCTGCACGAACCCAATCAGGTCGTTGCGGTCATTCCTAACACAGATCCATCCCCACGAGAGATCCAGCGCTCTCTGCAGCTTATCAAGGGATTCGATTCCCCAATTTTGTTGTTTCAACAGCTCATTCAGTTCCTTCACATGAAGGGAGTCATTTCTAGTGATCAGCATGTTCGATTCTCCTCATCATACAGATTGAACTATCTTACTCCTGGATGAGGATACCTGCAAAGGAAAAATTAAATATAGTCATACTTGAAGCTTCGGCGAACGCTCCAGAGGTCGTTAGTTCATACTCTTGTAAACTTCAAATTCCTTGATGCTGTTCCAGCCGTTGGAGGTGTTGCCATGGCCGTTGTAACGGACGTATCGGACGTCCATCTTCCCTAAGGCGAATTTCTCGATGTCAGCCGAAGTGCCGGACGATTGACCGTTGTAGACCGGAGTCCAGTTTTCCCGGTCCGCCGAACCTTCAAGATCAAATTTGGATGCGCGCGCATCCCCGCTCTGGAAGGCGATGCCTACGCTGTCTATGCTATAGATCTTGCCCAGATCCAGCTCCAGCCACTGCTCACCGAGGGCCGACCAGCGCGTGCTCAAGTCGCCGTCGATGGCGAATCCCGGCAGGTTCCCGTCATGATCGCTTGCTATGGCCGACGCGACCGGAATTATGCCCCCTGGCTCGATCTCTGGAGGAACCTGCTTCTCCATCTCGAACACGGCGAACGAACCGAAGTGGCTGACCGTTCCGCTTAAGGTTCCGGTTGACACATCCAATTGGCTATCATTCAGAATAATCCATGTATTCCTTCCTTCCACGTACTCATAGATCCCGTAATCGTATTGCTCCGTATCGAAGGTCCTTCCGTATACCTGAATCGAGACTGTGACAGGCTTGTAAAAGCTCCCGCTCTTATCCTTATGAACGCGGAACATCTTGCTGATGGCAGCTCCCTGGTCGACGGGCTGCTCGTAGGTGGACTCCGTGACGCTGACGGCGATGGCTCCGCCGAAGGCTTGGGCCGGAATCCCAAGGTGGAGAGCACCCTGGGTGAAGCTGCCGCCGAGGACTCCCAAGATGACGGAAGGATCAGAAGGCGGTACCGGAGGAGCCGATGCCTTGTTATTAAGCTGGGCGTGTGTAAGCGTTTCCCAAAGCATGTGCAGGTTGGTCTGAGCCGCCACATTGGTCGCGAACAGATTCGGGGAAGGAACCGTTCCATAGGCTTGCGCAGCTCGGATGTAAGGATTGATGAAATCGTACGTGACCGGAAGCTCCATGCCCAGTCTGTTATGCAGATGATTGTACAGGATCTCATAGGTGGGGCTGATGCCCTGCGGATCGAGGAAGCCGCCGTTCAAGGTATCCGGGATGACATACCCAAGGCGCAGGGCGGCATTCGTTTCCAGGAAGGCGCCCAGCCTCTCTTTGAAGAGGGTATACACGTCGATTCCCTGATTCCATGCAATCTCCGATATATTGGAAACGGCTCCAATGCTCAGTTCGACATGGCCCAGATCCCGGGCGGTCTCCGATACGAGTCCGTCGATATAGACGCCCGGATAATACCACTGTTCTTCCAGACTGCTCTGCGTCAACATGGTGGTATCGTCGCCATACACGCCGGGCTTCGGGTTGTTGGGAGCCAGCACCCACGATGCTTCCCGGGAATACTGATTGCTGTGCATCTGGTAGTATTCTTCGTTGGTCGGACGCTGCAGCCAATAATCCGTTGCCTTCGGCTTGTCGCCGTCTGTGGAGAGATAGACGTAATGCGGAAGATAGCTCAAGTATTGGAACAGACCCTGATGGAGCGCCGCTTTGTCCTCGTTGAACACCCCGATGGCGACCAAGGCGTTGGATACGGAGAGCAGGCGGTTGCCATAAGCCATTCTTTGGTTAAGCAGCGGCAGGAACGCCCGGTTCAGCATCCCCTTGAACGCATCGATCTCTTCCTGCGACCAGCCGGGGTACGTCGCCCGGATCAGCTCGGCGGCGGCGGGGAACTTGGAGCCCGCCCAAGAGGCCTGCAGGTACCAGTTGGCTCCGCCGTGGGATTGCATCACATTGGCCCAGCCGTTCAGAATTTTGACCGCGTTCTTCGCGTAGACCTCCTCTCCCGTTAGAATCCACATGAGCGCCTGCGTGTAGGCTGCGGCCGAGTCCATGGATTCGGCGTTGGCGCCTTGATCGTTGGCCCCGTTGATGCCTGCCGATGGAATCGCAACGGGACTGGGGGTATAGGTCTTGGATGCATACTTGGATTGCTTCATCTTCTCGAAGCTGCTGGCCCAGGGCTCCTCGCCCGCTTCAATCTGGCCCTTGATGAACAGAAGCTCATCCACCGTATTCAGCATGCTGTCATGCTTGAAGGTGAAGTTGGCCAATGCCGCATCCACCGCAGCCCTCGTATTCGCTGTCAGGACAATCGAAGGAACGGCAAACGGCATCCCCTCTCCCCTATATTCGGGCGCGGGAAGATACGCCGGCTCCGGCAGGTTCTCGTTGGGAACGAGCACCGGCTTCGCCATCACCCCGGCTGTTGAATTCAGGTAGCGCATCATATCCAGGATCAGCGTGTCGTCTTCTCCAGGAATGGCCACAATGCTGTCGCTTAGGATCAGTAGTCCTCGGGTGTCCTGGAACACCACCTTGCCCATGGCATCTGCTAGTGCATGAAGCGGAATATAGGTTATCCCTCCAGCTGTAAGCGGAGGCGCCTCCAGAGCTACAGGCTGCCCTTGATAAGTGAGCGTCTGGCCGGCTTCCTTCCACACGATCCCCTCGCCCAATCTGTCTACTGCGAACCGGGCTGGAATATACAGATTGCCGTTCTGAAAAATCGGCTGAGCATCCGCATCATTGTCGTCCAGTCTGATCTTCTTCTGTTCCGCGTAAACGGCGGAGCTTCCGGCCAGGAACGCCCACGCTCCTTGAAGCCTCGTCTCGATCACCGCCGTTTGCGTGTCACTTACCACGGGGCTGGTCTGACTCGCCAGGTTCAGCACGCCTTTTTTGATGCTCAGATCGTCGATCCATACGGTTCCTCTTGCATTCGCAAGCTTGATGTAGATCCGGATTCGGTCCGGGACACGCTCCACGTTAAGATAATCCTTAATCGTGGCGGGCAGATCGAAGGCGATGGCTTTGCTTGCCCATCCGGACATGAGATCGTCGGAGATGGTAAAGCTCTTCTGGTACTCCTTCAGCATGCTGCTTCCCGAATATGGGTAGACGGTTATGGTGGCCCCGCCGTCAGACGTAAACTTCTGATAATCTCTCGTGAAGTAGCGGAAGGATAAGGTATAGGAACGCGCCTCTTCAATCGGCGTCGCCGGAGTGCCGTTCACCACATTCTCGTAGACCAGCTTATAGCTGGTGTCCTTCGCTCCCGTCGGATTGAACAGCTTCAGCGACCGTTCGCCGGAGAAGGTCATGGTGGAATCCAGATACCCGTCATTCCCAACCGCACTCTTGCTCCATGCCGTCGGTTCCCCCGATTCAAAACCCGCCTGGATCACCGTTTCGCCGAGGCCGAGGCCGTCGTGGGGATACAGGGCCTTCATCGAGAAATCATCCAGCCAGACGGTGCCCTGCGTCCCGCTGAAGCGGATCAGAACCCGCAAGGAATCGGGCGCATACTCTTGGCCGCTGCTCGTGATCGTCGCGGGCAAGGCGTACCGGACGGACATTCTGGTCCATTCGGTGCTGGCCGTCTCAGGGACGGTGATGCTGGCGGTACCCGAGAGCTGCTTGGTCCCGGAGTACGGCAGCAGGGTAACGACCGCCCCGGCGGAGGAGACGACCTTGTCGTAGCCTTGAGTCAAATACCAGAGCTCGAACTCGTAGGTTTTGCCACCGGTTATGGGAATGTTAGGAACCCGGTTGACCAGATTGTCGACATCGACCTTAGCGGTCGTGTCCGTCGTCCCGCTAACGTTGGTGAGCTTCAAGGAGCGGTCACCGGAACGCTTGACGGTGGAGTCGTAATCGGATTGCATGCCCGCTTCCTTCTCCGTCCAGCTCACCGCATCACCGGTTTCGAATCCGGCTTGGAACACCAATCCCTCCGGGTTCGGCGTTGCGGTCGGACTGGCCGACGGGCTGACCGATGGCGTCGGAGTCCCGGTCGGGCTTACGGATGGGGCAGGCGTTGCGCTTGCCGTCACCGTGGGAGTAGTTGAGGGTATCACGGTAGGACTGGGGGACGGAGACTGGCCCTCTTCATAAATCTGGACATCGTCGAAGAGGATCTCGCCCGAAGAGCCGGCAAGCCGGAACAGCATGCGCAGGCGGTTCGGCACGAGGGTATTGCCCGAGTAATCCTGGATGGTGCCGGTCAGGTCGATGGTTGCGGTCTTTTTGATCCAGCCGCTGCTTGCCTCCGCAGGCACCGGAATGCTGACGTAGATCACCTTTTTCGAGGAGGTCGTATTGGAGTAGGGCTGCAAGATGATGCTTGCTCCGCCGGAGGAGACAAGCTTCTGGTAGTTGTTCGTCTTGTACCAGAACTCCAGCGTGTACCGCTTGCCGGCCACAATCCCGATATTCGGCGCCGCAACCGGTGCCGTCGTCTTGGTATTGTCCACATCCACTTTATTCGTTGTAACCGTATCCCCTCCCGCATTCGCCAGCTTCAATGCCCGTTCGCCGGAATGGGCAACGGCAGAGTCCGCTTCCCAGGTATAGCCCCCCAGCACCGTACTGTACCAAGTCCCGGTCTCCGCCGGCTCGAAGCCGATGGACACCGGTGTAAACCCTTCTTCCGCATGGGCCACTCCTTGAAATGGTTGCAAGCCTGCCGCCTGGATGAGGAGCAAAAACAGCACCACCCAATTCAAAGCCTTCTTCTTCATCATGAAACCTCCTTCTTATAATGGATTCATGTCTTCTTCGTTCACAACCGCGCCTTGAACCCCGAATGGAGCCCCATAATAGCCTTCCTGCCAGTTCCGGTAATCCTCGAAGCTGAACGGGGAAATAAACGGATTGTCGGGGACGCTGTCCATATGATGGGGGCCAAGCAGATTGTGCAGGGTTCCCGCCAGCTTCAGGGCAACATGATTCTCTCCTTCGACCAGATAAGAGGTTATATCCAGCTTATAAGGCTTATGCCAGATCTCGCCGGCTGTCCGTCCGTTGATCCGGACCTCTGCAAGGACCGCGTCCAATCGCTCCAGCTGAAGAACGTATCGTCTTCCCTCTCGGAGGCTTACGGTGAACCGGTTGTGGAGTACCGCATTGCCGGCGTAGAACAGGCAGCCGCTATTCGACAAGTTACCCGTACATTCTTCCTTCCTACGGGGGCGAATGGTAAAATACCGATCCTCCTCCGAATGGACCTGGAAGTCGCCGATCACATAAACGGCCTCCGCCACATTTTCCCCCAGCCAGCTGCTCTCCAGCTGAAGCACATTTACTCCGTCCTGCACCAGACCGTCTATGGGCAATTTGCGGAATGCCGGGTCCTTCCACCATTCCCCTTCTGTGGCTTTGATCACTTTGCCATTGAGTCGGACCGTGTAGTGCTCCGGATCCTCCATCACCACATAGCCGCCGTTGCCGTTCCAGCCATCCGCCGTAAAGGAGTAAGCAAGAGCGTACGCTTCCCCGGCAGATTGCAGACGCTGCTTGACCTTCAGGACGTATTCAGCCGGAGCAGACAAGCCCCCGCCGGTCGAATAGGAGCAATAATCCAGAGTCAGAGCGTTGGCCTCCAACAGCTCCAGCTTCCAGGTGCTGCTGACGGGAATGCATCGGGTAATTCTTCCTCCCACCTCCTCTCCTAGTTCTTCCAAACCGCTATCCGGCGCCGTTCTGCCCACGAGCTGCAGCAGCATGGATTCTCCCGGCGCGAAGTCATAGGTGAAGGATGTAGCCTTCTCCCGTACTTGACTGGGGATGCGCTCCTCCCGGCCGTTATTCAAGATCAGGTTCCGGATCTCCCAGATGCCATCCAGAGTCAACCGGACCTTACAGCCGTTGGCTTCATCCTGATTGGTCAAGAAGATAATCTGCCGGTCACCGTCCTCCCGTAGATGATACAGCATCGACCGGGCCGGCTCCCCATTCTCCAGGGTCATGCTGACCCGTGGCGTAAGCCCCGAATCCCGCATCGATTCAGCCAACCGGTAGGACGGGACCACCTTCGCACCTGTAAGCGCTTCCCGTAATTGCTGCGGAGATGAGCTTCCCTCCACCAGCTTCGGCAGAGCATCCAATAGGAGAAGCCGGCCGCCGGATGCGATGAATTCCTGGAGCAGGTGCAAGGTCGTTTCCCGCAAGGTGATGACCTTGGGAACGATGACAAGCTTGTAGCTTGACCTGCCGATATGAAGCCGGCCGTCACCGGCCCTGCCGTATTGCGCCATCACCGCCTCGCTGGCCAGCTCGTAATCATAGTGGTTCCGGAGCAGGGTCTCCTGACACTGCTGCACGACGTGGGTAATCTTGTCGCTCAAGGAACGATCCAGAGGAGAATAGCAGGCGCTTCTGCTTTCCACCGGGTCGATGACCACCACGTCCACCACCCTATGGCCTTGGCTTAAGGCATAACAGAGTCGCGCTTGATAATCCGCCATGGTCTTGTTGTATTCCCACCAAGGCTGCTGCCAGGATAAGACCGGGGGATGATCCCGCTTCCTTAGCCCCCTCATGGAATAGAGGGACAGATGCATGGTCAGGCTGTTCACTCCATTGATGGCCAGCCAATCCGTCACCGCCTTTTGCTGCTCGAAGGTCAGATTCTGTCCCGCTCCCCCGAACACCTCGCAGATGGTCCGCTCTCGGCCTAACTGGCTGGCGACGCTCTGCATCCGCCTGTTCACCATCAGATTCCGGCACTTCAGGCCAAGGTGGTCGGTTGCCGGCGTATGCATATAGGTGTAATGCAGCATAACGTCCAAGTTGATGTAGTCATCCGCCATCAGATGGCCGGTGCTTTGCAGCCCGTTCTCCCCGCACCAATCATAGATCACCTTCGTGTAATGTTCGGCGAACAGCTTGCTGATCAGCCTGTAATAGTGATGCCGAACTCTCTCGTGCCCCTCCAGAGGAAAGTAGAGATGGGGAAGGCAGTCCAGCAGGGAATAGCCATATTCCCGGCTAAACCATTCCGGCAGCTGTCCGGTCCAAGGCAGCGCATTCTTCTTGTTCCCGAATACATCCCAGAGCACGGTCACATCATCCGTGAAGATCCCCGGTATCGTGCCTCCGAATTCCGGCGCATTGTCCCTGCGGTACCGCTCATGGGTGGACCGGATAAAAGCCCGCGTGGCATCCGGGTTCATCAAGTCCACGTAGCTTGCGCCCCGGAAGCGGGCATTGCAGAGCGGCGCAATCCAGCGGTAGAAATAGAGAACGACCGTATCGTCGCCGGTTGTGGCTCCGGCTTCCCCAGGATTGATGGACTCGAAAGCCTCCAGCGTATAATCGATGCTGTGGTCCCGGTAGGAACGGGCCCAACTGCCGAACGACTTCTTGGCGCGGTACACCCGCAGCACCTGAATGTCCTCCCGGTTATGGGGGATGTCGTTGACGGCCATGTAGAGATGGGTTTCCCGGTAGGACTCATCCATTCTCGGCACCGTACAGCCGCAGGAGCCGCTGGGCCAGCCGTCCTCATCGTACAGCCAGGCGTACATCCCCTTTTCCTTGGCCTCATTCACCGCCAGCTTGATGGATGTCATCCAATCCTCGGACATATACTCGGTCTGCAGCCCTGCCCGGGCATGCATAAAAAAACCGCCCCAGCCCGACTGTTCCATCTGGCTAATCTGCCGCTTCAGCTCCTCCGGCTCAAGACGGTCATTCCAGGACCAGAAGGCGGTCGGGCGGTATTCCTTGGGGGGATTCAAGTAGGCTTCTCTCTCCATGTCTTCTCCTGCTTTCTATATATTCTTGTGCAAGCCCCAGCCGATTCATCAGCCGGGGCTTGTTAGGGATCCTTATTTCGCTGCAGCCATGAAGGCATCGATTTGCTTTTGAACCTCTGCCTTCACCTTCTCCGCGCCGGCGGACTTCATCTTGTCGGTGTATTCCTTCAGGAACGCATCCACTTGATCGAACCCTCCGAAGTTAACCAGGGGCTTATACGTATTGGCAACCTCCGTCACAGCGGCGAACTCGGCTGTAATCGCATCCTTCTTGATCACAAAGCCGCCCAGCTTGTTCACGACGGAGAACTTCTCAATATTGTCCTTCTTCTGGAAATCCATCAGGTTCTGAATGCTTCCATCCACCTTCTTGATCAGATCCGCGTTCCGGCTGGTCCAGATCAGAGGGAATTGGTCGGGCGGGAAGCTGTCCGTTCCTTGCTTGGTGGGCTTCACCGATCCGTCCGCCGTAAGCGTGTAGTGCACGTCCTTAATCCCGTATTCCATCAGCGCGTTGATCTCAGGATCGTTCTGGATCAGCTCCAGCGCCATCATGAGACGCTCCGGGTTCTTGGCCGACTTGGGGATGGCGAAGGCCATACCTCTGCTGGGGCGGTCCCGGAAGTTATTGTCGATGCGGACGAACTCCACCTTCCAGTCCGGCTTCGTCGACTTCAGGATGATCGAGGTATCGTTGGCCGCCACGGAGTGCCCGGTTCCCAAGAAGGAGGTGCCGGATTTGTAAGCCTCCAGCGACGTGTTCTTGGACGCGTATGCATTTTTGGACCAGTAGCCCTTATCCGTGAAATCCTTCGTCAGCGCCAGATAATCCTTAAATTCCGGGAGCTCATAATCATAGACGGCGGTTACTTTGTCCGCATTGAACTGATAATACAGCGTTCCCGCATTAGCCGGCATGCCCGGTACAGACACGTAGCCCTTCTTCTGAATCAGAGCCTGATTCAAGGAAATGACATCGCCGGCGGAGGTATTGTACGGGATGACGGAAGGCTCCTTCTCTTTCAAGACGGCCAAGTAATTCTTCAAGCTGGCCAAGTCCTTCACTTCCGGAATGTTATACTTTTCCCTAAGATCGCCACGAATAATCCAGCCCTGCGGCACGAAGGAGGGAGCACCTCCCGGGATGCCGTACAGCTTGCCGTCATAGGTGACATCCTTCAGATCATAAGCCGAGGTGCCCTTCATTCGCTGCGGCATATACTTGTTCAGCAGGTCCCCGATCTCTCTTAATCCGCCCTTCGCCACCTCCGATTGGAAGATGGGGGCCTGCATCTGGACGCCGTCATAATCCTCCCCCGACGCGATCATAAGGGGAACCTTCTTGTCCGAATCGTTGGCCATGTCAATCGTATATTCGATGGTTGCATTGATCTTCTGCTTCAACAGCTTGTTGACCTCGTCCATGACCAGCTTGTTGTCGGCCTTCTGCTGCCCCCAGGTCATCGCGTATACCTTCAGCTTGACCTCCTTCAGATCCGGTCTTTGGGTTGCCGCAGCGCCCGTGCTCGCAGCAGGCTCCGTTCCCTTGTCGCTGCTGCAGCCTGCCACTGCCATGGAAGCGGTCAGCATGGATGCCAGCACCGCACTTGCCCATTTTCTCTTGTTCATCATGAGAACAACACCCTCCTGTAGTATGAAGTCCTATATTTACAAGCGAAGAAACGGACTCCGCTGTGCAAATCCACTTGATCAGCCTTTGACGGCGCCGATGGTAATCCCTTGCACGAAGAAACGCTGAACGAACGGATACGCCAGAATAATCGGGCCGATGGCAACCACGGTCATGGCCAGCTTGAAGGTTTCCTTCGGTACGGTCTGAACGTTAACGGAGTTCATGGCGGCTTCGGATATGCCTTGGGACGCGGTCAGAATCCGGTACAGCAGGTACTGAAGGGGGAACAGGCTTTCCTTGTTGATGTAGAGCATGGCGTTGTACCAGTTGTTCCAATACCCGATGACCTCGAACAAGCCGATGGTGGCCAGTGCCGGCTTCATCAAGGGCAGGACGATGCGCCAGTAGATGTAGAAATCACCTGCTCCGTCAATCTTGGAGGACTCCATCAGCTCCACCGGAATGGTGCCCTTCATGAAGTTCCGCATGATCAGGAGGAAGAACACGCTGAAGATCCCCGGCAGAATCAGTGCCAGCAGGCTGTTCTTCAGATGGAGGTAACGAACCATCAGGATGTAGGCGGGCAGCAGCCCTCCGTTGAAGATCGTCGTCAGATAGAAGAAGAAGGCAAACCCGTTTCTCCACTTAAAATCCTCGCGGAACAGCACATAAGCGGTCATGCTGATCAGCCATAAGGCCAATGCGCAGGATACGAAGGTAACCAAGATGGTGATGCCGTATGCGTTCAGCACTTTCTGCGGACTGTCGGCGATAAACTTGTATGCATCCGTAGAGAAGCCCCTCGGAAACAGGCTGTAGCCATGCTTCATGATCGATTCCTCCGACGAGAAGGAGCCGGAGATGAGCATGACGAACGGAACTGCGCAGAATAGGGCCATGATGCCGATAAACCCTTTGGCGATTAGATTGAATATGATTTCATCATAAGATTTTCGCATGTGAAGGTCCTTCCCTCCCGTTAGAATAAAGCATAGTCTTTTTGCACGGCTTTCACAATTTGGTTGACGGCCACGATGAATACGAGGCAGAAGATGGACTGATAGAAGGATGCGGCGGAGATCATGCCGAAGTCCGAACCCGTCGTCATGGACCGGAATACGAACGTATCAATGATGTCGGTGGTATCATACAGATTGGCCGACGTCCCGATCAGCTGGTAGAACATTTCGAAGTTGCCCCGCATGATCCGTCCCACCGCCAGCAGCACCATGATCACGATGGTCGGCGTCAGCTGCGGAATCGTAATGTGCCAGATTCGCTTGAACTTGTTGGCTCCGTCGATTTCGGCCGCCTCATACATTTCCTTGCTGATGCCCATGATGGCAGCCAGATAGACGATGGAGCCGTACCCCACTCCCTTCCAGATGGCGCACAAGGGCAGGATGAGCATCCAAGCCATCGGCATGCTGTACACATCGACGGAGCTCCAGCCGAAGGCGTTCAGAACGGAATTCATGATACCGTATTCATAATTGAATATATTGTAGATGAATGTGGCAACAATAACCCATGATACGAAGAAGGGCAGGAACATTAGAGACTGAGTGGTCTTCTTATAATATTTTCCCCGCATCTCTGCGATTAGTATGGCGCAGATCACTTCCATGACGGTTCCGGAGATAATGAAGACCAGATTATAGACCATGGTATTGCGTGTAACCAGCCAGGCTTTGCCCGAGAGGAAGAAGAACCGGAAGTTCTCGATGCCGTTCCAGGGACTCATGAAGAATCCGTCGGAGTAATTATATTTCTTGAATGCCATCACCAATCCGCTGAGAGGAATATAAGAGAAGATGATGATGTACACGACGGCCGGCACCAGCATGATGAACAAGATTTTGTTCTTCTTCAGCTCCTTGAGCCAAGCGATCTCTGTTTGCGCTTTCAATAGACTCCCGGGTGACACTGCTTCAGTATGACTTCGCATTTCCAGTCCCTCCGTTTCTTTGTATGTCCTAATTGTAGCAAACGGCCCCGTTGTTCGAACCCCGACAAACGTTAGATTCCCTTTGAATTTATCGGATTATGTAGAGGATTGAGTAATCCATCCATCCGGTTTATAATGTTGGTGATCTTGCACCGGTAAGCGTTCACAAACGGCCGTGCGAGATTCCGAGCTTACTTCCGGGAGGCGTGCGGCATGATCAGACTGATGATTGTCGATGATGAGAAGAAAACCCGGGAGGGCCTGGAGAAGCATCTCCCCTGGCGCAGATTAGGCATCGACGAGGTCCGGCTGGCCAAGAGCGGGACCGAAGCGCTGGAGCTTGCCCGCAGCCACCCGCCCGATATCCTGCTGTGCGATGTTCGGATGCCCCGGATGGACGGGATTGAGCTGGCCACCGTGATCCGCCACCAGCTTCCTTCCTGCAAGCTCATCTTCTTGAGCGGCTTCGCTGACAAAGAGTATCTGAAATCCGCCATCCAGCTGCGGGCACTTCGCTACATCGAGAAGCCCGTGGATATGGAAGAGGTGTGCAGCGCCATCACCGAAGCCGTCACCCTGCTTCACCGCGAGGAGTCAAGCCGGCATGAAGTGGTTGACGGGGAGCTTCACAAGCCGGCTGACAAGGAAATCACCAACCTGAAGGTCATTCAGATCATCCGCTATATCAACGACCAGTACCATGATCCGTCCTTATCCATTCAGAGTATTGCCGGGTATGCGGATATGAACGCCAGCTACTTGTCCACCTTCTTCAAGAAGGAGACGGGGCAGACGCTGAATGACTTCATCAATGAAACCCGGATCGAACGAGCCAAGCAGCTGCTCCGGAGCAGTCCGGACAAGCTGTATAAGGTCGCCGAATTGACCGGCTTTACCGATTCCACTTATTTCGCCACCATCTTCAAGAAATACGCAGGCTGCACCCCTACCCAATATCGCAGCGGGGCTTCCAATTGATCGCCGTTTCACGCCGCCACTATGCGCGCAGGAGGGAAGGCAGGCCATGAGAATCGTGTTCCCGGAGTTCCGCAAGAAAACCGGCGTAAGCTTCCATCATAAGATCTTTATTTCCCACCTGGTGATCGTGATGTTCACCTTCCTGATGTTTCTGACGATCAGCTTCTATCAGACCTCCCGAAACGCTCGGGACAGCTCCATCTATTCTGCCGGACAGACCGTTGCCCAGACGCTGGAATATATGACGTTCATCCTGAGCTCCATCGAGCATACGATGGAGCAGCTTGTATTTGACGAGCAGGTGCAGGCCACCTTCAACCGGGATACCACGCAGTTCACCGGAGATAAGCTTCAGCAGGTCAAGGATTCCATGGCGCTCACCAATCTGTTCGGCTCCTCCAAGTCCTTCCCGGTCCAGGGGGTCCGGATGTACATTCCCGACGAAATCGGCCTGTCCAAGGAGAACGAAACCTTCTTCGAATTGTCCCAGGCGACCAACGCCGGCTGGTTCTCCCGAATCAGCGGCACACGCAAGAGCGTATGGCTGCCGGTTCAAGCCTCCGAGAAGAGCCGCAGCGCTCCCTCCCTCTCCCTGGTCCGGAAGATCCCCAGCTTGATGAGCTACGACAAGACCCTGGGCGTCCTAAGGCTGGATGTCCCCGAGACCGTCTTCTCGGATATGCTGGACAAGGTCAAGTACACGGCCGGTTCTTCCTCCCTCCTGATCAACAGCTACGGGGAGGTCATCAGCACCAGCGCCGGGGATACCTTCTGGGAGCATCCCGAGAATATCGGGCTTCTGCGCGAGTCCTTCCCCAACGTCACTTACCCGGCGCTTCAATGGAAGGACAACGTGATCTTCCGCGACAAGGAATATCTGGTCGGGATCCAGAGCATTCCCTACTCCGACTGGAAGATCGCCACGGCCATCCCCTGGGCGGATATGATGGAGCCGTACACCCACACGAAGAACAATATGATTCTCATCGTGCTGCTGATTGTCCCTCTGTCGTTTTTGCTTTCCTACTTCTTTTCGGTCCGGAGCACCAAGCAGATCCGCAAGCTTATTTTTCATATACGCAAAACGGTCCAGGGCAGCTATTATACGCCCATTCCGTCCTATCATAAGGACGAGATCGGGGAGCTGATCCAGAACTATAACGTTCTGATCACCAATATCTCCACGCTGCTGGAGGAGAAATACGCCTTCGGCCAGCAGGTCAAGAACCTGGAGCTCAAGTCCTTGCAGGCCCAGATTAACCCCCATTTTCTGTACAACACGCTGGATCTGATCCACTGGATGGCAGCGGATGTTCAGGCTCCGCAGATCGGGGAGCTGGTTCAATCATTGTCCAAATTTTACCACCTTAGCCTGAGCAACGGGCAGGAATGGGTGACCTTATCCCATGAGCTGGAGCATATTACGCATTATGTCCATATCCAGAATATGCGATTCGACGACGGGATCCGGCTTCAGATCGACGTTCCCGAGGAGCTGATGAACAGCCGTATGCTGAAGCTGACCCTGCAGCCGATCATCGAAAATTCGATCCTGCACGGCATCCTCGGGCGGGAGGCGGAAACGGGAACCATCCGCATCACCGCAGCGGAGTATGGCGGGGATCTGGTTCTGACCGTAGTGGATGACGGCATCGGAATTCCGGAGGACCAGCTCCGGAATCTGCTGACCGCTGCCTCCAGCAAGCGGACCGGCGGTTTCGGAGTCCGCAACATCCATGAACGGATCCAATTGGTCTACGGAGCGGACTTCGGGCTGTCGTACTCCAGCGTGTACGGCGAAGGAACCAGCGTCACGATTCGGCTGGCCAAGGACGAAGGGGTCTGAAGCCATTCGCACCAAAACAAACGTCCGGCCCTGCATCTCTTCGATGCAGGCCGGACGTTCTGTTGTACTGGGGCTACCGTCCGGTGATCCGGACGTCGTCGAAGACGGAGGAAGCGCGGTGCGAGAACAGGCCTGCCTTGCCCGAGGTGAGGCTCGGGTCGGTGGCCGTCAGTAGCTTCGTGCCGTTGACCCACAGCTCCAGCGTGCTGCCGTCGGCGACGGCTTGGAAGTTGTACCAGGCGCCGAGCGTCAAGCTATACGGCATGGTGGCCAGGTCGGTCCATGTTCCGTTCACACACTTCGAGATCTTCAGGACACTCGAGCCGGCACCACCGGAATAATAGGAGAAGCTGTAGAGATTGCTCGTATCCTTGTACCGGAGGTTCAGTCCGATGCCGGAATACGTTCCGGTCAAGGCGTTGGCCTTCAGCTTGGCGCTGACCGCTGTATCCGTCCAAGTCGCGTTGCCGGTGATCGAATTGACACCGGCCGCTTGGGCGTCCGTCTGCACGTAGGCCGGTGTGCCGTCCGTCGCCACGCTCCAGGTGCCCCCGGTCGTCGTCCACCCCGCCGCATTGCCGTCGTCGAAGTTGTCCTCGAGCAGGATCGGCACAACGGATACGTCATCGAAGCTGACGTCCGCGCGGTGGGCGTTCAATCCGGCCTTGCCGCCGGTGAAGCTCGTGTCCGTGGCGGTCAGCTCCTTCGTGCCGTTCACCCAGAACTCCAGCGTATTCCCCTTGGCAACGGCCTTGAAGGTGTACCAGACTCCCGTGTTCAGCGTGTAGGCCTTGGACGCCAGGGTGGTCCAGACACCGGCGACGCACTTCTGAATCTTGATCAGATTGCCGTTATTGTAATATTGGAAATTGTAGGTGTTGTCCGCATTCTGGTAGCGGGCATCCAGTCCGACTCCGGCCGGACTGCCCAGGGAGGCTGACTTCAGCTTGGCCGATACCTCGTAATCCGTCAGGGTGGAGAGGCCGCCTGCGGCATGGAGGTTGACGGCGGCCGTGTCCGACTGCCGGTATACCTTGGTGGCACCATCCGTCCCCACGCTCCACACCCCGCCGTTCGTCGTCCAACCGTCGGCATTCCCGTCCTCGAAGTCATCGAAGAGGGCCTCCGTTCCGCCGCCCGGGTTGGCGTCGGTCTGGAATTGCACGGTAAGCGTGGCACTGCTGCCTCCGGCTTCCGTGAAGGTTAAGGTCTTGCTGTACGAAGTATTGGGGGTGAGCCCCTGAGGGTTGATCTGGAAGTAGATTTCCCGCTCCCCGCGAAGATTGCCTGAGGTCTGGGACAGAGTCAGGTATTCCCCCTGCCCGGTGACGCTCCATGCGGTGGAGAGGCCCCCTCCTTTGTTCACCAGCTTGATCTTGTGCAGTTGACCGGCGTTGGAGACGTTCTTCACGCCCAACAGGATGACGGAGGGCACGCTGATCTTGGCAGGCGGTACGCTGCCGACCGCTCCGAGCTGCGTCGACTCCTGAAACTTGGTGACGCCGCCTTTCTTGGTCGTCAGCTTCAGCTCCAGCCAACGGGCGGACACACTGGCCGGAACGTTGAAGGAGAGCGACTGCTCCGTCTTGCCGCCATAGGGCACAGCGGCCGCGAATTGCCCGGTCTGGAAGGCCGTGTAGCTGTTATCCGCCGGATTCCGGAAGCCCGCTTCCCAGAAGACATCGATGTTGGTTCCGTCCCGCTGCTCGTCATTATAGACGATGACGGTCCGGGTGGCGGCCGTGCCGCCGGTGAAGACCTCGGGGGCAACGCCGATGCGGTTGTTCTGGTCCGCTGCCTTGTCGAAGGCAGCCACCGGCGAGAACGTGTTCTTCGTATACGTGTAGGAGTCCGAAGGGATAAACGCGGGGTACGCCGGCGAGAAGACGTTGATCACGGGGCGGTCGATCTTGACCGGCTTCACCCCGGGTGCGGATAGATCGGTCCATACCGGATACAAGGTGGCTTCGATCGGCTCGTAGGAATAGATCCAATCGGAATAATAGCGGATATCCGCCAGGCCGGTGTAGCGCATCCCGCGCACCATCCGGTCCGTGGCCCGGTGCCACACCGCCTGGGAGACGATATTGTCGTTCAGATAATCCTTGCTCAGCGTGCTGTTGTAGGTTCCATCCGCATTCAAGGTGGGCCATCCTTGGGACGGGGTGTAGGATTCGCCCTCCCCCTTGGGCTTCGTCGCATTGTTCTTGTACAAACCGTACAGGTTGGTTGTGTTCAACCCGCCGATCGGATAGCCCCCCCAATAGTGGACGTTCTCCTCCGATTCCGTCGTCATGGCGTCCTGGATGATGGGCCGGGTGGCGTCCACCGCCAGAACGGCGTCGCGGACCACGGGAACCAGGTTAGGGGCGGTCCAGTTCTCGTTGCCACCGCTCCAGATGACGATGCTCGGATGGTTCCGGTTCTCCTTCACCCATTGCTTGACCCACTTGGTGACATGGTCGAAGCCGTCGGCGGTCTGGCTGCCGCTGTTCTGATACTGCCAGAACGGATTCTCATCGATCAGGAGCAGCCCGATCTGGTCGGCATAGTCGTACAATTCGGAGATGGCTCCGCCGATATGGGTACGGCCCATGTTGTAGGTGCCCTTCCACTCGTCCATCACCTTCTTGACATGGGCGATGTTCGAATCCTTCAGCCCCTGGTACGGACTGGGATCCGTGCCGTGTAGGCTCCGGATGTGCCAGTTGAACTGAAGCGCATCCCCGAACAGGTTGGTCTTGATCCCGTTCAGCTGGAAGTAATTGTTCGTCACCATGAACTGCCGGAAGCCGAACCGGGTCGCCTTGGAATCCAGGGTAACCGAGCCTTGAACCAACGACGTGTTCAGATCATACAGCTTAGGGTCGTGGGTCCACCAATACTTGGCATTGGTCCACGGCACCGCACTCAGGACTGCGGTCTGGCTTCCGCCGGCCGGCACAGTCACCGTCTGATCCGCGAAGCTCTTCTCCACGGCGCCGCCGACCAAGGCCGCGCTGTTCTTGACCGTCACCGTCTGGGCGGTGCCCGTCATATTGGTAACGGTTACAGAAACCTGCGCCGTGTCATCCGCCGGATCGGTGTTGTTCTGCAGGTTCGTCACGATCACCGCATCGGACACATAGACCTTTGGCGTGGACTCCAAGCGGACATCATCCACGATGCCCCGGCCCTGCCCGAAGGCATAGTGGTCCGTTCCGATGGGATAGAGCGCCAAGCCGCTGCTGTCTCTGGCATCCGCAGGCAGAGCCGAGGAGGCCCACACCCGGACTTCCAGAGAGTTGACCCCGCCCGTCACGGCGGCGGACGTGATGTCCAGCTTGTACTTCAGACGGGTCATGAGGTAGCCGTCCGTCTCGGTCTGCAGCTGGATTCCGTTGACGAACACCTTCGCCAAGGGGGCGATCTGGTCGAACGTCAGGAAGATCTCCTGTCCGGCCATCGAGGACGGGACGGTGAAATTCTTCTTGTAGACGCCGTAGCCCAGCGTCGACCAGGAGGAGGGATAGCCGTAGTCATCGGGAGAGTCCCAGTAGGACGGAACCGTGATGTCATAGCGGGTGGTGCCGCCGTCCGGGTAGAAATCCCAGATGCCGTTCAGGGAGACGGATTCGCGTCCCCCCGCGGCCAGCGCCTTCTCCGGGCGGACGCCAACGGCCGGAAGCAGGAGCAGCAGGGCGAGCAGCAACAAGAGCATGCGCCGAGCGGCAAGACGAACTTGAGTAGATACCATTCATTCTCCTCCTATTCAATCGATCGAGTGAACTTGCACTTCAGCCCAAGCCGGCCTATGGACCTCTCACCTCCTCTCCAATCGGACTCCGGCGGTATCCAGCGTCCAGAATTCCGTCCCAAGCTCCGGGTGCCGCCAAGTCAGTCTCACGGTCAATGTCTCCGGGTCCGCCACGGCACCGGCGCAGCTCCAGCCGTCCGGCGCAATACAGCATACGAGTCCGGTGCTCCCCTCCATCCGGGCAGACGCCCGCAGCACCGGGACCGTCTCCTTGAAGCCATACCGGTCGGACCGTTCCCCAGTTGCCTCGTCCATGCGAAGCTCCCCGCAGCCGCCCCCGCTGAACCACCGGAGTCCCAGCCGCTCCCCGCTGCCTTCCAGGTCCAGCTCCAGCGACCGCTCTTGACTGTGCGAGCCGCCCCGAATCCGCGTATCCCGGTGCAGATGGAAGCTCTGCACCAGCCGGTGCGTACCTTGGCCCAGCAGCCAATCCACGACAACCAGCCTCCCCTGCATCTCGTCCAGGACGAGGAAGCGCCGGTGCTCCAGCGGAGTGTCCAACCGGGCATATCCGTCATGGGAGGCGTCGAGGAACGTCCGGTTCCCCTCCCGAAATGCCTTGTGCAGCCGCACCTTAGCCTCCCTCGCGGACCAAGCCTGGCTCGACACATATTCCGTCTGATCCAGGCCGTCAACGGTTACCGTGTTGTGGGCCAGCGTCCCCTTGAAGGACCGCCGGGCCTCTCCTTCCTCATAGGTGTACCGTCCGTTATCCAGGAACACCGCCCTTCCTTTGCAGAACCACTCGAAGTGGAGCGCATCTGCATGGCCGTGGGCACCTCCTAAGGGAGCCGCGTCGAACATCAGGTAGTGCTCCGGCCCCCGCAGGATGTAATACCCCGCCTCGGGAAAAGCATGCAGCGCCCCTTCTTCCCGCGCCTCCAGCACAACGCCGCTCCCCCGTTCCGCACCATTCCCGCCGGCCGCGTCTCCGCCGCTCCCCGGGAACAGCCACGACAGCTCCGCGCTCATGCAGCCCGCCGCCCGGTAGTCCGGCCGCCCCAGCACCTCGCCCAGCAGCGCCAGCTTCTCCGGCCCCCACACGGTGGAGTCCGAATCGGAGAAGGCGCTGGTCCGGCCGTCGGGCCGGATGGTGCAGGCCGTGAACCGGGCCATCCGGGCCAGAGCTTCGCCGTAAGCCGCCGGGAACGGATCTCCGGCCAGCTCCGCCAGCCGGTACGGCAGCGCGAAGCACTCGATGGACACATTGTGGTAATGGGGCGCCAGCTCATTCTGCACGCCGTCCGCCCCGAATTGACGGGAGAGGCACAGCTCCAGCCGCTCCTTCGCCAGCTGCCGCCAATAAGGGGACCGGGGATGCTCCTCCAAGTACACGCCGATGGTGAAGAGCCCCTGCATATGCATGGTGGCGTGGTTGATATCCGGATCCCCCAGATAAGCGGACAAGTAGTCCGCATGCTCCGCCAATGCGCTCCGGAAGAGCGTCATGAAGCCGGGATCCCGCTCCCACACCTCCTCCATACAGACGGCGGCGAAGATCCAGGACTGGGGACGCAAGCCCGTCTCCAGGAGCCTCCAAGGTCCTCGCTTCTGGAAGAAAACCGCCTCCCGGTAGTCCGGACCGGCCGGAGCCGGAATCCGCCGGATCCAGGAGGCGAGCTGTTCCTTGCAGGCCTCCGCCAATCCCTCTTCTCCGCTCAGGAGATAGGCCCGGCCCATCTCCCGCATATGCCAGTGCCGGTTCAGAATCCAGGTGAACTCAGGATCCTCAGACGGATTGGCCAGCCAATCCACCGGCTCTCCCAGGTCCACCCAGCGGTCCGCCAGCATGGAGAATTCCACCCGGAACCTTCCCTTGCGGGCCATCTCCGCCGTTTCCAGCGTCCGGGTCGCCGCCTCGGGATTCCGCCGGGCATAGTCCCGCGCCATGTCCCCGAGCTCCTCCCGGGTGGCGTACCATCTTTTGTCGGACATGAATGTGCTCCTCCTTCGTATCGTTTACCCCTTGACCGAGCCGCTGGTGACGTTCATGAAGGTCTTGTTCGCCAGCACGTAGACGATCAGGATCGGCAGAATGGACATGACGGCCCCCGCCATCATGAGATGGGTCTGCGCGGCGGCCGAGGTTCCGTACCGGAGCCCGGCCAAGCCGACGGTCAGCGTCTGGAGTGAAGGCTTCGTCATCGTGAAGACCAAGGGCAGGATGTATTCGTTCCAGGCATTCCGGAAGACGAACAGGCCGGCCACGCCAAGACCCGGCGCCAACAGGGGCAGGATGATCCGCCAATATACGGAATATACGTTGCAGCCGTCGATCCGCGCGGCCTCGTCCAGGTCCTTCGGTATGCCCTTGAAGAACCCCAGCAGGGTGAAGAACGTAGCGGCGTGTCCGCTGATCAGGATGATGATGACGCCTAAGAGCGACTTATGCAGGTTCAGGTGCACCATCATCTCGAATTGGGGCCGGAGCACCACGGCTCCGATGGAGATGAACATGGTGGAGGCCTGGAGGGCGACGAACAGCTTCTTGCCGACGAACTCCTTGCGGTCCACCGCGTAGGCTGCGATGGAAGCGACCAGCAGGGCGCCCGCCGTCGTTACGGCAGCGACCAGCAGGCTGTTGAAGGTGAACTTGGCGAAATTGGCGCCCTTCCAAGCCTCCGTATAGTTGGAGAACCGCCAGACCGAGGGCCAGAAGGTGCCGCCACCGGTTACCTCCGCGTTGGACTTGAAGGAGCCGAGGAACGTCATGACCACCGGGAACAGCGTTACGGCCGCGACTGCCAACAGGAAACTCCAGAGCAGGAGCCAGGCGGCCAGCCTGCCCGGAGAGGACAGGAGTCGCGCCGCCTTGCGGACGGCCATCGGACGGTTCGGAATCGTATGGGTTGAATTCATGGGGTGCGCCTCCTATTCATAGACCTGGTTCAACCGCTTGGACAGGGCGAAGTAGCCCACCGTCACCGCGCCAACGATCAGGGCCGACACGAAGCCGACGGCGCTGCCGTACCCGATCTGCTGCTCCACCGCCGCCCCGGCCGAGGAGATGGGGAAGAACAATTTGTAGACGTAGAGGTACATCACCTCGGTCTTGCCCACCGGACCGCCTTCGGTCAATACCATGATGCTCTCATAGCCCTTCAAGGCCGCCGTAATAGCCAGGAGAATGATCATCTGCAGCACGGGCCCCAGGAGAGGGACGGTGATCCGGGAGAACGTCTGCCAAGGGTTGGCCCCGTCAATCGAAGCGCTCTCGTAAATATCGGAGGGAATGTTCTGTAGGCCGGCCAGGAACAGGAGCATGTAGTTCCCGATGGCCCCCCAGATGGCGATGATGATCATGGTCAGCATGGAGAGCTTGACGCCGAGCCAGTCCACGTTCGTGTTCACGATACCGTAGCGCATCAGATACTGGTTCAGAATCCCGTTGTACGAGTTGAAGATGACGTAGAAGACGACGGACATAACCGCCGTACTGATGACCGTGGGCAGGAAGTAGATGGCCTTCAACAGGTTCCGTCCCCGGAAAGCCCTGTTCAGGATGACGGCAAGCAGCAGGGCTACCGGCAGGGTGATGACGATCTTGCCGCCGGCGTAGACGAGGGTGTTCACCACCGACCTGCCGTACTCCGCATCGTGGAAGAGCCGGGTGAAGTTGTCGAAGCCGATGAACTTCTTGGCTCCGTAGCCCGGATAGCTGTAGAACATGTAGCGCATGGCCCATAAGATCGGGTAGATGCCCAAGGCCAGAGTCAGGAACAAGCTGGGAAACGTCATGACGTACGGCGACAGCTTCTCTCCTGTTTTTCTCATATTAGTGCCGCTCCTTCCGGTGTTAGGGAGTGGAACGGCCCCCGGTGCCGGGGGCCGTCAGGTTCATGCCTGGGTGTTGCCGGGGCATGGTTATTTCACAAGGGTGCCCTGAAGCTTGGCAGGGTCGAAATTCGGATCCGGCTGGTTCTTCACGGTGCCAGCCTGCTTCGCCTTGTCCAGAGCGGCATTGTAACGGGTGTTGAGATCGTTGATCACTTTGTCGAGATCGCCGCCGTCCAGGATGTACTTGAACGCTTCGTCTCCCAGGTTCTTGCCCTCCGGCGTGACAGACGGAACGACCGGATACATCGCATCATACTTGGTGGGTACGAACAGCTCCATGCCGGGGATGTTCGGCTTCTTGGCCACGGCCAGCACGTCCGGCACCGCCGAGATGCCGACGCTGTCCTCCTGGTAGGACTTCAGCACTTCCGGGCTGTACATGTATTGGAGGAACTTCCAGGCCTTATCCTTCTGCTTGGAGCTGGAGCTGATGCCGAGCCAGACGGTCGCATTGGAGAAAGGAGCCGCTCCCTTGACCGTTCCGTCGAATGTCGGAAGCTGGGCCGCCGACCACTTGATCTTGGCGGGGAACTGGTTCTTGTAGACGCCCGGCTCACTGGCGTGGTTGATGTACATGCCGATCTTGCCTTCGGCGAATTGGGCCCGCAGCGGGTCGATGTCGAGCTGCTCCACGCCGGGCAGCATGCTGCCGTCCTTGCGCATCTGGCGGAGAGCCTCCAGCATCGGCTTGTGGCTCGTGAAGTCGAACTTGCCGGTCTTGAAGTCGAAGCCGTCCAAGGTGCCGCCGCTCATGGCCACGATCGGGTTGGCCGAACGGGCGTAGCCCCCGTTGTTCTTGAAGTTGCCTGCGAAGCCGTACGCTCCGGTCGCCTTGCCTGCCTCGGTCAGCTTCTTGGCGGTCTCCACCAGCTCCTTCAGCGTCTTCGGCGGCTCCTTGATGCCGGCCTTCTCGAACAGATCGACGTTGTAGATCAGGCGCCAGGTAATACCGTAGTTGGGCAGAGAGTAGGTTTTGCCGTCGATCTGGTTGCCGCCCTCCAGGAGCTGCTTCTCGAACCGCTTCTTGAAGTCGGGGGTCATATAGGAATCGAGCGGCTCCAGATAACCCTTCTTGGTGAAGGAGGGGAAGTTGCTGTTAGACATCTTAATGATGTCCGGCGCCTGGTTGCTGGCGAAGGCCACGTCAACGGACTGATCGTAGTTGTCCGCCATGATGGTGACTTCCACTTCGATGTTATCCTTGTTCTCGGCGTTGTACTTGGCCACCTCCGCCTTCACGTGGTCGGCGGCCCCCCGGTCGCCGGTCCAGTACGTCAGCTTGGTCTTGGGGCCGGAAGCGGCGCTGGTGGCAGCGGCCGCCGGAGCGCTTCCTGCGGAGCTCTTCGACGGAGCGGCCGAGCTGCCGGACCCGCTGCCGCTCTCCGAGCCGCAGGCCGTCATGGTGAGCAAGAGGGCTCCGGACAGAGCCATGTACACCGGTTTTTTTTTCATACTGAGTTGCCTCCCTTATCTTCTCTATGGATCTGTTGTTATCGCTTACATCCTTATCCTACACCTGGAGCTTCGATCCGTAAGGAGGGAGAAATCACTATTCGGGAGGAAAAAATCACGGTTCGTAGCTCTGCCTGAACTCCGTCGGAGTCATGCCGAAGTGCTTCTTGAACACGTCGGAGAAGTACGGACGGTCCTCATAGCCGACGGACAGGGCCACGTCCTGGACCTGGCGACCCTCCAGAAGCATCGCCTTGGCCCGGTCCATCCGCATGGCCGTGAAGTACTGCATGGAGGTCATGCCCTTCACCTTCTTGAACAGGTTGGAGAAATAGCTGCTGCTTAAGAAAACGTGGGCGGCCAGATCCTGAACCGACAGATTGCGGTCGAGGTGCTCCGCCATATAACGGACGGCGCGGTCCACCGCCGAATCCGCCTCCCGCTCCCGCTGCTCCAGGATCATGCCGCAGCCCGTCACGACCATTCCCTCCAAGAGGCCGGTTAGGCCTTGGAAGCCCGCGTAAGCGCCTTTGCGAAGCGACTCCACCGCTTCGGACAGGCGGTCCGTCTGGGCCGGGTCCGTCAGGATTCCCGTAAACTCCCGGTACAGCAGGAGCCCCAGCTCATAGCCCATGCGCCGAAGCTCGTCCGGCCGGGCTCGGCCCCCCGCATACACGTCCGTCATTTCGTGGAGCAGAGCCGTGGCCTTGGCGCAGTGTCCCGTACGGAGATACAAGAACAGCTCCTTCTCCTGCTCCGGCGAGTAGCGGGGAGCCGCCGCACGGGGCCGTGGGCTTGGGTCGCTACGGAACAGATAGACGCTGTTGCCGCCTGTGAAGAACGTATGGGACAGTGCTTCGGCCGCCTGGCTGTAAGCAGCGGGCAGGTCCGTCATGCGCTCGGCCATATGGCCTACCCCGATGGACACGGTGTATCGGGAATAGCGCCCGACGTTCTCCCTGCAGCGGTCCGCCAGCTCCTCCAGCCCTTCGGTCCGGCTGGGCTCCGGGAGGTTCAAGAGACAGACGAACCCGTCCCACTGCTCGCGGAATACCACCGCCCGGGTCACCTCCGATAGGGTCTCCTCCAGAATGTTCTGCACGGCGAAGCGCGCCAGCTCCGCCTCCCGGATGGTGCGGCCCTCCGTCAGCTCGGCGAACGAATCGATGGACACCTGGAACACCCCGAAGCGTTCCCGTTCCAGGGTCAGATTCAGATATTCCCAGCGCTCCGCCTGCTTCTCGGCATCCGAGCCATAACGGAGGAGCAGGTGCAGGTACTCCTGCCGCAGAAGAGGCAGGCTTTCCTTCATGCGGCGCTCCGTCTCCAGGTGCTCCTCCCTGCGGTGGCGCTCGTCCTCGACCAGCTTCTTGGCCTTCAGGACCGCTTGAACGAGCGTGTCCTTCAGGAAAGGCTTGGTCAAAAAATCCACAGCGCCCAACCGTATGGCCTCCTGGGCATACTCGAAGTCGGTATAGCCGCTCAGGAGCAGGATCTTGCAGCCGGGATGCTCCTCCAAGATGGACCGGGTCATCTCCAGGCCGTCCATATGCGGCATCCGGATATCGGTCAGAACGATGTCCGGACGCAGCTCCAGCACCAGCCGGAGTCCCTCCAGACCGTTGCCCGCCGTACCGGCCACGCGGACTCCATGCACCTCCGGCGTGATGACCTCCCGGATTCCCCGGGTGACGCTGCGGATGTCGTCGATCACCACCAAGGTGATGTCCCTCTCCGCCGAATTCAGGTTAGAATCAGGCTTGAAGCTCACTAGTTCTCTCTCCTTCCGCTCTCATGGGAATACGCAGGATGACGGCTGTCCGCTCGTCCGGGACACTGTGCAGCTCCATGGAGGCCTCGTCTCCGAAGTACAGCTTCAGCCGGTGGTAGACGTTGCGCAGGGCGTAGCCCTTGCGGCCGGCTGCGGGCTCCTTCAGCGACTCCTGAAGGCGGGGGGCGTCCATCCCCGAGCCGTTGTCCTCCACGGCAATCTCCAGCTGCCCGTCCGCTTCCCGGATGTGAATCCGGATGAAGCCGCCGCTCTCCCGGTTCCGGAAGCCGTGCAGCAGGGTGTTCTCCACCAGAGGCTGCAGCAATATTTTCACCATGGGAAGGGCCAGCAGGCGCTCCTCCTCCACGCGGATCTCATAGTCGAACAATTCCTCATAACACTTCTGCTGGATCGTCAGGTAGTACCCGACATGCCGGAGCTCCTTGTCGAGGGTGGTCAGCTCCTGTCCGCCGTTCAGCCCCAGCTGGAACAGGTGAGACAGAGCCACGACCATCTCCTTGGACTCCTCGACCTCCCGGGTCTCCAGCTTCCAGACGATGGTATTGAGCGTATTGTACAGAAAGTGGGGGGAGATCTGGGCCTGCAAGGCCTTGGCCTCCGACCGCCGCTTCTCCTTCTCGGCCAGCTTCACTTCCTCGATCAGGACGCCGATCTCCTCCAGCATACTGTTGAACTTCATGCCCACATGGGACACCTCGTCCCGGTACGGGCTGGCGAACCGCACCGACAGGTCGCTGCCCCCGGCGCGCTTCATGAGCGATTGAAGGTGTCTCAGCGGCTTAAGGAGGAATCCGGTCAGCCAGTTGGACAGGATCAGCGCCATGGCGATGCACAGCAGGGTGATCAGTGCAGTGGCCCACTTGATCCACGCCAGCTCGCCCAAGAGCTCGGATCGAGCCTGGACGCTGACCAGCACCCAGTCCGCGGCGACCTGGAGCCGGGCGAAGTCGAACAGATACGGCTTCCCGTCCAGCTTCCCCTCGAAGTGCCCTCGCGCCTCCTTGCCCATGTTCGCTTGGAGGAACTCCGGGTCCATCGAGACGGGCTGGCTTTCCTGCAGACTGAACACGCTGTCCCCCTTCCGGTTGATCAGGAGCACCTCCGGATTGCCCCGGTTGGACAGGGAATCGGTAACGAGGCTCCGCAGGTTTTTCTCCTTCACATTGAGTACGAAATAGACCTTCGGCGCCTCCGGGTCCGGCAGCCCCATGACTAGAGACACCACATGCTCCTCCCCCCGGAACAGGCGGTCCGTATGGCCTTCGATCCAGCGTGGCTTGCGGTTCTCCTGCAACCCGACGAACAGCGGGGACTCATAGAAGGAATAGCCGTAGTTGCGGTAGAAGCTGGAGGAGTAGAATTCCCCGATGGGTGTCCCCACGTAGATGGAGTCGATCAAGGGCTCCGTCAGCTTGGCTTGGGCGAACAGGGTGTCCATGGAGGTGGAATTGATGTAATAGCCGTATTGGTTGTCTTTGCGCACATCCTTCATCAACTCCGTGAAGGGCTCGCTGATGGTCATGTTGAGCACGGCCACCACCAGCCGCTTGGCCTGCTCGTCCAGAGCCTTCGCCGAGGTGTCCAGGTTCTGCTGGCTAAGCCGGGAGGCATTCTTCTCCATCACGCCGGCACTGATCCGGAAGGACAAGGCCCCTGTCGCGGCCACGGAGGCGGCGACCAGAAGCACAAAGGAGAGCCAGAGTCGGCTCTTCAGAGAGATGCGGTACAGCATGGTTTTCACGGGGGTTTCTTCCTTTCCCTTGAATCGGGCTCTCCCTCTATTCTAGCATCGGGACTCCAGGCCGGACAGGTCGGGGCTGGGGGGGATTTTCCACTTTCTTGAGGGAAAAAACGACGGTGAAGCTTAAAAAAAGAAGCTGACACCGATGGAGGTCGGTGCCAGCTTGCTTCCTGCTTCCAGTCTGATCATAACGCCGGTCTGCGCTTGAACATCAGCAGTACCCCGGCCCCAATCAGCAGGAGGGCAATGATGGGCTCTCCGCTCGAGAGCTTGCCGAGAATGGAGGCCACGGAGAAGATGCTGAAGAACAGGACGGACAGAACGGTCAGGATGTTGATGGGGATGAGCAGCCATTTGTTCCGGCCTCCGAACCAGTAGAGCTCGAACAACCCGGCTGCCACAGCCAGAATGAATCCGGGCCACAGGATGTCCCAGCTGTTGAACAGCATGGAGATTTGGCAGACGATCCCGGTTACCAGGAGGATCCCTCCGGGGACGAGCACGCCGACGCCTCTGCGTTGAAGCACGCTGAAGTACAGCCAGTGGAAGAACAATCCAAGCGGAATCACGAACATGGAGGGCCAGAAGTAGGTGAAGATCGTACCGGTATGGACGTCGATCTTCCCCAGGAAGAACATGCCGAGTCCGAGGGCTACCAAGATCAATCCGAGAAAGGCGTTGCGGTTCATAGTAGGGGATCTCTCCATTCACTTGTTTGGAATGGTTCCAGAATATCACAGTTCCTGCCAGGTGTCCCCCGTCCCAGGAAGAGAATCATCTCCGTCTGGAGACCGATATCCGCCTATGTTCCGAACCGTTCGAGAAACTGCTGGGCCAGCTTGGAGATATACTTGTCCTTCATCCAGATGGCGGCCACACTGGTCTGCATGGATTCTTGAACGATCTCCTTCACCATCAGACCGGAGCTGTTCGCTGCGAACACGGCGGACCGGGGAACAATTCCGATCCCAAGCCCGGTCCCGGCCCACATCAGCGTCGTGCGGGCATCGTCATTCATGCAGATGAAGACCGGATCGAAGCCATGGTCCTGGCAGCTTGTCCGGATTAGCTCTTCAAACCGGCGATAGATGATCAGCGGCTTGTCCCGAAGCTCCGCGAGTTCGGTCACGGCCTCCTCTCCCTTCCAGCCGTGCTCTCTCGTCATGACGGCCGCCATCGGCTCCTTCTCCGTGATTCTACACCCCATATTGCCGGGAAGTGAGAACGGCGTCCGGACGATCCCGATCTCGACGATTCCCGAGGTCACCATCTCCATGACCTGGAAGGTATTTCCTTCATGAATCTCATATTTGACGCCGGGATGGCTCTGATGGAAATCCGTCAAGCGGTGCCGGAGCAAGGTTGCGCCTGATGAAGACACCGTGCCGATGGTCAGGGTGCCGGTCCAGCCCTTCACGGAATCGGCAATCTCCCTTGCTGTGGATTCGGTCAATTCGATGATCTGTCTTGCCCGCCGGAGCAGCATCTCCCCGGCATCCGTCAGCCGGATATGCCGGGGCCCTCGTTCCATCAGCTTGACCCCCAATTCGTCCTCCAGCTGCTTCAGCTGCTGGCTAAGCGGCGGCTGGGCCATGCGCAGCTTCTTGGCTGCAGATGTGATCTGCCCTTCCTCTGCTATGGTCAGGAAATATTTTAACTGCCGGATATCCATGGATTCCCCCGCACAATGTTAATGACATATGAAAAACATATTGAAAATATACGAATCCCATATTATTCATATGGATGATCTTATGCCATAATCTTAAACGACGACGACGCGAAGTCAATACCCCATGCTGCAAGGTGATGATCCCTCATGTTTAAGCTTTCCGCCTATTTTATGCCTTTTCGCAAGGAACTCCTATGGGGCCCCTTCTTCAAGCTGATCGAAGCGATCTTGGAGCTTCTCCTTCCGACTCTCCTGGCCTATATGATTCAGCACGGAGTAGCCGAAGGGAACCGCTCCGTCATCTTATGGCTCGGCACCCTGATGCTGATCATGTCTATGTTGGGCTACGGCTGCTCCTTAATCTGTCAATATTATGCCGCACGGGCTTCTCAAGGCTTCGGAACCTTGCTGCGCAATGCCTTGTTCCGGCACATCTCGTCCCTGTCCTATGCGGACTTGGACCGGTTCGGCACGCCCTCTCTGATGAACCGGCTGATCAGTGACGTCAATCAGCTGCAGGTGGCGATGGCCATGCTGATCCGGCTGGTCATCCGCGCTCCGTTCATCTGCATCGGAGCCATCATCATGTCCATGCTGCTGGACTTCCGCCTGTCGGTCATCCTGATCGGGGCCACGCTGGTACTGGCCCTCATCATCTGGCGGATCAGTGCCGCAGCTTCGCCTCTGTACCATGCCTGCCAGTCTAAGCTGGACCGGATCACCCGCATTGTAGGCGAGAATCTCAGCGGGGTTCGCGTGATCCGAGCCTTCGCCGGACGCAGCCGGGAGGAGCAGCGCTTCGCCGAAGCCTCGGAGGATTGGACCCGAACTGTTCTTCGGGTCGGGAAGATCTCTGCTCTGCTCAGTCCGTTGACCATGCTGGTCCTGAACGCAGGCATCGTCCTGGCCTTATGGTACGGAGGTTTCCGGATCGGCACAGGCGGCCTGACCCAGGGGAAGCTGATCGCCTTCATCCAATATATTACCCAGATGCTATTGGCGCTGATCGTCGTATCCAATCTGATCGTGCTGTTTACGAAGGCATCCGCCTGTGCGTCGCGTGTCAGGGAAGTGCTGGAGACCGCACCGTTCGCCCCTGAGACAGCTGCGGAGCCGCTCATGCACACCACTGGCCGGCCGGAGACCGGCATCCCGGCCATCCGGTTCCATGCGGTGGATTACGCCTATGCATCGGCCCCGAAGAACGCGTTAACCGGCATCGACTTCACGATCATGCCCGGGGAGAAGGTGGGGATCATCGGAGGAACCGGCTCCGGCAAGTCCACCTTGGCCGCACTGATCCCCCGATTCTATGACATCTCCCATGGCGTTCTGGAGATTGACGGGCTCTCCGTGGAGGAGTATCCGCTCCATGCGTTACGACGCAAAATCGGCTACGTGCAGCAGAAGACGCTTCTGTTCCGCGGGTCGATCATGGATAATATCCGTTACGGCCATGAATCGGCCGGCGAGGATGAGATCCTTGAAGCGGCAAGGATCGCTCAAGCGGACGCCTTCATCCGGGAATGGCCGGAAGGGTACTCGACCCTGCTGGACCAAGGAGGCAAGAACCTGTCCGGCGGGCAAAAACAGCGGCTCGCCATCGCTCGGGCCATAGTCGGCCGCCCCGACATTCTGATCCTGGACGATGCCTTCAGCGCGCTTGATTACAAGACGGAGTCCCAGCTTCGCAGAGCCATGATGGAAGAACACGGCATGACCGTCCTGATGATCTCCCAGCGCGTGAGCACCATCCGCCATGCCGACAAGATCATCGTGCTGGATCAAGGGTCGGTAACCGGCATCGGCACACATGAGGAATTGCTCCGGACGAACCAGCTTTACCGGGAGATTTGCTCCTCTCAACAAGAAGCGGAGGTGGCTCTGTCATGAGCGGACAATCGGGATGGAAACGAATGGGGAGGTTGACGGCACACGACCGCCTTCCGATGATCGGGGCGGTGCTGTGCGCCTTGATCGGTACGGGCGCCACCTTAATTGGCCCCCTGTTGATCGGTCGAATCGTGGATTTGATGACGGGCGAGGGACGATTGGCGGCTGGCCGGTTGTGGGTCCTGCTTGGCTTGCTGGGCTTGACCTTCGCTCTGGGAAGCCTGTTCGGCTGGGCCTTGACGGTGCTGCTTCAACGGATGGCGTACGGGTTCGTGCATGCGGTCCGGACGAATCTGTTCCGCAAGCTGAACGAGCTTCCGCTCCATACGCTGGATTCCCACCCGCATGGCGACCTGATCAGCCGGTTCGTGAACGATGCGGATACCGTATCCGACGGTCTGCAGCAGGGGCTCTCCGCTACCTTCACCAGTACGCTGACCCTGCTGGGGACCTTAGGGTTCATGCTATGGACCAGTGTGAAGCTGACCGGCATCGTTCTGCTGCTGGCTGTCGCCTCCTTCTTCTTCGTCCGGTTCCTGACGTTAAGAAGCCAGCGGCTGTTCCGCGAGCAAGCCAAGGTGACCGGCACCCTGAACGGATATATTGAGGAGATGATCGGCGGGCAGAAGACGGTTCAAGCCTTAAGGCTTGAAGACCGTGCTTACGCAGCCTTCAAGGAGAAGAATGATGAGCTTTATCGCGCGGGGATGAAGGCTCAGTTCTACGGGTCGTTGGCGAATCCCAGCTCCAGGCTGGTGTCCAACGTGACCTTCTGCATCTTGAGCATCTTCTGCTGTCTGGCTATTCTACGGCATGAGATTACGATCGGGGCACTCACCGGCTTCATCATCTACGCCAACCAGTTCTCCAAGCCGGTGAACGAGATTACAGGCGTGTTATCCCAAATCCAGGCCGCCGTCGTCTCCATGCGCCGGATCTTCGAGATTCTGGACCTGCCTGCAGAGACGCCGGATCCCGATGAAGACCGGACCTTCGGCCAGCCGGCAGGAGAGATCGTCTTCGATCGGATCAGCTTCGCCTACCGGCAGGACCGGCCGCTGATCCGGAATTTCAGCTTGAGCGTTCGGCCCGGGATGAAGATCGCCATCGTCGGCAGCACCGGGGCGGGCAAGACTACCCTGGTGAATCTTCTGATGCGGTTCTATGATACGGACCAAGGAAGCATCCGGATGGACGGGATTCCGATTGATCGTATGCCCCGGGACCGGTTGCGCCTCCAGTTCGGCATGGTTCTTCAGGATACCTGGCTGTTCCACGGAAGAATCCGTGACAATATCGCTTACGGCAAGCCTGATGCCTCCCATGAGGAAATCGTGGCGGCGGCGAAGGCGGCGGATGCCCATGGCTTCATTCAGCAGCTGCCGGAAGGGTATGACACGGTCGTGTCGGCCTCCGGCGGGAGTCTGTCCCAAGGCCAGATGCAGCTGCTCACCATCGCCCGGGTCATGCTGGCGGATCCGCCTATGCTGATCCTGGATGAAGCGACGAGCAGCATCGATACCCGGACGGAAGCCAGAATCCAGCGGGCCTTCCAGCGAATGACCGCCGGGCGCACCAGCTTTGTCATCGCCCATCGGCTCTCCACAATCCGAGAATCGGACTTGATCCTGTATATGCATCACGGTGATATTGTGGAGATGGGAAGCCATTCGGAGCTCCTGCGTACAGGCGGTCATTATGCCGCGCTGTATGCGAGTCAATACGAGAATCAAGCCGGGGCGTAGAGAATGGACCCCATTGCAGAAGAGGCGGTCCCCTTTACGATTCGATCCCCAGATGCAGATGAATGTCCCCCTTCTCCGTCTTCACCACTTCAATAAAACTTAAGTCCAAGTCGTCCAAGTCATGATAGCCGATCCCGTACTTCCCATCCGTCACATTCCGATTCAGCACCTTCGACCGATCCTGCAGGGGGATCGTTTTGGTCTGTGCCGAGTCTTCTTCCTCCCGATATATCCGCTGGTACAATTCTGAGATGGTCCGAACCAAGCTGACGCGGGTAAAACCCTCCTCCGAGCATAACTCAAAGGAGACGGGGCTGCTCAACGGATAATCGATAAAAACGGTGACCTCTGGATAGGGAAGGACAACCTCATCTGCATTCAGCAGCCGGGAAATATCCGTCTCCGCATCAATTAGCGGAATCCACGGAATTTCTCCGTCCGGGAATATGTCGCGTTCTTCCTCGTAAGCACGCAGCACCATAGGGATGATATGCATTAATTTTCCATAGTCTTCGTTTTCCATATGCAATAACCTCCGGCAACAAAAACAGGTGATTCTTTCACTTTACCAAGTTTTGTTGGACCATCACAATACGGCACTTGTACTATGGACTGGACGGAGTTACGTGAATTGGAAATTTTAGACATTCTTTCCCTAGTGCCATCCGGCCATCTCCTTGGTATAATAGGAGGGCTGTATCAACGTAGATAAGCAACTTCCGGATCCGTCCGGTCTAGATGAGGAGAAAAGGGGAATATGTCCGTGATCGTAGTCGGGGGAATGATTGGACTCGGCAAAACCTCGGTAGCCGCCTTGATCGGCCAACACTTGGGGTCCGAAGTCTTTTATGAAAGCGTGGAGGAGAATCCGATTCTCCCTTTATTCTATACGGCAACGCCGGAAGAAATTGAGAGGAATCGGTATCCGTTCCTGCTGCAGCTGTATTTTCTCGATACGAGGTTCAAGGCCATCAAGCAGGCGCTCCGCAACCGCCACAATGTTCTGGACCGCAGCATTTACGAGGATTGGTATTTTGCCAAGGTGAACAAGACTCTCGGACGTATGAGCGACCTGGAGTTCCAGGTCTATGAGAATTTGGCCGCCAACATGATGGAGGAGCTGGAGGAGCTGCCCAAGAAAGCGCCGGACCTCATGGTGTACCTGAAGGGCTCCTTCGATACGGTTATGCACCGGATCGGGCTTCGTGGACGGAGCTTTGAGCAGGACCCTGCTCTGGTGGACTATTACCGGGTCCTGTGGAGCGGTTACGACGAGTGGGTCAGCCGCCACTACGGCGCATCCGACGTGCTGATCGTGGACATGGACGTCACCGACGTCGTGAACCGGCCGGAGGATGCGGAGATGCTGTTAGCCTCCATCCGGGACAGGCTGGCCCAACAAAGCGCCGTCAGCACCGGCGTATAACCGATAGTTGAAACGGGGGACGACATCGTTTGTTCCCCGTCATAACCAATGACGAAGAGCCTCGCTGGAGAAGTTCCATTAGGATGTCGTCGTCCCCGCTGCAGCGATGCCGCTGAAATTCGCCGCCCCCAATATAGCCGTGCCTGCCGGGTTCTCAATGGTCGCCGTGTACCGGACCTGGCCCTGGGCCACCACCAGCTCCGGAGGGAAATCCACAGCCGAGAAGCCGAACGTCAAAGAGGATGAACCCCCAGAAGGATAGCTGCTGACAAAGACAGGCGCAGTTCCCTCCCGAAACACCCGGATCGTTACGCTGTCCTCCCCACCCAATCCGGATATCTGGGCATAGCCGGTCAGCAGCACGCGGACATTCCCCAGATTCTCCGGCAGGATGCCGGTCATCTGCAATCCGATATCTCCGAACAACACGCCAGGAGCCGCTGGAATCGGGGTTGTAAAAGCATCATCCGGACTGTGGCTGGACGTTCTCATATCAATGATCTGCTTGGTCATGCGTACCCACGCCCCTTCATCTCCATATTCCCCAATAGAATATGCTTGAATCGGAGTACCTGCTTGGACTCCCGCCGTTCTGAACCCCTCCTACCTTTTCTTTCATTTCCCCATACATTCCCTTCGTTTCTTCATACGCCGCTTCTTTACCGACTTGCGGTCTGTATCGGCTTTCGTTATTGTAAAGGTGTTGCCTCCGCGTGTCGCGGGTGGAGATCGGACTCCGTACAAAACAGGATGGTTGATAACGATGAGCGATAAGATCCTTATTGTGGACGATGAACGCGAAATTGCCGATTTGGTGGAGCTATACTTGAGGAATGAGAACTATACGGTTTTTAAGACCTATACGGCCCAAGAAGCGTTGGAATGTATCGACAAGAACGAGTTCGATCTTGCCCTACTGGATATCATGCTTCCCGGGTCAAGCGGCCTTACGATCTGCCAGAAGATACGGGACAAGCACACCTACCCCATTATCATGCTGACCGCAAAAGATACGGAGATCGATAAAATCACAGGGTTGACGATCGGCGCGGACGATTATATCACGAAGCCCTTCCGCCCGCTGGAGCTGGTTGCCCGGGTTAAGGCACAATTGCGCCGCTACAAGAAATTCAGTGGAACGGCGGTGCAGAGTGACCCGATTCTTGTCCACTCCGGCCTCGTCATGAATATTCATACGCATGAGTGTTTTTTGAACGAGAAGCCCCTATCCCTTACACCTACTGAATTCTCCATACTGCGCATCCTCTGTGAGAACAAGGGGAATGTGGTGAGCTCCGAGCAGCTATTTCATGCGATTTGGGGCGACGAATATTTCAGCAAGAGCAACAACACCATCACCGTGCATATCCGGCATCTGCGCCAAAAAATGAACGACACCCTCGATAATCCGAAATATATCAAAACGGTATGGGGGGTCGGCTATAAAATTGAGAAATAAAAAGAGCGATTATTCCAAGCTAATCCGAAAACTCTATCTGTATATCCTTGTGAATGTTATGGCAGCCGTTGTATTCGTATATGTGTTACGAGTCATCACCCAGCGGCAAGCCGCAGTTGGGGATTGGATCGTTGGTCTTCTGGAAGACCGGTTTCACTTTGATCATTGGCTCGCGATGGCCCTCTATCATCGGATCATTCGGGATAATATGGATTTTTTTATTTCCGTGGCGATTGTGATCAGTATTCTTATTCTATGCCGCGTCATGCTTTCTAAATTTGTGAAGTACTTTGACGAGATCAATACCGGCATTGATATCCTGATTCGGAACGATGATAAACCCATCGAGCTTTCGGCAGAAATGGAGTTTATGGAAAAGAAGCTTAACCAATTGCAGCAGACTCTAGAAAAGCGGGAGCAGGATGCCAAGCTGGCCGAACAACGGAAGAATGACGTGATCATGTACCTGGCTCACGACATTAAGACGCCCCTTACTTCCGTTATCGGTTATCTGAGCCTGCTTGACGAAGCGCCGGACATGCCAATCGAGCAGAAGGCAAAGTATGTGCACATTACATTGGACAAGGCCTACCGTCTCGAACAGCTCATTGACGAGTTTTTTGAGATTACGCGGTATAACCTCCAGACAATCGCGCTCACGAAAGTGCACATCGACCTGTACTATATGCTGGTGCAGATGACCGATGAGTTCTTTCCCCTGCTTGCCTCTAATGGAAAAAAAGCCGTCATCCATGCATCCGAGGATTTGACCGTCACTGGCGACCCCGACAAGCTGGCAAGGGTATTTAACAACATTTTGAAGAACGCCGCTGCGTACAGCGAGGACAATAGCGTCATTGACATTACGGCGGGCCTCTCCGGGGATCGGGTGTCCATCGTATTCAAGAACGCGGGAAGCATCCCCAAGGATAAGCTCGCTACCATATTCGAGAAGTTCTACCGGCTGGACGATGCCCGTTCTTCCGGCACGGGCGGCGCGGGACTTGGATTGGCGATTGCGAAGGAGATCATCGCTCAGCATGGCGGGCAGATCTACGCAGAGAGCAGCGATACCTACACGACGTTCACGGTGGAGCTTCCGGCCTCGAAATAAACGCCGATTCTTAGGATAATCTCAAGGTCATCTCTACTTTTTCTTAGGAAATAAACCTTTTCATCTTATAAAATGGCTCGTTCTTCTGCGGTAGAATGTAACCGTAAAGACGGGCTTTTTTTATGACCAATATAAGGCAGGTGCTCCTATGGGAAGAAAAAGATTGACGCAGTTATTCCCTTTCCTGTTGCCGCTCAGGGTCATGCAGCGGAAGATGTGGTTTTATGCCAGGATGCGGTTGGATGGCCGCCGTTACGCGGAAGCCATAGACGGGAAGCCGCTTCCTTATACGCTCTTTGAAACGAGCTGCGCATTATACAACCGCAATACCGGTTTTGACATGACCTACCAGCACAATAAGGTATTTAACCTGAAGCTGGCAGCCCAAACCCTGAATGGCCTTGTGATCAAGCCGGGCGAAACCTTTTCCTTTTGGCGCCTTGTCCGTCATGCGAACAGAGAGATTCCTTATAAGGACGGTCTTACGGTGACTAATGGCAGCCTGACCACCGCTCCGGGCGGAGGCTTGTGTCAAATGAGCAATTTGCTGTTTTGGATGCTTCTGCACACACCGCTGACGGTCACCAAACGGAGCGGCCACGAGGTTAAGGAGTTTCCCGAGCCGAACAGCGACGAGATCAAAGGGGTGGATGCCACCGTCTACGAGGGGTGGATTGACTTACAGGCGCGAAACGATACCGATTGCACCTATCAAATTTCAGTGACGTTCGATGATGAGACGATCAGGGGGACGATGTTCGTGGACAAACGGCCGCAAGTGCTGTATCGGGTTGCAAACGGCGGTATAGAATATATCCGCGAAAGCGGCGGGATCTATGAGTATGTGCAGGTGGAGAGATCGGACCTGGACGCGGATAGCGGTCAGGTGACGGGGCGGAAGCTGCTGTATACCAACCGGTGCAAGATCTGCTACCCCCTGCCGGAGCATGTGGAAATCCAGGACGCGACATCAGGATGATCATGACGAACAACATCGGCATTACCGTGTATGGATGCGAGCCGGATGAAGCGGATGCTTTCCGCGCCCTTTCGCCGCGCTTTGGCGTTATGCCCACGATCTTGCACGACCCTGTGTCGGAAGCCAACGCCGGATCAGCCCCGAACAATCCATGTATCAGTGTGGGTCACAAATCCGAGGTCTCCGCCTCTATTCTTCTTGCGCTGAAGAGAGCCGGCGTGAAATATATCTCGACTCGAAGCATTGGCTTCAACCATATCGATATGACTGCCGCTAAGAGAATGGGCATCACCATCGGCAATGTGGCGTATTCGCCGGATAGCGTGGCCGATTATACCTTGATGCTGATGCTTATGACTGTGCGCCACGCGAAGTCTACTCTGCACTCTGTAGAAAAACAGGATTACAGGCTGGACAGCGTTCGTAGCAAGGTATTGCGGGACATGACGGTTGGTGTTCTGGGAACCGGCCATATCGGCCAAGCGGTCATCGAGCGGCTGCGGGGATTCGGGTGTCAGGTGCTGGCTTACGATCGCACCCCTAAAGTTGCGGCTCCCTACGTCCCCTTGGATACGCTGCTGCAAACTAGCGATATCGTCACCCTTCATGTGCCGCTCCAAACGAATACTCGACATATCATCGGCTACGAACAATTGAGCAGAATGAAGCAGGGCTCGGTTCTGATCAACACGGGACGGGGTTCGCTAATCGATACCGAAGCGCTGGTTATGGCATTGGACAACGGCAAACTGGGCGGCGCCGCATTGGACGTATTGGAGGGCGAGGAAGGATGGTTCTACAAGGATTTCAGCCATAAGCCAATCGGTCATCCGTTTCTACTGAAGCTTCAAAGAATGCCGAATGTGATCATCACGCCGCATACCGCTTACTATACCGATCAAGCCTTGCGCGATACCGTTGAACAAATCATCAAAAATTGTTTGGATTATGAAAGGAGCCTGGCACATGGATAGGTTGAAAGTTGCCATACTGTTCGGCGGCTGCTCGGAGGAGCATGATGTGTCGGTTAAGTCCGCGATCGAGATCGCTGCTAACATGGACCACGACAAATACGAGCCCCTCTACATCGGCATTACGAAGTCCGGTGCATGGAAAAAATGCGAGAAACCGTGCGTGGATTGGGAGAACGGCAATGGGGATTCAGCCGTGCTCTCGCCGGATAAGAGCATGCAGGGAATGCTTGTTATAAATAACCATCACTGTGAGATCCTTCACGTGGATGTAGCCTTTTCGGTCATTCATGGCAAATCGGGGGAGGATGGAGCCATTCAAGGGCTGTTTGAATTATCCGGCATCCCTTATGTTGGATGCGATATTCAAAGCTCGGTTATCTGTATGGATAAATCGCTGGCCTATATCGTAGCGAGAAATGCCGGCCTTGCTACTCCCGACTTTTGGGTGATCAACCGAGACGATACACCGGAGGCAGAGGCGTTTTCCTATCCGGTCTTTGTTAAGCCGGCGCGTTCAGGCTCATCCTATGGCGTGCATAAAGTAAGTAGCGCGGACGAATTGGAGGCCGCCATCGAATCGGCAAGGCAATACGACAGCAAAATCTTAATTGAGCAGGCGGTTGTAGGATGCGAGGTCGGCTGCTCCGTATTGGGTTCCGGTTCCGAGCTGATTGTCGGCGAGGTGGACCAAATCAGGCTGCGGCACGGGTTCTTCCGCATCCATCAGGAAGCCGCGCCGGAACAAGGCTCAGAGAATGCCGTCATTACGGTTCCCGCAGACCTGACGGCAGAGGAGCGAGGCCGGATACAGGACACCGCCAAACAAATCTATCAGGCTCTCGGCTGCAGAGGACTTTCGCGTGTGGATATGTTCCTGCAAGATAATGGCCGTATTGTGCTGAATGAAGTCAATACCCTGCCCGGGTTCACGTCCTACAGCCGTTATCCCCGGATGATGGCTGCTGCAGGTATCGCGCTTCCCGAACTGATTGACCGCCTGATCCTATTCGCATTAAGGGGTTGATAAGCATGGAGAAGGGATTTGTTTATATCGATGACATCCTGCAAGGAGTCCGCTGGGATGCCAAATATGCCACATGGGATAATTTTACGGGTAAACCGGTAGACGGTTATGAGGTCAATCGCATCGTGGGAACACACGCCTTAGCCCTTGCGCTGCTGGAGGTGCAGAAGTCAGCGGCGGTTCTCGGATACGGGTTGCTTCTATGGGACGGATATCGGCCCAGACGCGCGGTCGAATGCTTCCTTCGTTGGTCCGAACGACCGGAAGACGGCCTGACCAAGGATAGGTTTTATCCCAATGTCGAGCGGACCGAGATGGTTGCACAAGGTTACATTGCGGCACAATCCAGCCACAGCCGCGGTAGCGCGATTGATCTTACACTATACCGCCTCGATACGGGCGCGCTCGTTTCCATGGGAGGCGGCTTCGATTATATGGATGAGCAATCGCACCATGAGGCTCAAGGGATAACGAGAATGGAAGCGCAAAACCGCAGAGTGCTGCGCTCCATCATGGAAAGCTGCGGCTTTGAGTCCTATCGCCTCGAATGGTGGCACTATGTATTGAGAAACGAACCGTTCCCCGATTGTTATTTTGACTTTCCCGTGCTATAGGAAATTGTTACGGCGAATCGGACAAACGGCTTATAGTACTCTTTACGTAATCTAAATGTACATCTCTATGATTTACTATATCTGACATGGACGGATACAAGATAATATCGGGGTAAAGTGCATCCATTTGCTCGTTAATCGTAACGGGTCTTAACCACTTTTTATGTGAAACCTGAAACCTCATTTTTGATACAGGAAGTGTAAAATACAATGGATCACCGTAGCTTGTGGGGCTATTCCCGGTAGGTTCTCCAATAATTGTACCAAGTTTATTATCTTGTATGATCGTACCTAACCAGTTCGCTGAACTAAACGTTAATTTTGAAACAAAAACGATTATTTTACCATCAAACAACTTATTGAATTTATGGTTGTAATTCTTTTGGAAGATTGAGTTATGATAGGTATAAGGTTCTGCAGATGCTATACCTCTTTGTTCATGTAGTTGTTCTGAATTACGAGTGATTGAACCAAAATTGTTGTAGCCATTTATATTCGTATATTTCAATATTTCATCTATACATCTGGAGTCTCCGCCGACGTTATCTCGAACATCCAAGATAATATTGGATACACCCTGATCGATTACGTTCATAAAAAAATCTCTAGTTCGTCTTTCGAAATCTTCATTTAGAATAAATTCATCCAATTTATAGATACCGTATGAGTAGTCCTTATCAATTTGATAAGAGTCAATGATTTGTTTGTATGGTGAGGAGTAGTTGAGCAACCTTAAATCCGCCTGATCCATTGGAGTATAAGGTACCTTAACGAGAGCTAATTTACCGTTACGTTCGATTTCAAAATCAACATCTTGTGCATCTTGTCCTGTTAAATGTTTAAGCACCGATTCTCTTAATATTATCTTTGTCCCTACCGCCTTTACCCAATTATCATTCTCAGAAGGAACAATGTCACGTAAGTACTGCAGTATCGCATCTTTGTCAAAGCCGGCGATTCGATGAATGATGTCACCTTTGTTAAATTGTGTAGTATTTTCTGTAATCATCATGTAATCATTCGTCCAATATATAGGTACATTGAGTATTCTTTCTCCATGAAACATAGTTGCATTGATACGCGTATGTCCATCGTGGAATAGTGAAAATATCTTGCTTATCTGAAAATAAAAGTCTGCGATGGACATCGGGTTTTTGATTTGTTCATACACATCTGCTACTAAATCTTTGTTCTGCCCCAACGTATTAGTAGACGGATGAACTTCACAAATGGTTTTGAGCAGGAAGTCAAAATCCTCTTTCATGTCTCTAGGCTCCAGAAATTGGCCGATAGATATTGTAGCTTTACTAGGCCGCTCAACAGTCCTGCCCCCTAATCCGCAATAACATCCAACAATAACGCACACACACATTATTACCTTAATCCCCAGTGAAATCGTTCTGTTCATCAAATCACCTTTTAACATTTCTTCAATTTTCTCCAAAAAGAACACAACCTAAAATTAGTTGATTCTATAAATCCTGTCAATTCCCCTTTACTTCATCACAATTTTTCCCAAACCTATTCAAACCATCAATAGAGATTGGACAAAAAAACCGGAGGGAAACCCTCCGGTTTTTTAATCTTTTTAATCCTGCTTATTTTTGTGACTTTTCTTTCTTCACGGCGTCATCCAGTGCTTTCTGGATCTCACTCAGCATCCCGGCCTTATCGGTTTTGCCTCCGATAAACTTCTGCATTGCGATGGAAGCGTCAAACCCGGACGGCCATTTGGAGAAGTGCCAGCCGATGGTTTTGCCGGCTTTGCTGTATTCGATCAAGTCCGTCGCAATACCACCCAATACCTTGGTATCGTACTTAATGCCATCCAAGGCGGGGATGAACAAGAACTCGTTGGTCAGGAACTGCTGGCCCTTCTCCGAGGATACCAGCCAATCCAGGAACAGCTTGGCCTCCTCCTTCACCTTGGATTTCTTGCTGATGACCCAGTTTGTCGGCACCCCTACCGCCAGTTTGTCCATGACAGCCGCATCGTCGTTGATCGCCATCGGGATGACGCCAATCTCTGCGTTGGGGTCCACCTTGGTGATGTCCGCCTGCGCCCAGTTGCCCTGCTGCATGGTAGCGGTTTTCTTCGAGGCGAAGTTGCGCACCTGTGCGGCATAATCTGTCAGGATCGGGTCCTTGGCCCCGTACTTCAGCGTCGTCTCGAACAGATTGGCCCAATCCTGGAACACCTTCTCATCCGCAAACTTGGTCTTGCCGGATTTCAGATCTTCCAGCAGCTGGTTCGGATTCGGATGGTAAGCAACCGGAATGTTGAAATTATGCACACCCAGAACCCAACCTTCCTTATAGCCATTGGAGAAGGCCGGAATCCCCTGCGCCTTCAGCTTCTCGCCGAAGTCCTTAATCTCGGACAAGGTCTTCGGCTTGGCGACTCCCGCCTTGGCCAGCATATCCTTATGATAGACAAACCCATATCCCTCGATATTCATCGGCATGCCGAGCAGCTTGCCGTCGACGGTCATCGGTTCCTTGGCGAAGTCAAACACCCGCTTCACCCACGGCTCGTTGGACAGGTCCTCCAGCTGGTCCTTCCATTGTACGGCCGACGTATAACCGTCGTTCTGGAAAATGTCCGGCAGCGCGTTCGTCGCAAGCTTCGTCTGCAGGGTGGTCCAATACTCCGCACCGGTCTCCATCTTCACCGTAATGTACGGATATTCCTCGTGGAACGCCTTGGCCGCTTTCTCCAGCTTATCTTGGATATTCGTCTTGAAGTGATAGATCGTAAGGGTAACAGGCTTCTTCTCTTCCTTCTTCTCCTCTTTCTTCCCCGCTTCCGTAGAAGCCGCAGGCGCGGAAGCACTCGCCGACGTTTCCTTGCTGTCCCCGCCGCACCCGGCCAATGTGGAGCCCATCAGTGCCGATACAAGGAGCAGCGCCCCCAGCTTGCCGGTTTTGCTGAACGATGCATTCATTTCTAATACCCTCCCTATATTCTTATCGAACGTCCTTACGCCTTTTATTATAGTGAGCCTTAATTCTGAAGAACTACAGATGAACTGAACCTGTTCCCTCTACAATCTCAACCTTTCACCGCACCGGAGGCGATGCCCCGGACAATGTGCTTTTGCAAAAAGATGAAAAAGACCACCATAGGGGTAATTCCCAATACCAGCACAGGCAAGGCGTAGTTCCATTCCTTCGTGTACTCGCCGAAGAACTGATAGATGTGCAGCGGGATCGTCCAGTAGGTCCGGTCCGTCAGAACGATATAGGGCAGCAGGAAGTCGTTCCAGATCGCCAAGGTATGAAGGATGATCAACGTGGCAAAAATCGGCCGCAGCAGCGGAACGACGATGCGGAAGAATACCCCCGTCTGGCTGCAGCCATCCACAATACCGGCTTCCTCCACCTCCCGGGGAACAGACTGCAGGAACCCGTGCAGCAGGAAGGCAGAGAAGGCGAAGAAGAAGCCGAAGTAGGATATGATCACCCCGATCGGCGTACCGATCAGCTTCAGGTTCTGAAGCATCTTCACCAGCGGAATCATGAGCACCTGGAATGGAATGATCATGGAGGCGATGGCCAGCGTGAAGATGAAGCGGTTCAACCGGGTGGGGTAACGGCTGATGCGGTAGGCCCCCATGGAGCTGATCAGGAGGATGCCTGCGATACTGAGCACCGTGATGAATAGGGAGTTGCCGAACGATTGGATGTAATGCATCCGGTCCCATGCGGTCCGGTAATTCTCCATCACAAGCTCTTTCGGCAGAGCGGAAGGGTCCAGAAGAATATCCTTATAGCTCTTGAAGGAGTTCACCAGAATGTAATAGAACGGCACCAGGAACAGCAGGACAATAAGCGTCGAGGCCGCCTCAACCAGGAACAGCCTCCAGGTGTAGCGATTGGATTCTTGCATTAGGAAGCCACCTCCTTTTTCTTCATCAGCAGGACCTGAACGACGCTCACGATGGCCACCGCCAGGAACAATACCACCGACTTGGCCGTGCCTAAGCCGTAATAGACTCCGGAGAAGTCATCCCAGATGTCGTAGGCGACCGACTTCGTGGAACCGAAGGGACCCCCGGAGGTCAGGGAGAAGACCACGTCGAAGATCCGGAGACCTCCCGTCAGCACCATGAATACGCATATCGTGACCGCAGGCATGATCAAGGGCAGATGGATATGCCGGAACAGCTTGAAGCCGCTGGCCCCGTCGATCCGGGCCGACTCCACCAGATCCCTCTCAACCCCTATCAATGCCGCGATATAGATGATCATCAGATACCCCGACCCCTGCCAGGCCGATACGATGACGATTCCCCAGAAGCCGGTCATGCTGTCCCCCAGCCAGCCTGAGAAGAAGGACCACCCGGTTGCCTCTGCAATCCCGCCGAAGCCCGCAACGAAGATAAAGTTCCAGATAAAGCCCAGAATGACCCCCCCGATGACGTTAGGCAGAAGGAGAATCGGTCGGAACAGATTCTTCAGCTTGATGGATTGGGTCAGCAGCAGGGCAAACCCTAGTCCCAGCACATTGTTAATGATTCCTGAGACCAAGGTGAACCGGAAGGTAAAGTTGAATGACTTCAGAAATTCCTCATCATCCGTGAACAAATAGACGTAATTGTCCAAGCCTACCCAGCTCGATTCGCTGGAAACGCCATTCCAATTCGTCATGGAATAGTAGACCCCCAAGATGAACGGGATGATGACGATGATCAAGAAGAACACCATCGCAGGCCCTAGGAACAGGGACTGGTGGAACAGCTCCGCCCTCTTTTTTTTCGTTGACACGTTTCATTCCTCCTGTTTAAGATGATGCTATCAACGGCTCCTCTTACCCGTAATGATAAAGAATCGGACATCCGGGACCTACCTACAATCTCATCCTAAAAGGTGGAATAACTGAACATGTTCAGATTGAATTTGCGCACCAAGCTCATTCTGATCCTTCTGCTGACCTTGATACCCTCCATCTTCTCCGTCTTCGCCACCTATTCTTTGACGAAGGATACCTTGGTCAAGAAGGCCATTACGGAGAACAGCAACCTGCTGGCGCAAGGCAGCATGAACATGTCCCACCACATGCGGGAGATCTATCAGTCCACCATGTCCGTCTATGCCCTGCCCACCTTGCAGCAGTACGTCATTCAGGAGAAAACCGGTTACGAGGCCTACACCAGCATCCTGGCGGCCCTGCAGGGAACCCGGATCAACACGCCCCAGATCTACCAGATGTATCTGTACCGGGAGGCGGATCAGTACGCCTATGTCGTGAACAGACTGACCCAAACCGTGCAGGAAACGGCCTTTCAAGTGCCTGTCTTCCATCGGCCGGACTTCTATACGGAGGTGGAACCACCCCATCTGGCTCACGACTACGGGTTGAACCTGTTAACGACGGAGGTGGACAAGCCCCTCGTCTTCTCGGTGCATATGCCGATCTACAACTTGCCCAACACAAGGATGCTGGGTTACTTTTCCGTTGATGTCAGCTTGGACGGCATCCGATCCATTGCCGACCCTCTTTTGTCAGGGGAACAGAACCGCGTGTCGATCTTCGACCAGAAAGGCACCCTGTACTATGACTCGGAACGGGAGCTGCAAGCCGGAGACCGGGTGAAGGACGAATGGCTGTCCATGTTGGGCTCGCGGAAGGATAGCCGTGGCTATATGGAGTGGAAGGACTCTCACTTTTCCGGGCTGCTGTTCTATGAACGGAACCGGAAGGATTTCCTGGATTGGACCCTGGTGAAGATGGTGTCTTACCAAGCTCTCTACAAGGACGCTCGGCATACCGCAGAGCTGGTCGGATGGATCAGCTTCATCCTGCATCTGGTCATTATTACCGCGACCCTGTATCTGTCCAACCGGCACTTCACCAAGCCCATTGCGCGGCTCATCCAAGTGATCCGTTCCGTAAAGTCCGGCGATGTCTTGACACCCATCGACTCTCCCGTGAAGCCGAATGACGAGCTGAGCTTGCTGGCCCATCACTTCAAACAGATGATGGACCGGATTCAGGACCTGATCCTGAAGGAATACCACCTGAAGCTAGCCAATACATCGAACCAATTGAAAGCGCTGCATGCGCAGATCCATCCCCACTTCATCAACAATGCCCTTCAGACCATCGGCACCACCGCCTTGGATCACGACGCCAAACCGGTGTATGACCTCATCTCCAAGCTGGGGCAGATGATGCAGTACCATATGGATCTGGAGGAAAACGACGTACCACTCCGCAAAGAGATCGAGCATATCGCCAATTATCTGCTGCTACAAGAGCACCGGTTTGAAGACAAGCTGCAGGTCGAGTACGAGCTGGACGAGGCTGCCCTTGATATTCGGGTTCCGAAGATGATCCTGCAGCCCTTGGTCGAGAACTGCTTCAAGCACGGATACTTGGGCGACGGTATCCCGGGTACCATCCGGATTGTCTGCCGTCTGATGAACCATGGGTTGGTGCTGTCGGTCATCGATTCCGGCAAGGGGCTCTCCGAAATCAAGCGTCTGGAGCTGCAGCACCTGCTGGGACAAGAGACCACCCCGCAGATCGGGATGAAGCAGAATATCGGTCTGATGAATGTCTGCAGCAGGCTGCGGTTGTTCTTCGGTAACGAAGTAACCGTCCGTCTGGAGCACCATATTCCATCCGGCCTGGAAGTCACCCTGATGATCCCCGTATCCGGGAAGGAGAATATCGCATGAAACTCTTGATTGTAGATGACGAGCGCAAAGTAAGACGGGCCGTTCGGCTGTTGATGGACTGGGAAGCCTTCGGGTTCCATTCCATCCGGGAGGCCTCCAACGGGGATGAGGCGATCGAGCTCATCCGGTCGGATAAGCCGAACCTGGTCATTACGGACATGATGATGCCGATGAAGGACGGAATCGGCCTGATGACCTGGATTGCCGACCACCATCCTGGAATTCGGGTCATCGTCATCAGCGGGTACAGCAACATGCAGTTGGTCCGGGAGACGATGAAGTATGGAGGGATCGACTATATCCTGAAGCCCATCGTCGCTTCCCAGATGGAGGACACCATCCGCAGGGCCGTCAAGTCCATTCAAGGAGACCGGGCTATGGAGCTGGAAGCCAATCAGCGGAATCTGAAGCTCAGCACCTTCAACTCCATCTACCGAACCAATCTGCTGTCCTCCATTCTAGATTCCCAGCCCACCCCCGCCCTCGTCCGTGAGATCAAGCAAGAGTTCGGCTTATCTGAACCGGAGACGGCATGCAGACTTATCCTGCTCGATACCGGAACCTTCAACGAGACGATCCGCATCAAGTACGCCGCCAATCCCGACCTCCTGCCGTTTACGGTCATGAATATCTGTGCGGAGGTTCTTCCTGACGGCCAAGGGTATGTGTTCCAATCCGTTCAAGAGCCCTCCTCCATCTACATCATCGTGTTTCGCGACTCCGACAGCGCAGAGGAAGCGATGTTGCGCTCCGTCCGGGAAGGGATGGAGCTTGTATTGGGCGCCTCCTGCCTGATTGCGGTAAGCCATCGCGGCCCATTCCCGTCCGGCATCCATCTTCTGAAATCCCAAGTCAAGAACCTGCTTCGAGAACGTAATCTTCTCTCGCCCTCCCCTGCATGGATTCGGGCAGATGATCCTTTGGAAGATATGGCGGGCGGTGCCGGACACAGACCGCTTTACTTTTTCGCCTTCGAGGCGGGCATGAGAGCCGCTGTCGATTCCGAGAATGAAGGACAGATCCGGCAGGTGTTCCATCAATGGGTGGAGCATCTGCATGCCTCCGGCTATCTCTCGTACCGGATGCTGGAGGATTGGATACTCGAATTCAAGCTTCTGCTGAAACGATGGCTGCTGGAGAAATATATGGAGATCCCGGACTCCATTCTGGTCATGCGTATGTCGCTGCCGCATCACAGCAACGGCGATTTTGCCTTGACCGAGTGGTCCGAACAGCTGGCCCACGACTTGATCCGCATCATTCGTTCCGCCAAACAGATGAATATGGAGCACCGGGGCGTGGCCCATCAGATTGCTGCATACCTCCAAAACAACTGTGAGGAGAACATCTCCCTGCAGGTTATTTCTGCCAAATTTTTCCTTAGTAAAGGCTATATCTCCCGGCTGTTTAAGCTGGAATACGGGGAGACCATTCCCGATTACCTGACCCGGATGAGAATGGAGAAAGCGAAGGTCATGCTGCACAATCCTGACCTGCGAATCTCCGAGATCGCACAGAGGGTCGGCTTCGAGGATGAGAAGTACTTCTACAAGGTATTTAAAAAGCACGTCGGCCTTTCTCCGAATCAATTCCGACAACACAAAATGTCGATGGGAATGTCCTGAACCAGGGCATTCCCGGTTGGTGCGTGAACAGGCCTGCGCAGCATCCGGCGAATGTGAGAGGAGTCGAGACATTCATAATGCGAAGAACAAGGAGAATGTTGTATTTCATTATCGGTATGGCCATTCTGGCGGTTGGGTCGGTGATGACGGTGGTACAGCTTAGGAGCGGCGCGGATACAAACGGCCATAAGGCTGCGGATTTCTATAATGTCGTGATGCAGGACGGAGCGGATCCGTGGATGGTGAAGCACACGGACGGGTACTATTATTACACCCAAACCACGGGGGGAAATGTGAAGCTCTGGCGTGCAAGGACCTTGACCGGCATCGGTGCGGGCGAGTCCAAGACCATATGGACGCCTCCCCCCGGAACGATGTACAGCTCCAACCTCTGGGCTCCGGAGCTGCACCATCTGGACGGGAAGTGGTACATCTATTTTGCCGCGGATGACGGCACGAACGAGAACCACCGGATGTATGTGCTGGAGAACCCAAGCAGCAGCCCTATGACCGGAGAGTGGACCTTCAAGGGAAAAATAGCCGACGCCACCGACAGTTGGGCCATTGACGGCACCGTGCTGACGGTTGGGAAGGACCGGTATTTCGTCTGGTCCGGATGGGAAGAGACAGTAAATGACAAGCAGAATCTGTACATTGCGAAGATGAGCAATCCATGGACCATCAGCTCTGCCCGTACCATGATCTCCACTCCCCGGTACGATTGGGAGACGAACACCTCCCCCCAGGTGAACGAGGGGCCGGAATTGACCATACGCAACGGTACCATCAATCTGGTCTATTCCGCCAGCGGAAGCTGGACTGACGGCTACTGCCTTGCACTCGTCACGGCTCCGGTCACCGCCAATCTGCTGGACCCCGCTTCGTGGACCAAGAGGAGCGAACCTCTCTTCGCCAGCAGCGGCGGGATCTACGGCCCCGGGCACCACAGCTTGACCCAGTCCCCGGATGGCCGCGAGGACTGGATCGTCTACCATACGGCTCGGTGGCAGGGAGCCGGCTGGACCCGCAACGTTCGCGCGCAGAAATTCACCTGGAATTCGGATGATACGCCGAATTTTGGGGCACCCGTCCCCCCCGATTCCCCCATTCCTCTGCCCTCGGGAGAACCGAAACGGACAAGATATGAAGCGGAGGAAGCGAAGCTCTCCGAAGGGGCCGTTGCAGAGCAAGAGGACACCGCTTCGGGAGGAGCGAAGGTGAGATTCGAGGATGGGAAAGGAAGCCTCCAGTGGACGGTGAATGCTTCGGAAGCCGGGGATTATGTCTTGTCCTTCCGCGTATGCAACGGAACGTCGAGCCTGGCGCCCGCCTCACTGAGCCTGAGCGTGAACGATAAGCAGGAGAACGATGTATTCGTGAACTTCTCCGGCAGAAATCATTGGGGAATGTATGCGACGGCCGTTCACCTGAACAAGGGGGGCAATACCCTTTCCATTGCCCCATTCAGCAACGACGCTGAGCTGGACTGCCTGGATGTACTCCGGTAGTGAAAGAAAGCATAACCATCAAAAGACCTGCCTTCCATGGATGGAGGGCAGGTCTTTATTGCTTACGGTGTTTCTATTGTCCACAGCTGATTATCCTTGCCGACATAATCCCAGAGATGCACATTTGCACCGTTATCATAAGATTCGTTGCTTACGTCCAATACTTTGCCGTTACTTTTATTCACGATCTTATAATATTCATTCACCTGTTCCAACTTCCACTTCTGACTGTCCTTGTCAGCGGATGCAGCTTGGTTGATCTGCCCATCGGATGATCCTGCTACAATATCCAGCACAAGCCCGCTGTGGGCCGAATAGATCTTGAAATATCCTTCCCCGACATCAACCATCTCCCACTTCTGATTATTGCCGCCAACATAAGCCCATTGATCAACCAACGCCCCCGGGCTGGAGGAATAACCCGAGACATCCAACGCCTTACCGCTGCGTTTGGATAAGAGCTTATAAACGGTTCCGGAAACGACGCTGCGTTTGGCGAGACCTGTATTACCGCCGCTGAATTTATCTATGGTAATGCTATCCGTATTGAACCGCCCGGTATCGCTGTTTTCCCGTCTGTATTCAATGGTATTGTTTCCGGCGTTCAACCGGACGGACTCCGTTGCTTCAGCCCAGGAATCCCAACTGGCTGTTGGAGCCAAAGAAACCTGCTTCAATTTGGTGCCGTTGACATACAAGCTCATGGTTATATTTGCCGTTTGCGCCCCCGAATACCTCATGGTTGATGTGTAAGATGCCGTATTGGGGACGTTCACATTGAATTTGACCGAATCGTTAACGTTTTCGAAGCCTCCGACAAACCCTGTCCCTTCATACCACATATGATCCGTGGCCGTACGGGAACCTCCCGTAATGACAGCCTCTTCCGCCTGGTACTTCCAGGGAATCCGTTTGTTCACATGAAGATTGTCGATATTTATGCCTCCCGAATCATTGGAATCCATTTGTAAGGTAATGGAGTTATTCCCTTTATTCAAGGTTACCGTTTCCAGCATCTCACTCCAGGTGTTCCAATTCCCCGTACTGGGGAAGGAAAGCTGCTTAACTTTTACCCTATTCAGATAGAGGCTCATGGTCTTCCCTTGGGCATCACCGTTGGAGAATCTCAGCTTCAAATCGTACATGGCAGCATTCTCCACATTAGCAGAGAAGGTAACAGCCGAATTGATGCTTGTCAGCCCAGCGACGAAACCTGTACCTGTAAATCCGGTATGGTCCGCTGCTATAAGGGTACTCCCTGCAAGCGTTCCATTTTCACCTTCATAATGCCATGTCGTTGCTTCCGTGACGCTGATAGAATCCAGGTTGGCATTCCCGCTGTCACCTTCGTCATATTTATAGGTGATGGTATTCCTTCCGGCCTTCAGCTCCACATTATCATAACGCTCCGCCCATTTGTCCCAGTTTCCTTGGGCTAACATCAGGACCTGCTTCACCTTAATACCATTTACATATACACTCAGCGTCTTGTCCTCTGTCAGTCCATTGCCGTAACGCAGCTTAACCGAATAATTTCCCGCATAAAGCACGTCCAGAGAGAATTGAGCCGATGCCCCCTTATTCCACATGCCTTCCACAAATCCTGATCCCGAATAGCCGCTGTGGTTGGTGGCTTGGGCGGCACCGCCGGTCAAAATCGCATTTTCCGCTTCGTACATGGCGCCTTTTTTTAGGAGCAAGGCATCGAGCACCAATCCGTTGGCCACATTCGCTGTAAGACGGATTTTATTGCTACCCGCCTGAAGCTGGACATTCTCTACCCGGAGTAAATCATAATTATAACTATTGCCGGCATTGGACCGGAAGATGAGATCCCTGCTGCTTCCCTGATTCACCTGGAGCTTCATAGAAACGTCCGCATTAGTCATATTGTTATATCTGAAATTCAGAGCATAGCTACCGGCCGACTCTGTATTGACATTAAACTCAACAAAGCCTCCGCCACCATTAATATATTGCATAACTCCGCTGCCGGAGCTTTTGGCACTGTCGCTTAGAATCCTTCTCGTCACTCCGGAGTAAGAAGCATCCTCCGCTTCATAAACCTCGCTTTTTTCTTCCCCTGACGGTTTACCCAGCGCGGTATCCGGATGAGAGGGAATTCCAAGGTTAATAAAACCATCCTCATTCCAATTGATGCGTTGCGCCCTTACCCACCGGTTCGAGCCCGTTTGCCCGCCAACCGGTCCCGCGTGGTAAACGTGCCAATCCTCCGAGCCATCTCCCGATTTGACAAATAGCGGGGACCCCGGTCCAAACGAGCTGTTCTCAGGGGATTTGGACATGATCGGTACAGGGTGCTTCGTCCAGTTACTACTGTTCAGTAAGTCACTCTGTGAATTCGCCGTCGATAAGCCTACACTGTAGTTATCATTCATAAAGCTGCTAGCCGAGTAAGCAAAATAAATCTTCCCTGCTCTCTCCACAACCGCAGCGCCTTCATTAATGCTGCCACCGTTCTTCTCCCAATCATAGACCGGGCGGGCCAACGTACCCTCCTTGCCCTTTAAGGTCCATGGATTCTCCATCTCAACGATTGTCGGAGCCTCATCAAATTTATCCTGAGCTTCATTCCAAAAGTATTTGGTATACGTGAAATACCTCTTGCCCCCAAGGGTTACCACTCCGCAGGCTAATCCGTTGCCCTCCGTGTTCAATTTCCCGTTGGCTCCGCCCTTAAGCACCCAGGTGCCTTCAAATGGATCCGGTGACGCATTCTCCATTACGTAGGAATTGGGATGTCCATACCCATAGGAGTTCTCTTGCCCGGAGGTGAAGTATATGTACCATTTCCCATCCAGCCTGTAGATATAAGGCCCCCATATAAATCCGATCTCCGCCGAATCCTTAGGCCTGGACCAAACCAGCTTGCTTTTTTCCGTTCCCGCCCCGAGAATGGTTTGTGCTTTCTTAATGTAGATCCCCCCATCCATCCCGAAACCCGAGTAATAGAAACCGTCATCCGCCCTGACAATAGTAGGGTCCGCCCCGCGCATCAACGGGTTCTGGTAATTGGTAGTTACTTCTGCAAACGATACCTGGTTGGGGATTATGAGCAGCAGGATCACCAACAGCAGCAATACCGGGCTTTTTCTCTTCATCAGTATTCTCCTTTTCTCTTAATGTATCCGCTTTCAAGAATATTATGAATAGCTGCCTCATGTCATATCGATTCCCACCTCTCTATACATAATGGAACATCCGAGTAAATACTGGGTGCAATTTCCATTGTAGTCCATCAAACTGGATGCGTAAATTTGATAAAATGCACCTTTTATTGCAATATCTGCACTAAAAATCAGGTGTTAAGATAACCTTTTAACACTAGTAATTGATTTTTTCTACTATCTTCTATCATTTTTTTACCTTGAAAATCACTGAGGCCGGACCAGTTTCCCAACATAGCGGGAAATGCCATGGTTTGAATTGAATGCCCATTTTTCTTCCGGCGACTTGCCCTTCTCTCCCTCGCACCGAACCGTTGTCGATTGAGAGTCCCGAAAAGCATGATGACTAAAAATGGGGCAATCCGCAGCCATTGCCGGCAACGGATTACCCCATCGTTATATCGGTCAATTCTCTAAGAAGTCCGCGTACGTGCATAACACAACCCAAGCAGCATCCAAAAATAAGGAGCAACTGTGACCACACTTATATTAAACATAGCTTGAACTAGATAAGCACAAATAACCACCATCAGACAAACACTCATTACAGCCTGCGAGCCTGTTCTCCTACGAAGCTCCCTCCATGAACGGATCAACACGCCCGACACTAGTGCGATATAGGCCAAAACTGCAGGCAGTCCCAGTGTCACAAGGAGTTGTAATAATTCGTTATGTGCCTTGTCCACAATAATATTTTCATCGTATAAATATTGTTGCTTTTCTGAAGGTATGTCCGGAAAAACAAGTGCAAAGGTATCCGGTCCCGAACCGAGCCAAAGATATTGCGGGATAATATCTAAGCTTTTTTTCCAAATATAGGCTCGAGAGCTTCCGGCTTTCCCTCCCTCCCCCTCACTAATATGTTTCAGCTCATTCATGGTACCTGTTGCCCTCATGAAAAGTCCCTTCTGTGTCCCATCCACAATCGTTAGAGCGGTGATGATGGCGATTATCAAGCAGACTAGAATACCCCAACGCAACCACAAACTTCTTTGCCGAGCATAGATCCACAGGGACAGCAGCACAATGCTGAAGCCTAAGGCTAATAACCCGCTCCTCGTATACGTGTATATCAACGCAGTGACCTGGAGACATATGATTATGGAGTATGACCATAAGGAATAAGTCCTTTTGTCTGTTAAATAGAGAGCCATGGCAAGAATAATGTGAAGGATCAGATAGGTCGAGAAGAAATTGGGGTTTGAAAAAAAAGCGTAGGCACGCTCAAGATTGTCCTTTATTCCGTAATTCTGATAAAAATCCACACGAAAATGCTGCAGAATTCCATAAACCGAAACGATAACGGAGCTCCAAGTACAGATCAGGAGCATAAGCCGTTGATGTTTCTCCTCGACCAACATAAATGCCGCAAATAAGAAGACCCCGATATAGCCGATGAAGGCCAGTAATCCTTCGTTCCTATGCGTGTAGCCATTAACCGACATTTTCGGATCTACGGAGAATACCGTGCTTGTTACTGCCAAACCCAAAAAGAGAATGGCTGCCATAATAATCCAATTGATGCGGTTCGAAGAAATACGAATTCGCTTGCGCAAAATCTGAATCAGAACCCAAAGCAGTAATCCTACTGTAAAATATTTGAAATAGGTTGCTTTTATCATATCATGGGACTTGATCGAGTATTTCAAATAGATTAGTGGGTCACCTAAGAAATAGATGAAAAAGGGGAACAATCCAAAAAACAGTAAAAAGGCCCCTTTGACCCAAACGAATTTTGGGTTGATATTGAGCTCCACTTCCTATCACTTCTCTCTAGTTGTATTTACCATTAGTATACGATATTTAATCCACCTAAAATGTGTACATACGAAGACGGCCTTATACCCAATTTTGCCGGGACAAGGTCCTACCTTCGGTCCAATCCATAGAGTTTACAATATTCGTTCATCAGTGATTTTACAATACTGCGCCTGCATTAGGAGAATCCTTGATTCGCAACGAATAAAACGGAGCCCGCTTACCTGCGTGGCTCCGTTGTTGTTGAAAAAGATACTATATGATAGAACGGCCTTTGGCTCCATGCATCCGATCCTTGTTCAGCAGAACGATTACGAGAGACGCAAGGATAATTCCACTGCAAACGAAGAACATACCGGAGTACGAGGACCATTGGGATACCATTCCCATCAGCATGGCACCCGCCGAGAAACCCAAATCATACGAGGAAATAAACAATCCCAGCAGCACCGCTCTGTGGGAAGCGGGCAGAACAAAGGTCAAGTAGGTGACAAGCAAGGGATATACAAGAGCGATGGTTATACCGTTGCAAACTGCGGACAGATAGACCCCGTTATGTACGGTTTCCGGCAAGGCAAGGAGCAGTGAGCCGGTAACCGCCGACAGCAGCAGGCCTGCGACCAGCCATGGCACCCACCGGCCGTCGGACGGCAGAGCTTTGCGAAGGACAAACCGGCAGATCACCACAACGAACCCCTGCAGCGTCAGATAATAGCCGGCATGCCCCTCCCCTCTATGCTCCAGATAAATCGGCAAAAAAGTGAGTACCGTCCCGTACAGACTAGCTACAGCCAGCATGACGGCGGAACAGACGAATAGGCTGCGGTTTCTCCATATCTGGGTGAATGACTGGAGCATGTCGCGGGAAGTAACGGCTCCGCCATTCATTGGAGACGCCGGCAGTGGTGCCTTATATCCGGCAAGTCCGGTAAGGAATCCTAGCACAAGCAGAATGGCCGCAATCGCTGGCCAATCCCCCGTTTTCCATACTGCGAGAATCATGACTGGCGCAAACAGCTGCGGCAGCATGGTGGACAGGGTATATAAGGACATTCCCTGCGCCCGGTCCGACTCAGCAAGCATGTCCACCATCCCGAGCTGCATCGTCATCGAGAAGAAAGCCGTCACGGCACCTTGCATAGCCCGCAGCCCCATGAGCCAGAGCAGGCTCTTCGTATCCGATAAAGCGTATAACACCAAGCAGGCGGCGTGAACGATGACCAAGCGTCGCATCAACCTCCATGCCTCCATACGGCTGATCACTTGACCTGCCCAGGGGCGGAACAACATACAGGTTAACATATAGGCGCCCATCATGAGGCCGATTTCGCCTTGTTCCATTCCCTTCGCATCGCTCTGCAGCGGAAGAATGACCGTGAGAAAGGCATTGGCGGTGAAGAATAGCACTGTCAATGCGTAGAGCCGCAGAGGGCCGGACGACAAAGGGCCCTTCCGTTCCGCATGCTTCATCTCCGGTCTCCGTGCAGCCCAGAAACCGAGCGCTGTCGGGGATGTTCCGCAAGCATGGAACCGAAGAGTGTCTCCACACTGGGATGCTTAAGCCGGTGAAGCCCCCCCGGATCAGCACTGTACGCCACAACCCTCCCGTGCTCCATCACAGCTATGGCGTCGGAGATGGCATATGCGGCTTTGATGTCATGCGTAATAAAGAGATACGAAAGGCCGTATGAGGTCTTCAGTTCGTTCAGCAATTGCAGGATATGGGACTGGGTGGCCATATCGAGACTGCTGACCGCCTCGTCCAATACGATCAGCTTCGGCTTCAGCGCAATGGCTCTTGCAATATTGATTCTCTGCAGCTGACCGCCGCTGAACTGGTGCGGTTGCTTGCGCATGTCTTCCACGCGGAGCCCGACTCTCTCGAGCAGTCCGCCGACCGACCGTTTCAGCTCAGAGGGTGTCGGCTTTCCGAAGTTAAGAAGAGGCTCGGAAATAATCTGCTCCGCCGTCATCCGGGGATTAACGGATGAATAGCAATCTTGAAACACGGCCTGCAGATCCCTTCGCAGCCTCCTGCGTGTGGCGGCATCCGCCCCGTACAGGTCGATCCCTTGAAAAAGCACTTTGCCCCGCTGCGGCTTCTCCAGCCCCAGAATCACCTTACCCAAGGTGCTCTTGCCCGCCCCACTCGTTCCGATAAGCCCCAGACAACGGCCTTGCTCCACTGAGACGGAAATGCCGGACAACACAGGCTGTGGTGGCATCCGTCTAAAGAGGCTTCGCGAGGCATACTCATGTGATATTTCCTTAGCTTCAAGCAGGATCATCGGGCAACCTCCTCCCTCATGACAGGATAAGCTCCTCGCTGCGTTCTGCCCCCGGCATCACTGGACGTGATTCCATCAGCTGCTTCGTGTATGGATGGCGAGGATGATCAAACAAGCTGTATACATCGGCCTTCTCCACAAGCTCTCCGCGCTGCATCACCGCGACCTCGTCCGCCAGCTCCGCTATGACGCCCAGATCATGCGAGATCAGCAATATGGAGGTTCCATGTTCCCTCCGGATGCGATCCAGCAAACGCAGCACCTGGAGCTGGTTGGCCGTATCAAGCGCCGTCGTCGGCTCGTCCGCAATCAGGAGGGACGGCTGCATGCACATCGCAAGGGCAATCATCGCACGCTGCAGCATGCCTCCGCTCAGCTCGAAGGGATATCTCCGCAACAAGGAAGAGGCATCCGGCAAATTCACATCGTGCAAAGCGCTTGCCGCCAGGTCCAGCGCTTGTTTTTTACTGAGCTGCGTATGGGAGCGGATGGTTTCGACGAATTGGTTGCCAATAGTGAAGACGGGGGAGAAAGCATTCATCGGGTTCTGCATAATGAACCCGATTTCCTTCCCGCGGACCCGCCGCATGTCCCCGGCCCGAAGGCCGTTCAGCTCCCGGCCGTTCAGGCGGATACTGCCTTCGATGCAGGTCGTCTTCCCGTCATGGAGCTGCAGGATCGAGAGGCAGGTCATGGTTTTGCCGCTGCCGCTTTCACCCACAAGACCCAGCACCTGGCCCGGCCGGATTCCCAAATCAATGCCATGTACAAGCCGCTGTTGGCCTGCTGCTGTAAGGACGGAAACCTGCAAGCCCGTTACCTGCAAGGTTTCATTCGTGTGCCCGATCATGGAGGCCTCATTCCTTTTCCAAGCGCCGCTTGACGCTGAATCGTTCCGACAATGCTTCTCCCAACAGGTTGAACGTGACGATGACCAAGAGGATCATTATACCGGGATAGAGCATCAGCTCGGGATGGCTTCGAATATACTGTTTCCCTTCATGGATCATCGCCCCCCACTCCGGAGCGGGCGGTTGAATACCCAGCCCTAGGAAGGATAATGCAGAGATATCCATGATTGCCCAGCCCATCTCCAGCGCGCCCATAACGGCTACGGGTGGCAGCACATTGGGGAGCATGCGCCGCAGGATGATGGTTCGCTCCGAGGATCCGCTGATCTTGGCAGCCGTAATAAACGGACGCTCCTTCAAGCTCATGATCATCCCGCGGAACATCCGGGCGTAATAAACCCACTGCACAAGCATCATCGCCAGCACGACCTGCCATAAGCCCGGTCCGAATATGCCCACCAACCCAAGGATCAGCACCAGATTGGGAAAAGCCAGCACCCCGTCACAGAATCGCATCAGGATATAATCGATAACCCCGCCTCTGTACCCCGCAATCGAACCGACAACCAGCCCGATCCCCAGGGATGCGACGAAGATCAAGGCGGCGAAGCCAAGAGAAAAGCGGGCACCGTATAACAACCGGGACAGGTTGCAGCGGCCCAGATGGTCGGTACCTAACGGATAATCGAACGATGCGGACTGCAGCTTGTTCGCAAGATTCACCTGGATCGGATCGTGCGGGGCGAGCCAAGGAGCGAACACCGTAACCAGAACCAGTACAATCAGGATGCTTAGACATACCGTAATAATCTTGGGGCCTCTAAGCGTGGCCCGGGCCATCGCAATCATTGTACGGTTCTTCCTTTCCGGGAGATTCGGGGATCGATGAGCATCAGCAGCACATCCACAATCAGGTTACACAGGATGAAGATGCAGCCCGCGAGAAATACATAGCATTGGATGACCGGCAAATCACGGTTAAAGATCGATTCGACAAAGTACCGGCCGAAACCAGGCCAAGAAAAAACCTCTTCCACAATAATCGTCCCTGCCAGAAGCTTCCCCATATTCATGCCCAGGCCCGTGATCATTGGAGAAATGGCGATGCGGAGCACATGCTTGCTCATAATCTTCCATCCCCGGACCCCTCTGGCCTGCGCATACAGCACATAGGGCTCATGCAATTGCTCCAGTACGGTTCCCCGAAGCAGCCGCGTATAGATTGCGATCAGTCCCATGGCCAATGTCATGGAGGGCAAGACCAGGTGCATCCATGTCCCCTTCCCCTGAACCGGCAGCAAATCCATCTTCAGAGACAGGAAAAAGACTAACAGGTAGCCGAGCCAAAACTGCGGGATCGAAGCGCCGACAAAGGCGATTCCTCTGCAGAGATGATCGATGATGCTGTTCTTATAGATGGCTGACAAAAAGCCCAGAGGCACACTGACGGCCATGGCCAAAAGAATGCTGCTGACAGCCAGCTGCAGCGTTGCCGGCATCCGCAAGAGAACCTCGTCCCATACAGCCCCCTTCGTAATATAAGATGTGCCGAAGTCTAACCGGCACATCTTCACGACGGATTGAACATATTGGACCCACAGCGGCCGGTCCAGGCCGAATTCATGCCGGACCTCGGCCAGGATTTCTTCTGTGGGATGAATATGGGCGGCGGTAAGGTAAACCTCCGCCGGATCATCCGGCGAGAGGTGGATCATGGCGAAGGACAGCAGGGTAGCGAAGAGGAAGATGGGGATAACGGCAAGTATCCTTTTGATTATAAAGCTGGCCATCTTAAGCCTCCCCGATGTTTACTTGCTGTTATCCATGACATTGAACGGATGATCCTCGCGGTTAGCGGGGAATGCGAATCCGCTCACACTCTTTTGATAAACCGCTGTTTTCTTGATATAGGATAGGGGCACCAGTGCCGATTGCTCTTGCAAATGCTTCAGGATCGAACCGTAGAGCTCCTTGCGCTTCGCCTCATCCGTGGAGAGGAGAGCTTCCCCGATCTGCCGGTCCAGCTCTTGCTTGCCCGCTATATTGGTTAATGCGTCCGAGAAGCCGAAGGATTTCTCTTTCACAATATGAATGAACGAGTGGGGATCATACGGAGAGCCGTAGTTGGACGAGAAGTTGAAGTCGAACTCGTTGCCCCGGAACCGTTTGATCTGCTCCGTCAGCTCCAGCCCCGTAATTTTCAGCTTCACTCCGATGGCGGCCCATTCCGCCTGCAGGGTTTCGGCCATCGGCTTTTGGATTTGGTCCGACTTCTCAAAGATCAGTTCAAGTTCCAGCGGCTTGCCGTCCTTCTCGCGGACGGTCTTGCCAGCCGGCAGCTTCCAGCCTGCTTCATCCAAGGCAGTCTTCGCTTTATCCACGTTGTATTCGACCGGAGCTGAGTTAATGTTCGTGTAAGGGAAGTTTTTGGACAAAATGTTGTCCGCCTTCTCCTCAAGGCCAGCGGTGATGCCATCGACCATGGCCTTTTTATTGAAGCCGTATTGAAGGGCTTGCCGTACCTTAAGATCCGACAGTGCCTCTCGTTTCGTATTCATTACCAGCAACCGGGTTGCGACAGGCTCAGACAGGGAGGTCTGATACTTCCCGCTTGCCTTCAGCTGCTTGAATGCGTCCATGCTGATGACACCTTCGCCGAAGATCAGATCCAGCTCGCCCTTCTCGAAGGCAAGGACCCGGGTTTCGCCGTCCGGAATGATCTTGATGACGATTTTATCAACCTTGGGAGCCTGCCCCCAGTAGTTGGGGTTGCGCTTGAACTCGGCATATTGGTCTTTCTTGTAATCCGTCAGCATCCACGGTCCGGTTCCGACGGACTGCTTCACACCTTTGGAGGTATCTCCGTCATCGGGGAATCCGGCATTTCCCAGGAACCGGACCGGGCGCACCACGGCGAGATCCTGCACAGCGGCGGAATAGGGCTGACTCAGAGTCATCTTGAACGTCTGTTCATCGACTGCCTCGGTTTTATCCAGACGGCTCAATACCCCGAGCCAGCTGTGATTTTTGGCGTTGATCATGATCGCATCGAAGTTCTTCTTCACGCTGGCGGCGTTAAATGCCGAGCCGTCGGAATATTTGACGTTCTTACGAAGCTTGAAGGTGTACTCTTTTCCGTCAGGGGATACTGTCCAGGATTCGGCCAGGTGGGGCTCCAGCTTGCCGCCTTCTGTATACGCCACGAGGGGCTCGTAAATCATCGATTGAGCGATCAATTGGGAAGGGTTATAGACGTGGGGATTCATGGGACCGATATCTCTGGGCCAAGAGAAGGTGATGGTCTTCTCCTTCGGAGCCGAAGAGGCTTCCGTATCGGACTTGACGGATTTCTGATTGGAGCACCCGAACAGTGCGGTACTAACGATCAGCAACAGTACAACAAGCAGCTTGCTTCTGGAAATTAACATGCGAGAAACGAACCCCTCTCCATTCAATTGTATCCATCAAGATGATATAATTGATAATGATAATCTTTATCAATGACAAGGGTCAGTATAGGATAATCCCTTCAGCATGTCAATACGTTTAGACGCAATATCTATAAACAAATGCACCATGCACCTATTTATTTACAAATGATAATCGTTATCAATCACAAAAAAAGCCAAGCATCATTTCGCTTGACCTTGCATTTCCAATATAATCACAGGCTTGCTCTTCATGCATACGATACTCATCAGCGGGATGTGAATCGGATCCGCAACCGTTTCGCACTTAGCCATAAAGAGAAAGTATAAAGACTCCTTCTCGCTGTATTGCAAGCTTTCATAGTTTCCTTGCCCCTTCGCAATTACCACATCTGCCCGGTTATAAATATCTTGAAACTCCCTGCTAGTCCGAGCCAATACGGTCCCCAGTGAGCCGTCCCCGTTCGAGATAACCGCCGCCACTTCCTCCATACCGACCATCCTTGCATCCACCAAGGTCACATCATTCACAATGGGAGCTCCCCGCACACCATAAAAAACATCAAGCTCCGGAAATGCCGATCGAATCTCTTGAATAAATAGCTTGTCCAGAACGATCTCGCCACAGTTGTCCCCGAGATATAGCAGGGTCCGAGCGTTCCTCAGCTCAGCGAACAAGACGGTGCTATCATCGATAGCCAATTTCCCCTCAGTAGTCTCCCTGATCTTGGACATCAGCAAGTTCAGATCAAATTCATGCTTCGCGGCAAAATCGATCAGATTCGCGCTGACAGCAGTCTTGAGTGCCGCCTCCAGCCTATGCGGAGAAGAGTGGATGATGTCCTGAATCTCGGGTGCGATCTTCATAACCTCGAGATTGTAGTAGCTTTTTATTTCTTCGTATGGATCTGGGTTCCGTGCAGTTTCGGTTATTATACGCCATACTTCTCCCATCACCTCCGGGTTCGATTTATTCATATCGGCTTTAGATAAGTGTTCCTCTACCCGTTGGTTCAAGGTCTCTTGGACTTTGTCATCCAGCGACAGGATGGCACTCACCCTTTGGACTTGGTTTCTATCACACTGCTTACAGACCTCATTCAAATTGCATTCACTCCAATTTTGTGGCGCTAGCGAATATCGTGGGTTGAATTAAAGTGCGTTCATAAATGCTTCGTACTTGGTCGAGGCGTACTGCATTCCAGCCTCGTTCAGATGGTAAGTATCGTTCATGGTCAGGGCCGTGACATGCGCCGAATTCGTCCAACACACCCCGCCATTCCGGTAGTTATCGAAAACAGGGATGCTGTATGTAGCGCATATCGCAATGATCGCATCGACGTAATCTTGGATCACCGCATTCCGGTTATATGGCGTGATGAAGAAAATTTTGGCGGTCGGGTATTTGGTTATCAGTCCGCTGCATAGGACATTCAGAGCGCCCTTGAAGGTATCCACGGTACTGTCTGTGTCCGTACCGATCGGAATGGAATTGGTTTGATCATTCGTTCCGCCGAATACCCCGATGTAATCCGCTGTGTTATCCATATCCACGTACCGCGTCGCCATACTAGGGCCGTAACCATTCGATGTCCCGGCCAAGCACGTTCCGTTGATACCGTAATCACGTACGGTCATGCCGTTTCTCTGAGCTAATTGATAAGCCCACGTCTTAGAAAACCCCAGGGTATGACCGTGGACCATGCTATCTCCGAGAATGTTAAACGTTTTCCCCGTCAGATTATTGATTCCCATCTACTATCCCCCATTGTGTTGCAGATCTCAGCATAACCCTCATAGTGCTACCTCCTTGCCTGTCTCGCGGCTCTCGTTGGCGGATTCGAGGAACCGGATGATCTCCTGCGTCTCCACTGCAGCAATATCGGACTTGCCAGCGGTGAACATGGTCATAACCCGTTCAAGCAGGCTGGCGTATAGAGGCTTGGCATAGGCGGCGATGTCGACGAACTGTGTGCTCTTCTCGCCGTGTATGAGTCCACCGAATGTCTTATTCCCCTTTCGGTTGCCCCGGATTGTCCCGACACGCCCATCCGCCCATACGCCGACGACCTGATCGTGATCCGCATTCGTCGTGGTCTTCACGTACCGGCAGCCGGTGCCGAGAGTCCGGTACAGCATCTCCGCCGTATGGATGCCGTACCAGAAAAAGCCCGGCTGGGTCGGCTGAATCTCAAGGGGACCATAGAAATCTGCTCCGATAATTGCGCCGTGCTCCGTATTCTGAAGTACATTCGTAAGGGCTTCCGAATAGCGAAGCGCCGAGCAGCTCATCAATGGGAACGAGAATGTCTCACTCAGCCTAGACATGGCCATTGCGTCCTCGGAGCATACCGCGAACGGCTTATCGACGAACACAGGTTTGCCGAACGGAGCAATTCGTCGCAGCTGCTCCAGGTGCACGCGGCCGTCCACAGACAACAGCAGCACGGCGTCGCAATTCTCCGCCACCTCCTCCGGAGAGGAAACGATACGGACGCCGTAGGTTCCGGCAAGCTCCTTCTGAAAGCCAGGCAGCCGTGACCAGCTCTTCTCGAAGTCGGGAGACCCTCCGGGGTAAGCGACCATAACCCTTCCTCCCGGAACATGATATTCCAACGATGGATCGTTTAAGAGCTTCGTAAATTCGACCGCGTGTGAAATATCAACCCCGATGATCCCGATCCTTAATGGCCGTTCCATTAGTTACCGCTCCTCCTCATTCGCTCAACTTGGCTTAGATCGCCTGTTCCCGTCCCGTTTCGTGGGACAGGTAAATGCCTGCGAGCACTTCATTCACGGTCTTGGCATATTCACCCGAGCATTCCAGCGGCCGTTCCCCGTCGATTGCGTCCAGGAGGTCCTGCAATTGCAATACGTAAGGATCCGCCTGCTCGGGGACAGGCAGCTCCCGGTAACTGCCGTTCTCGCTAATCCACACCCCACTTCCGGTGGTGAGACGGAGCATTCCTTCGGTGAAGATCAGCTGGGTCTCGTTGACGGGAACCCCCTTATAGCCGGACTGTGCGATGCTGGCCGGGACTCCGCCATCCGTAACGGCCATGACACAGCCGCTGCCTTCCACGTCTCCTCGTTCCGCATGATACGTAAGCCGTGCCATAACGGTACGAATGCGACTGTCCGTCAGCCATTGGATCTTATCCACCGAATGAGCTCCGAGATTCATCATGATGCCGCCTCCTGCTTTCGCCTTGGACAAACACCATTCAGGCCGGGAATCAACAAAGTAATTCAAGTGACGCGTGTCGTTAATCATGACCAATTGGCCCAAATCGCCCCTTTGCACCATTTGCTTGGCCAATCGGTTGTCGCTAAAATAATGCTGGGTTAATCCGACCATGAGCTGAACCCCGCCACGCTTGGAGGCGATGATCATTTCTTCGCATTCGGCCACGCTTAGCGCCATGGGCTTCTCCAATAAGATATGGCACCCTCGATCGGCGCAATCGATGGCAGCCTGCTTATGAAGGAAATGGGGCAAAGCGACGATCGCGATATCGGCCTTCTCTTGTTCCAGCATCCCCTTATAGTCCGTGTACGCCTTCAGTCCGAAACGGCGGGCTGTTTCCTGCGCTCTTCGTTCTTGCACATCGGCAACGGCGACAACCTGCATCCGGTCTAATTTTGCAACCGCTTTCAAGTGACTCTCTACAATATTCCCGGCTCCAATTAACACTACCCGATACATGGCGTTCCTCCTGCTTCAGATCGATTAATGTTATCTTACTCCAGCATTTATTTACAGACAAGGTTTTTATTAGGCCTTCCATTTCACTTTTGACGATAGCATACGATTAACAGATATGGTACACTGCTCCCATCGCCGCTTCGTTATGACCTGTATATTCCGATCCATGGGAGGGATTCAACGTGCTGCTTCGACGCAAAGGCATCTTTTTGACGTTATGGCTTTCTTATATCCTCATCTTGCTTCTTCCCATTACCGTTACATTCGTGCTGTACACCAATATGGAAAAAACATTGATCGACAATGCCAACCGATCGAATCTCGCCATGCTGGAGCAGGCCCGTCAAGTGGTGGACAGCAATCTTCAAGAAATGGAACAGCTTGGCGTTCAAATCGCCACACAGCCCAAGCTTCAAACCTTATGGACGATAAAAGGCAGCGAGAAGTATATCCAATACGAGGAGGCGGTCCGCTCTCTTCGAAATATCCGTAACGGGTCCCGATTTATTGATAATTTCTACATTTATCTGCGGGATGACGATACGGTCATTTCCACCAATCTGAAAACGGATACGGCCACGTTCTTCACCGATCTGTATCCGCTTCCAGGCAGGAACCTCGACCAAGTGCGCGCCGAGATCTTATCCGGCTATCATTACTTGGACTTCTGGGCAGCCCCGGAGGGAACGCAGGATGACTCGACAACAAACGTGATTGCCAGCGCCTTCACCTTGCCTCTCGGAGAGGTAAATAACGGGAAGGGCACCCTGATCATGCTGATCAACGAACAACAAATCCTCGACCTGCTCAAGCAGATCCAGCGGGTGAACAACGGCACGATGCTCATCCTCGATTCGAAGGGACAAGTCATTGTTTCGACAGGGGCTCGGCATGACCTCCCCGCCGGCTTGCTCGCAGAGATTTCCGGTTCCAGCGGTTATAAGTCGTACCCCACCGAAGGCCAATTGCAGATGCTTTCTTATACAACCGGCCAAAGCGGCTGGAAATACATCTCCTTAGTGCCCAAGAGGGTCGTGCTGGAAAGGGTCTACGAAATAAAAGCCTGGGCTCTGGTCTTGTTAGCCTTGGTTGTCGCCGCCGGAAGCGCGGCGGCTTACTGGATGGCCTACCGCAGCTACAGCCCGATCCGCGATCTGGTTTACACGATTACGAAAGGCAGGAGCGTGCAGCGCAGCGGATACGCCAACGAGTATGAATTTATCCGAACCTCCATCACAGAATCCATTGCCGAAGGCAGGGAGTTGAGAACCAAGCTGGACGGGCATTTGCCGGTTGTCCGGGCACATTTTCTAAATAGGCTGCTAAAAGGTCAAGTGGACCGCGTGGAGCTCGCTCCCGATTCCCTTGCGTTCATGGGCTTGCAATTCCCGCATCCCAGCGTTGGAGTCGTCCTGATCGAAGTAGATGAGAGCAAGGACTTCCGCACAGGAGAGAGCGAGCAGGATTACGCTCTCGTTCGTTTCATAATCCTGAATCTAAGCAGCGAGCTGTTGGGGGATGACGGTTATGCAACGGAGACCGACAGCAGCCGTCTGGCGTTGGTTCTGAACGTTCCCGACTCGTCCGAAGAGACGCGGCTTAACCGTGACCGGATCATCTCCGAGCTTAAGGGGATCATCGAAGGACGGTTCCGCATGAAAATTTCGGTGGCGACCAGCTCCATTCACCAAGGTCTGGCGGAGGTTGCCCTCTGCTACAACGAAGCGATCAACGCGCTGGACTACCGCATCATTCACGGCATAAGCTCCGTCATCCACTATGATCAGATCCGGGACATGGAGCGAACGGATTACTATTATCCGACGGAGGTTGAAGCGCAGTTCATCAATGTGCTCAAGAGCGGAGAGCTGGAAGCCGCCGAGCGGATTCTGGACGACCTCTACGAACAAAACATCCGTTCCCGCGACACGACACCCGAACGGGGCAAACTGCTGTTCATGAACATCCTCGGCACCTTACTGAAGGTGACGAACGCGCTTAAGATCGATGAGAAGCTGTCGCAGGAAGCGGCTGCCGATCCCGTGAAGCTGATTCTGAACAGCACGTCGGCGGACGAGATGGTCAGGAAAATCAAAGAGCTGATTGTCTTCATTTGCAACCGGGTACGCGAAGCCCGTTCCGAGCATCAGGAGCAGTGGCACGAGAGAATGAAGCGCTATATTGACCAGCATTTCGGGGACCATTCGCTCAGCTTAACCTCCGTCGCCGAACACTTCGGGATGACCCCGCAGTACATGTCCGGGTTGTTCAAGAAGCAGTATGGCATCAATCTGACCGATTATATGATTGAGGTCCGGATCTCCGAAGCCAAGCGCCTGCTTGCCGATCCGGGTATCACCGTCCTGCAGGTCGCCCAGCGGGTCGGGTATTCCACCGACATCGGATTCATCCGCGTCTTCAAAAAAGTGGAGGGCATTACCCCCGGCAAGTATCGGGAAATGCTGCAAATATCCGGCAATCAGAAGGATAGTTAGTCTCTGTTAAAATCGGTTTGTCACGGATCTGAAGCGGTGTTTATCCTTCGTTTGAACGTTATGTGGTCAGCCCGGGCCGTCCGGATTATATTGAAATTGCGGACGGCGAACCCGCAATCCTATCATATACGGGAGGGTCATCAAAGAATGAACCGAAAGAAGAAAACGCTTCAACTAACCGTAGTCCCGGCAATCGTGCTTGCCATGATGGCAACAGGCTGCAGCAGCAACAGCAGTAAAACCGAAGCCAACAAATCCCCGGCTGCGACAGCGACAGGGACAGGAACAGCTTCCGCTAAACCGGCAACTCCCGAAGTGAAGTATCCCGCTTCCATCTCGTACTGGGTGACGTTGAACGCCAATGCGGCCGCGATCATGAAGACGTACAACGAGATGGCAGCGTATAAGGAGCTCGAGAAGAAGACCGGCACGAAGGTGGAGTTCCAGCATCCTCCGGCAGGTCAGGAGAAAGACCAGTTCAACATCATGATGGCTTCCGGCAACCTGCCCGATGTCATTGAATACAATTTTGGTTCAACCGTAGGGCTGTCCGCAGTACAGAGTCCTGATGCCCTGATTAAAGGGAAGCAGCTTCTTCGCTTGAACGAGTTGATCGACCAGTATGCGCCTAACTTGAGCAAGGTCCTGAAGGAGCATCCGGAGTTCCGCAAAATGATTACGACGGATGAAGGCAACATCTATGTCATGCCGTTCCTGTTGGGCGACGAACAGCTTAGCGTCGTGTACGGACCGGTGTTCCGCAAGGATTGGCTCGATAAATTGAACTTGAAGGTGCCTACGACGATTCCAGAATGGGAAACCGTTCTGACGGCATTCCGCGACAAAGACCCGAACGGCAACGGCAAACAGGATGAGATCCCGTTCTTCATGAATCTGACCGCCGACTTTGACGTCAATCACCTTCTGGTTGGCGCATGGGGCATCACCACGGACTTCTATAACGATAACGGCAAGATCAAATACGGCCCGATCCAGCCTGAATACAAGGAGTTCCTGGCTACGCTCGCCCGCTGGTACAAGAACGGACTGATCGACAAGGACTATGCCACCATTACGGATTCCAAGCTGAAGGATAACAAAATTACCAACAACCTGGTCGGCGCTTACTCCGGATTCGCAGGTGCCGGTCTCGGCCGTTACTTAACGCTGGTTCAACCGACGAATCCAAGCTTCAGCTTGGTAGGGGCACCGTACCCGACCGTCAAGGAAGGCGGCCCGAAGCCGCTCGGCCAATATACCATGCCGTTCACCGGATACGGAGCTGCCATCTCCGCCAAGGCCAAGAACCCGGAACAAATTATCAAATGGCTGGACTACAAGTACGGCCAGGAAGGCCACATGCTGATCAACTTCGGGATCGAAGGCGTAAGCTACAAGATGGAGAACGGCTATCCGAAGTGGACCGACCAGATCACCAACAACCCCGATAAGCTGCCGATCTCGCAGGCCATGGCGAAGTACTTCCAATCCGGCTGGAATGGACCTTTCGTCCAGGATAAGCGGGTTATCGAACAATATTACACCATCCCCGCGCAGCGCGAGGCGCAGAAGACGTGGGCCCAAGCGGACCATTCCAAGCAAATGCCGAGCATTGCCCTGACTGCCGATGAGAGCGCGAAATCCGCTTCGATCATGAACGACGTCAAGACATATCGGGAAGAGATGTTCAATAAGTTCGTCATGGGTGCCGAGCCGATCGAGAACTTCGATAAATTCGTTCAGAAGTTGAAGAGCATGGGGATTGAAGACGCGATCAAGGTTCGTCAAGCCGCATTGGATCGTTATAACAGCAGAAAGTAAATCTGCACATGAATGGCAAACATACGGCGTGGGGGATAACCTTCGCGCCGTATGGCGCCTTTCTGCGCCCATTTGGCCAGACTCATTCGCTTAAGGAGGAACTCGCGATGTCTACAGCGCTCCAGCAACAATCTGACACCGTGAAGCCCGCGGTCGACAAGAACGGGTTCAGGGTTCGGTTTATCCGTGATGCTAGGGTCAATAAATATGTTTATCTCATGCTGCTTCCTGTCGTCGTCTATTATGTCGTCTTCTATTATGTACCGATGTATGGCCTGCAGATCGCGTTCAAGAATTATTCGCCCGGTCTCGGCTTTCTGCACAGCGACTGGGTCGGTCTTCAGCATTTCCGGGATTTCTTCGGAAGCTACTACTTTAGGCGCATCTTGACGAATACGCTGCTGATCAGCTTGTACGAGCTGCTGTTCATGTTCCCGGCCTCGATCCTGCTTGCACTTCTCTTGAACGAGCTGCGCAGCGCATGGTTGAAGCGTACGGTACAGACGGTTACGTATATGCCGCATTTTATCTCGATCGTGGTCGTCTCGGGTATGCTGGTCGACTTCCTGGCCCGTGACGGATTAATCAACAACATCCTCTCCTCTTGGTTCGGCGTGGAGCCGATCGCTTTCCTGGCGGAGAGCGGCTGGTTCCGTACGGTCCTTATCTCCTCGAATGTATGGCAGAATGTCGGCTGGGGCTCCATCATCTATCTGTCGGCTATGGCCGGCATTGATCCCACCCTCTATGAGGCAGCCCGGGTAGACGGAGCCAAGCGCTTCCGCCAGGTCATTCACATTACACTGCCGGGCATTATGTCTACGGTGGTCATCCTGCTGATCCTGCAGATCGGGAACTTCATGTCCGTTGGAGCGGATAAGATCTTGCTGCTCTATAACCCGACCACCTACGAAACTGCTGATGTCATCGGAACCTTCGTATACCGCAAAGGGATACTGGAATCCAACTTCAGCTACAGCGCCGCCGTCGGCCTCTTCAACTCGCTCATTAACTTTATGCTGCTCCTAACGGCCAATGCGCTCAGCCGGCGGATCAGCGATCATAAACTTTGGTAAGAAGGAGGCCCTATAACATGCGCAGAAGCTTGGGGGAGCACGTATTCGATTGGTCGAATGCCGTGTTCCTGATTCTCTTATCCCTTGTCACCCTCTACCCGTTCTTCTATGTGCTGGTTGCCTCGCTAAGCGATCCGATTTGGATGATGCAAGTCCGCGGTCTGATCTGGTATCCCAAAGGTTTGAGCTTCGAGGCCTACAGGCTCGTTTTCCATAATCCTTCGATTACGACCGGTTATCTGAACACCCTGCTTTACGTCACGCTGGGCACCGCCCTCAATATTCTCATGACCTCCTTTGGCGCTTACGCTCTATCCAGGCAGAACGTGATGTGGCGTAACCCGGTCATGTTCCTGATCGTCTTCACCATGTTTTTTAATGGCGGCTTAATTCCCACGTACCTGCTCATTCACGATCTGGGCATGGTGAATACCCGCTGGGCGCTGATCATCCCCGCTGCCATGAGCGCTTATAACCTGATCATCATGCGCACCTCGTTCCAGAGTGTACCCGTCAGCCTGGAGGAATCAGCCAAGCTGGACGGTGCCAACGACTTTACCATCTTATTCCGGGTTATTCTTCCGCTGTCCATGCCCGTGGTGGCCGTCATGATTCTCTTCTACGGCGTGGCCCATTGGAATTCCTGGTTCAGTGCTCTCATTTACCTGCGCACACGCGAGCTGTATCCCCTCCAGCTTATTCTACGGGAGATCCTGGTCACGAGCAGTACGGAATCGATGATGACAAACGTTGGCGGGGGCGATAAAACACCGATCGGCGAAACGATCAAATACGCGACGATCATTGTAGCTACCGTACCCATCCTGCTGTTGTACCCCTTCCTGCAGAAGTACTTCGTTAAAGGTGTCATGATTGGAGCGATTAAGGGGTGATTCCGCCCCTTTCTTTTTACCGAAACCAGCAAATAGCCGTTAGCCTTGGACCATCCCTAGTCCTCGGCATAACGGCTATTTCATTTGTATCCGGATTACTTCAGTACATCGGCGAGCTGTGCAAGCAGGTCCGCCTGCTCCGGGGTCAGTGTCTTGCCGCGTTCGGCTGACACTTTGTTCTGGAATGCGCCGAGCATGCCCGCCCGCGCTTGGTCGTTCGCCGTCATCGCCCGGCTCAGCCTGTCGACCAGTTGGCTGCCTACACCGTGATCTCCATCGCCCAGCAGCTTCTGGGTGAGCCGATTCAGGCTATCGAAGGCCACCTTGATCACATAATGAACGGTTGAACTGACGGTATTGCCTGCCTTATCTGTCGCCACTGCTGTCAGGGTATGGGTGCCGAGCCCCAGCGTATAGGCTGGAGCCGACACATCCTGACACGTAGACGAGGCCACACCCGAGCCGGAATCCGCTGCGATGCAGCGGATCGATACCATCTCGTCGATCCCATACGCACGGTAGTCATAGACGGAGAAGGTTACGGTCGGAGCCGTCCTGTCAATACGGAACTCTGCCGTCTTAGCCGCCTCCTGATTGCCCGCCGCATCGCGGCTGCGGTATTGTACCGTACGTACTCCCTCGGTTAGAGGTACCGGCGCCGTATAAGCCGACCATCCCTGTCCGCCGTCCAGGCTGATCTCCGTCTGCACCACTCCCGTCAAATTGTCGGAGGGACTGAGCCCGAGGGAAGGGACGCTGCGATACCAACCGTTCGCTCCGTCCGGCTGGGCTGGATCGATGACAGCAGCCGTAACAGGCGCCTGCAAGTCGATCGTCACGTTCAACTGGCCCCTTATGCCGGAGCCGTCATTCGCTTGGGCTACGACGGTCACGACGCCGTCCGCGAGACCGGTCAGCAGTCCCTTGCCGTCAATCTGCGCTGCACCCGTCGGAGCGCCGTCCGCCCCGTACACAGCCCACGTCACCGTCCGGTTCGTCGCATCCGCCGGCTGCACGGTAGCGATCATTTGGAGCGTGCTATTAACAGAATTGATGACCGCTCTGCCATCTTGCCCAGCCATGGAGATCCCGGTGACGGGCTTCGATGAATTGCCGTATACCATGACTTCGTTAATACTGGTTGCATTCGTGATATTGTTGCCGGTTACAGCCAATCGAAGATACCGTGCCTTCGTATCCGGGATATCATAAATCTCATAATCGCCGTTCACTTTCCCCGAGCTCGGCCCTTGGAAAATCTTCGTCCACGTCTGTCCATCCGTTGAAGTCAGAATATCGAAGAAGAATTGGCGCTCATTCCCGCGCAGCCAAGAGATTCCGACATAAGTGGCCACCGTCTCGGAGCCGAGATCGAAATCAATGGTGTTCGGCCCCAGAACGGCCCAGTACGTTAACGGATCGTGATCCGCGGTGCTCGGTCCGGGCCATTTATTGTCCACAGGACCGCTGTCGGCCAAATACGTGACAGGCAATACCGGGACATCCGTCAGCACACCCGAGAATACGCCCCGGACAAAATCGATGTAATAATTGCCCGGTTTATGGATGCCTTGGTCATCCGTTACTTCCACAACGGACGTGCCCGGTATGCCGGAAGCCGCCGTTATGGTTACCGTGTCGTGCGGATCCGCGGCGACAGCCGTGATTACGGGTACGGCTTGGGTCCTGAAGGGAACCTCCAGCGAATACTTCATCTTCATCGGCCTAAAGCTTGTAAACGGCACCCCATCGATCCGGAGCTCCGATAATAGAGCGGTAGGCGTCGAATCCAAGCTCCATTGCGCAAGCGGCGTGATGGCCGGCACATCCGCAGGCGGTGCTTCAACCCCTGACAGCGGGCTGAGCCGAACGGCAATCGTCAGTTGATCCTTGGCGTCCGGGATATGAATCGTCAGCTTCTTCACCTTTGCATTGAGCGTCTGGCCGGTATAACTGTCCGTTGTCGGAAGCGGGGTCGCCGTCCGGACCTCGAAGCTCGCTGCGCTTGGGGAGAGAAGCTGAGCATAGAGCCGTTTCCCATTCTGCTTGAGCATCGCCGATTTGCCATCCGGTGCAACGATGATCTCGGGTGCCTCCGTATGCATGAACCAATACAAGTCGGACGGAGCCTTAAGCTGAAGCTCATCCTGAAGGAGGAAGCTGCTGCGATATTGACCCATCATCATGCCGCGCTTCGCGTACACCACGTCATCCTTGTAGGCCGACGTCATATCGACAACCGCATAGCCGCCCTCGGGCTTGGAATCGTAAGCGATGATCGGCGCGTTGGCGTCGAGCGCTTGATCCGGTCCGTCGTCCGGGTTGATCACCAGCGTATTGGAGCCTTCGGCCCTCGTGCGGTAGAAGTCCCAGCGGTTCGGATGGGCCGAGGGGTCGCTCGTGAAGTATCCTTGAACGTTATAGTCCTTGTCGTCCTTCCCGAGATCGACGGCCCACCGGACGCCAAGCGCATCGAGAACGAACGTCCCTACGTCGAGATTGTTATGCAAGGTGTTCGTTATCGCATAATCGTTGACTCCACCCTTAATCGCGACGAAATTAGCGCCCGGATCGTTCCAGGAATCGCGGAAGATCGCCACATTGTTCTTCAGCGGGTGATCGTACAGCGCGTCAAGCTGCAGAGGATCGCTGCTTCCGTACAGTCCCTGACGGTACCAGATCAGATCCATCGGTTCCGCTTTTTTATTCTTGCTATAGGTGAATTGCCTGTACCAGGAAACATCCGGGTCTCCGAGCACATCGGCGAACAGCAGAAGCTGCGGCGTATCCAGGAACGTGAGATGCGCATCCGAATAGTTGAACGGACCGTTCGGACCGTGCAGGTTCGCCATATACTTTGAGGTCTCGCGGACACCGGTCTGCTCCATGAAACCGAAGTCAGTGCCCAGCGTCGTGCGCAGCGCCGAAATCATATAAGCAAAGTACTCCGTCGCATAATCCCAATACCCGGTTCCTTCCGGCCAATCGCCATCCGTGGCGAATACACCGATACCATATTGAACCGAGGACATCGCTGCTTGCATGACCGACTCAGCAATCGGTACTTGGAAGCGCGGATCCGTTGCTTCCGTATGGATGCGGTTGGCATCCGCTTCGTCCCCGATCGTCAGGGCAGTGGCTACGATGCCGCCATTGGCGACCAAATTCCAGTTGCTTGGAGAGACCGTCCACCAAGCGTTGTTCTTGGCCCCGCCTTCCAAATATTCATACTTCGCGTTGATTAATACTTCATTAATCATCTTGGCGCGGAGATGATCCCGCTCCTGCTGCGTCATCGCGTCGTACAGCCAGTCATATCCGATGGAAGCCACATTCCCCATTTCCGAGATGCTGAGGAAGTTCTTGGCGCCGCCATGCCAGTCCCGATAATCCGCCATCACATTCAGTTGCTCGATGGCACGAGCCGAATATTTGGTGTCGCCCGTTAATTGGTACATAAGGGCAAGCGATTGAATCCGCGGCATCAGCTGATCCGCCAGATTGACGATATTAATGTTAGAACCCGAGCTGGTCGTATAGTAGTCGATCGTAGGATCGCCGACGGCCTTGTCCGCAACGGCCTTCACTTTGGCGTACCACTCCTGCATGGTCGGATCGGTCTGAACCATTCCGCGGATTCTCGTAAAGTCATCGCTTGTTGCATACAGCCGGGGGTGAGCCGTCCCTGGCGCCGAATGTCTTGTGATGAGGGAGGAGATCATTTCTGATCCCGGCAGGCCAACATAAACGACGACTTTGGCGCTGGACGTACTGCTGTGTCCGTCGGAAACTTCGATCTGGAAGGAGTCGTAGCCCGTATAGCCCGCTGCGGGCGTATACGTCCAGGCTCCACTCGGTTGAACAGCTGCGCTGCCGTGCTGCGGCTGAGACGCCGGACCCGACTTGAGGGTGAACGTAAGAGGATCTTGATCCCGGTCTTTGGCCGTAACGACGCCCGATACGGCTTGATCCCGAACCGTACCTACATTGACTTGCAGCTTATCCATGGATGGAGCATCCTGCTGCGACCGAACATTGACCTGGATGATGGAGAAAGCGAAGTGATTATGGCCGTCGGTAATCAGCAGTGTAAACGTATCCGGTCCGTTATATTCGGCGCTCGGATAGTAGACCCAAGTCCCGTTGTCGCGCGCGGAGACCGTACCGTGCAACGGTGCCAGGAGCACGGAAGCGGTAAGCGGGTCTCCGGCGGCATCGGTTGCGAGAACCGGGCGGGTGATCGACTGATCCTCGATGACCTCTACGGCTTCGTCGGAAGCGGTAATGTCCGAATCCGTCCCGACAATGACCGTATAAGTCGCTGCATAAAGAGGGTTATCCGCTGTCGCGCGTATGGTTGCGATTCCGGGAGCGACCCCTCTGACGATGGCCTTGGAGGAGTTGAAGCCATTCGCCTCCACGACAGCTGCGGATGGATTGTCGGAGGTCCAGGACACGACCGGATGGGTGGCGTCGACCGGCAGTACGGTTGCCGTTAAGGCGACGCTCTCGCCTATTCCGATCAACCCTTTGGTTTTATCCAATTGGATGCCGGATACCGGAACCCACGGGATCACCTGGATATCGTCCGCCCACAGCGTACCGGTACCGAGCTCGAAGCCAACCTCAACTCGAGCCTGCGTGGCACCCGCCGGGACCGTAACGATGCTTTCATAATATTTCCAGCCGTCAGCATCTGTTGTTGCGGTGAAGGGAAGTGTGTCATAGACCTTGCCGGACTTCTGTACGACATTCCCGGCATCATCTTGGTAGAGCAGTCGCAGGCTGACATTGGTTCCACCGTTCTCCTGCTTGAGCCAGCCGCCGACCCGATAACTCTTACCGGCAGTCGCCCCTACGATTTTGTTATAAAGAACAACCTTACCTTTGGTCGCAGCCTCCATTTTTACCGACTTCTCGCCTTCCTTTCTCACTGTCGAATCCATGGATAATTGGGGCTTGGCGAGAGACGTATCCGTACTGAAATAATAGATCCATGAGCCCGGTTTGGAAGCATTGAGCCAGTCTTTCGTAGATGCGATTACCGTCTCGAACCCGCCGTTGGGAAAAGCTGCCGAAACGATAACCGTGTATGATTTCGTAAAGCTTCCTTCCGCGGTGGTCTCGGTAATAACCGATTGGCCCGCCGCTTTGGCCGTTACTTTGCCGGATGCGTCAACAGCGGCAATCTCGGGCTGGGAGGATGTCCAATACACCCGCTGATCCGTCGCATTGGACGGGACGACAGAGGCCGAATAGGTTAAGCTTTCACCGGGGTTCATGCCCCGGAACGAAGGACCATCCCCGGTAAGTCCGGTAACGGGTACCCATGGCGTGAGCTGCACGTCATCGAACCAGGCTTTGCCCTTTCCTGTCTCGTAGATCGCATAGAGACTAGCCCCAACCACCCCGGCGGGAGCCTGGACGAAGCCCTCGTAGCTTTTCCAGGCTTGGGTCCCTTTCACGGCTGTCGCCGGCACATTCGCCGCTTCGAGCACCGCTCCTCCGGAGAGGTTCCAATTCAAGCGGAGGGATGCCCCGTTGCCGGTCAGTGATTCCGTTGAGATGAGGCCGCTCAAGCGATACCATTGTCCGCTGACTACCGGAATTTGGCGCTGCACAGCGGAAGCCTTGCTGTTGACTGCGGCGCTGATGCTGAGCGAGCGGCTTCCTGCTCCGTATACGGCCTCATCGACCGTGACAATAGGGCTGCCGTAAGGAGCTGAAGCCGTCCAGTTGGAAGGCGTTCTGTCCGTAAAGCCGTTATCCGAGCCGCTTAGCACCGTTTCAAAGCCACTGTTCTTCACAAGCCCGGCAGGGGTAACCGTTATGAGGTAGGACGCCTTGAAGCTGTTTTCGCTCGAAATAGCTGTGATCGTAGCAAGCCCCGGCGCGAGCCCGGTTACCAGCCCCTGTCCGTCTACAGCGGCCACGCCCGGGTTGGACGAAGACCAGCTCAAGCTCGGATTCGACGCATTGACGGGAGTAAGCTGGTACGGCACTTGCTTCACGCCACCAACAGGGATCGTGCCCCCCTGCTCCAGGAAGGAAAGTCCCTTCAGGGAAGTCCATGGTTTGAATTGAATATCGTCAAACCAGGCGTAGCCCGATACTTGGTTGTAATCGAGATCCACCCTCGCCGTAACGGCCCCTGCGGGTGCAACCGTTGCGGTGGCGTAGCTGACCCATTCGGTAACGTTGCCTCGGACCGGTCTATTGTAAGGAAGCAAATAATCCGTCCGCAGCGCCTGCCCCGTCGAGTTCAGGTAGACCACCCGGATATTGACGCCGAAAGCGGTCGTATCCCCTGTAATCTGCTGGGTCTTGAACGCACCGGATAATCGGTACTCTTGACCGGGGACAACCGGAATATTCCCTTGATACACGGTCAATCTGCTTTTGTTCGGAGCCGGGGAGCTGATCTTCACGGAACGGCTGCCCGCGCCCGGACTCGCATGGTACAATTCCACGGTGACTGCAGGCGCAACAGGTGTGGATGCCGAGTCCACCCATATTCCCCAATTAGCCGCTCTTCTTGTTGTCCACCCCAATTGGGAGTCCGTGGAGTAGGTCTCGAACGAACCATTCTGAATCAAGTTGTCCTCCGCCGCCTGTGCAACAGGGAGACCTGCCTGGCCCCAGCCAGGCGGGAGGAACACGCCTAACATCAGGATGCTAAGCAAAACCAAGCTCAATCTTCGAAGCATAACAAACCACCTTTCCCATTGTTTTAGCGCTATGTAAGCGCATACAATCACTATAGATGGTTTGTTTCCTTTTGCCTATGAGTCAATCTAAATAAAGACAAACCCCGTTTCATTTGACTCACAAACCGTTTTTCACAATGACTATCCCGATTTAAGATCGCATGGTGAAGGTAAGAGCGGAAGTAATTAGAAAACGGAGCCCGCAAACCCGCTCGGCTCCGTTTTATTGATATGCGACCAGGCTCCGCCAAACTTTCAGCTTCTTGCGGGAATCTTTTTGCGGAGTTGCTCCAGACGGTTAAGTGCCCCATATAAGGTTTCATCCTTCTTGGAAAAATGAAACCGGATCAAGTGATGCACCGGCTCACGGAAAAAGCTGGACCCAGGAACTGCTCCTACCCCCACGTCTCTGGCCAACACCTCACAAAATTCCACATCACTGTCAAAGCCAAACTCCGAAATGTCCAGCATCACATAATAAGCGCCCTCCGGCTTGGTGTGGGCTAGGCCCAGATCCTCCAGTCCTGACAGGAACAGATTCCGCTTATGGGTGTATTTCTCCAGTAGCTGGCGGTAATAATCATTGCCGAAACGAAGACCAACCACTGCCGCTTCCTGCAAGGGAGCCGCAGCGCCAACCGTTAGAAAGTCATGGATTTTTTTGGCCACATCCACGATTCTTGACGGACCAATAATATAACCTAGCCGCCAACCCGTAATCGAATAGGTTTTGGACAGGGAGCTGCACGTAATGGTCCGTTCCCACATTCCGTTGATTGCGGCAAAATAGACATGCTCATGAGGCGCATAAACAATATGCTCGTATACCTCATCGGTAATGACGTAAGTGTCGTATTTCTCCGCCAGGTCCGCAATGATCGTTAATTCTTGGCGTGTAAACACCTTCCCGCAGGGGTTGGAGGGGTTGCACAGAACAAGTGCTTTGGGTCGCTTGCGGAATGCAGCCTCCAGCTCCTCCGGATTAAATTGGAACTCGGGCGGATGAAGGGGAACATAGATGGGCTCCGCACCGGAGAGGATGGTATCCGCTCCATAATTTTCATAGAACGGAGAGAAAACAATCACCTTATCCCCCGGATTCGTAACCGTCATCATGGCAGCCATCATGGCTTCCGTGCTGCCGCATGTGACCACGATCTCGCTGTTGGGGTCAATGGTGCGTCCCATCAGCCGCGACTGCTTGGCTGCCAATGCCTCCCGGAAGTTCTGGGAGCCCCATGTAATGGAATATTGGTGAAAATCCTCTTGAGCCACCTGTCCCAGCCGGTCCAGGATCTCCTGTGGAGGTTCAAAATCGGGAAAGCCTTGGGACAGATTGATGGCGTTGTATTGTGCGGATACCCGCGTCATGCGCCGGATCACAGAGTCTGTAAATCCGGCTGTCCGGTCAGATAGCTTCTGCACCTTGCTCTCCCCCTTTTAGCAGACAATATTGCCGTTTCCCTTCCTACTTGGCCAGCAAATCCTTATCCCAGCCCACGGCGATAAAGAAGCCGCCAAACTTTTCTTTGAATATTTTTTCCGTTTCAGCTGCTTGGAAAGCCTTTACCACTTTTTTATAGATGGCAGCCTTGTCCGCGTTCTGAACATCCTCGCTGCGGGCAGCAATCAGATTCCAATAATTCTCTTCCTTCAAGCTGGTATCCGTAAAAATAGCCTTATCTGTCTTCAATCCAAAATCCAGGGCAAAGTTGCCGTTAACGATGCCGGCGGTTACATCAGCCAAGGCGGAAGGAATGGTGTTAGCGGCCAGTTCCTTAATTTTTATGCCTACCGTGTAGCTTTCAATATCTGCCACAGTGGGGCTGAAGCCTGCGCTTTTCTTGATCTTGATGAGTCCTGCCGCCTCCAATACCTTCAAGGCCCTTCCGCCGTTAGTCACATCGTTAGGAATGGCAATCGTATCGCCTACCTTCAGATCCTTTACAGAAGTAACCTTGCTAGAGTACAGATTCAGAGGAATAATGAAAGTGTTGCCGATTTTTTCGATCTTGTAGCCGTTCGTCTTGATTTCATTATCGAGATAAATCCGGTGCTGGAAGGCGTTCAGGTCAATTTCACCGCTGTTCAGGGCTTTATTCGGAGTAACATAGTCCGAGAATTGGACAAATTCCAGATTAATGCCCTGTTCCTTCAGAGCATTCTTAGCAGGGGCCCACAGCTCTTCATAAATACCACCAACCACACCAAGCTTCAAGTTTACCGTTTCGCTTGATCCGCTTTTATCGGAATCCTTGGAACCGCAAGCGGCCAAAGACAGGATCAGGAGAGTAATACTTATAGCTAATGCAACCCTTTTAATAACCTTCATCATAAAAACCTCCAGTAAGTTTTAGTTTTCTAGGATAGATATGAGAGCACCCTGTTATAGAGTAAGGGCCATTAACGAGTATTCTTCTTGGCCACGAAGCTTCCGATGAATTGAATGAGGCTGACCAGAATGACCATAACCAGAACCGTCACATACGTTACATCAGTCTGATTCCGGTCGTGCCCATAGCGGATAGCGAAATCCCCCAACCCGCCAGCTCCCACCGCCCCTGCCATAGCCGTAAGTCCCAGTAAACTGATGGCTGTGATGGTGGTGCTCCGGGCAATTCCCGCAATGCTCTCCCGCAAATAAACCCGAAAGATGATTTCCACAGGACTTGATCCCATGGATAAAGCAGCTTCGATCAAGCCGTGATCAATTTCGGCTAGGGCATTTTCGATCTGCCTGGCAAAGAAGGGCACCGTTCCAAACACAAGGGGAACAATAGCGCCTTCCACGCCGATAGCCGTTCCCATAATCAGCCGGGATAAAGGCATGACGCCGGTAAGCAGAATAATAAAGGGGATCGAACGGAAGAAGTTAATGACCTTATCCAGGACTTGGAATACAGCCCTATGCTGCAAGATCCCGCCCGGTTTTGTGACGGTTATAACTACACCAAGGGACAATCCCAGCACAAAGGATAAGACACCTGACCAGGATGCCATAACCAGAGTATCGATAAAGGCCTGGTAAAAGGCGGACTGCTTGTTCATGATATGGGGAATCCAGTTATTCAGAAACTCTTGCATCCGCGATCACCTCCACGCCAACATTCTTATCCAACAGGTACTGGATGGCTGAGGTAATGTGCGCCGGTTCCCCGGTGACAATGGCCACGGTCCCCCCGATAGGGGCATTCTGCACGATTTCGATGTTGGCAAAAATGATGTTCAGATTAATATTGAACTGCCTGGACACGGTAGAAATCAATGGCTCTGATACATTCCTCTCCACATAGGTCAACCGCACAATGATTTCTCCTGGCTGCAGTCTTGCTACCGGTGAATCGGCCTCCAGAAGCTCCTCAATTTTCTGCAGATTGGATGTAGTTCGAAGAAAATCCTTCGTTATGTCTTGTTGGGGGTTAGAAAAAATGGAGAAAACTTCCCCTTCTTCTACCACCTGTGCCCTTTCCATAACGGCGACACGATCACATATTTCTTTGACCACCGCCATTTCATGGGTGATTACAACGATCGTAATACCTAGCTGCTCATTCAGTTGCTTTAACAATTTAAGAATTGAATGGGTGGTTTGAGGGTCCAGCGCGCTGGTGGCCTCATCGCACAGCAGCACCTTGGGATCGTTAGCCAAGGCACGTGCAATGGCCACACGCTGTTTCTGGCCTCCGGAAAGCTGGCTGGGATACGCGTTTTCCTTATCCTCAATGTCTACCAACCGCAGCAGGTTGCGTACCTTTTCGGCAATTTCCTTTTTGGATAGGCCGCTGCCCCTTAACGGATACGCAACATTGCCAAACACAGTTCGGGAGCGCATCAGGTTAAAATGCTGAAAAATCATGCCGATACGTTTCCGGGCCTTTCGCAGCTCCCTGTCGGTCATTGCAGTAAGCTCCTGGCCGTCTATCGTAACCGTACCGCTCGTGGGCACCTCCAGCAGATTGATGCAGCGAACCAGGGTAGATTTTCCCGCTCCGGAGAAACCGATAATTCCAAAAATCCGACCTTTCTCAATTTCCAAAGATACATCCTTCACAGCCACTACCTGGCCGGCACTTGAGTCGAACGTTTTGCATATATGCTCCAGCCTGATCAATTCTTATCCCTCCTAAAAAACAAAAACGAAAAGCTGCCTGCTTCTCGCTTCAGGACGATAATATATAAGCGTTCTTCGCCACTTTAAACCGAGTATTCTTGTTGGTATATTATCACTATGACTTTTATCTGTCAACACATTCCAGAGAGAGATTAATGAAATCTCTTCCACTCCGGAAGGGGCAATATCTTTCCAAGATCAGGGAATTTTTTTCTTGCTTAAAACGTAATAGTAGCTGAAGGGAAATAAGAGCAAAAGGGTGATGATTATGGATCAAAAAAACGATTTTGCACCTGAAAAGATAAACCCGATTGGCCCCTCCATCTTGTTATGTGATATTCCAACCTCAAACTTGACACTAAGAACGCTCTTTTTGCACGATGTTATGGTCATTATGGATCCTGGCGCTACAGGGGTTTTGGAAGGACCATTGTCACAAATGACCGATATGAGAACACAAACAATTTGGACACCAAGCAGAAGTGCCGTTATTAACCCGCCTACCATCGTTCTCATATGCGAGATATTTGGAACCATGTGTACGATTCCAGTTGGGTTAACAGCAAACGGGGAATATACATCCGAAGTTATTCCTTGCATTAAAGTAGAAAAATAAAGATGTAATAAATGACAAGAACTTTATCCCATTCCCGTTGTATTATAAAAAAATGCCAGTTGTCGGGTTTTCGACAACTGGCGAATGGTTCTGTATTCGAAGGCTTCAAGCTACGGTAATAGCCCATTCGCTGACAGCAAGTACTTTGCATATCTCCTTGACGGTCCATCGGTCCCGTCGTTCACGAATGAAAGCATAGAGCTGGAGAGTAAAATCTGCTCGTCAGGATTGCTCTGGATAAGAAGCTTCCACCGCTAACGCTTTTTGCTTGATTTTAGATGTTGTGATGATGTCCATCGGCGGCAATAAAACGGGTCTGTCAATAATTTTGTGTAAACTCATTTATAGGGAACTCCCCCGGGAGGGGGAGTTTGGCCTGCTTACCGTAAATGTTGACCGACCCGATCCGGGAAAAAGACGGACAACTGTAGTAGCATTTGTCCCCAGTTC